>NZ_CP036261.1:5542877-5865032 GCF_007741475.1 Rosistilla ulvae | reverse complement strand
CGTGTAGATATTAATTCGCATGATCGACTTCCATGTCGCTGAGCTGAAAAAAGTGTTCTTTGGCAAATCGGTCGCTGACAACATTTGATTTGCAACGGCGCTCTCTAATCCCGGCCGCCGATGCCGTCGATCAATCGAGGCATCTTTAATTCATGTCCGACGTGATGCGACATATATCGACGCAGCACACCGCGTAGTTCGCCGTTTCGTTGGTTTTTCTGAGTTTGGTTTGGATGTTCATGTCCGCTCGGTTCGTCGATTCGCTGTCGCATCGCATCGCGCGCCTGCTTTGAAAGCATCACGACCTGTCGCGATCGGGGGCGGCAAGCATCACATAACACACCGCCGCTGATCATTCCAAAGGCAACTCGCGCAGCGTCGGCGACTGTCTTGCCACAGGTGGCGCAGCCGTCCATCGACGGGGCGTGTCCAAGTGTTTTTAAAGCTTGCAATTCAAAGGTCGCCACGAGGTCCGATAGTTCGCCGGGGATCAGGTCGGCGCTATCTATTTTTTTTAACGTCCACAACGACAGGTCGAACAGATCGGGATGGGGTTCATCCGATTCGGTCAATTCCCGCAGAAGTTCGAGGATGTAGTAGCCAACGTACAGTTGAGGCAAGGATTTATTGGCCGCGCGAAACCGGCGTTCTAGCTTGGCTTCGGTCAACAGATCCAAGGCATCCGAGGACTTCTTGATGAACACTACGCGACAATGGCAACCCAGGTCAATCGCGCCTTCGAAAGCACTCTTGGGGCGGTAGGCTCCTTTGGCGAGAGCTGAAATCTTTCCGAAATCCCGTGTCAGCATCGTTAACACGACGCTCGATTCGCTGAACGGGACGATGCGGAGAATGATCGCCTCCGATTTTTCGCTGGACATCGTTTCTCAAATCCATCCGCTGCGCGAACCGAAGTCTCCCCCAGCGTCGCTGTCTGCCCGAAAGCTATTCGCCCAGGTCGCCGATCATCGCCAAGAAATCAGCCATCTCGGCCGCCGCGTGGGCATCGTCTTGAGCCCGAGCCTGTTCGATGCCGTCGCGCAACATCGATCGCGCTTCGTCGGTCCGGTCGAGATCGACCAACTGTTGAGCGGCCATAAAGAAGGCGGGGACATAGGGAGGCGTATCGCCAGTCATTTCGACCAATTGGCGAATGCTTGCTTCGTTATCCCCTTCGCTGCGCAGCTCCATCGCCAGGCTGTAACGCAAGAAAGTGTCTTGCGGTTCATCCTTCAACATCGCCTCGATCTGTTCGCGTCGACTCATCGTTCCATTACCAAAAAAAGGGGGGAGGTGCGGATTGCAAGCATTCCAACGGCCGCGTTATCTGAACAATCCGTAGATTTGATTCAATTTAACAGGTCGGGGCTCCGATAATCAGAGACCATAGGTTTTGAATTTTACTCGTCGGAGAGTCGTGCGCATGTCACGTTTCGCGAAACTGTCACTCGTTTTGTTTGCCTGTTTGCTGAGCACCGCTCCGGCAATCGGCCAGACTGCCCAGCCCTATACCAACGGATCGGCGCAGGGTGAAAACAATACGATCAGGCAGGTCGTTGGAAAACAGCCAAGCAGTCGTTCGAACTCCAGCCGCAGTTCGCGCAGTTCCGGTTCGAGCGTTGGGATTCTGAGCCGCTTGTTTGGTGGGGGATCGAACAATTCCCAGCCGGCGAATCAGAACCAGTATCAGCCCCCCTCGCCACAATTGCGAACGGCCTCGCGACCAACGAATAACTCGTCGCAGCCCTTGCCATCGCCGTTCATTCCAACGCCGTCGAGTTCTTATAACGGAAGCGGAGCGGGGACTGCTAGCAGCCCAGCGCCGGTTCCTTATGTTGCACCCGGGCAACCGCAACCCCTGCTCGATCCCGAAGATCGTGAAGCGATGTTGGCTCAGCAGCGCGAAGCGACCGCAGCGATCCCGCAGGCCGACAACTACGACGAAGTGGAAGTCGAATCGGTGGAGACCTACAGCGCCGGATCGTCGTCGCAGGGGCAATCGATTTCGATCGATGATAGCTTTTCGACCTCTTCCAGCAGCCGCCGCGCCGATCGACGCACGACCTTCTCGACCGAAGAAGCAGTAACAATCGACAGCAGTAGCAGCAGTAGCACTCGCCGCTCGACAACCGTCGGCCAAACTCCTTCGGTGCCTCGCAAACCGCTTCCGGGATCGGTATCGGTCGAAACGACGACGCAACAGACCGAGGAATCGGTCGAAACCGAAGTCATCGAACTCGCGACGCCCGAACCGGCGGCGCAGTTGGAGATTGTCGAAACGGCGCCTCGCGCGGCTGCCGCTCCTGCACCTAGCGTGCAATCGCCATCGGATGCCGGCCAGTCGCAGTTCCAGCACGATGCCCACCTGAACCTGGAATCGCAAACCCAAACGCAATCGGAAAGTCAGTTTACAACTCGCGGTTCGACCGTGCGGTCGTCCAATACGCGTTCATCGACCGCGCGTGGGGTGATCGGTGGTGTGCCAGCATCGCGCAGCTACCAGGTTCCCGCGCGGACAGCGAGTGCCCCGGCGGCCGTCGAACCAAAGGAAACACCTGCGCCAGCAGTCGAACAACCCGCGGTGCAGGCCGAGCCTACCGCGAAGGAAATCGCGATCGATCCGCGCGACAACAACGGCCAGATGATGATGTCCGAGATCCCGACGATCCGCGTCTTGACGCATGGTCCCGATGAGATCCAGATCAACCAAGTCGCCGAATACTCGATCATCGTCGAGAACAACGGGACGATCGACGCACCGGGCGTGATGATTCGCGCTTCGTTGCCGTCATGGACTGCCGTTCGCAGCCATCAAACGACGGCTGGCGACGTCGAACCCGAACCTCATCAAGGCCAACGGCGAATGCTGTGGCAGATCAATACATTGCCAGCGGGCAAGAGCGAGACGTTGACGCTGCGAATCGCCGCGGAACGGGCCGAGACGTTCGACGTCGGCGTCGAATGGACTGTCCTGCCTCAACAACGCACCGCGCAGGTCCGCGTTCAAGAACCACGCGTCAAATTGGTGATCGAAGGTCCCGATGAGGTCGTCTTCGGCGAATCGCGAGTCTATAAGGTCCGCGTCATGAATCCCGGCAACGGGATCGCCAACGACGTTTCCTTCACGCTGTCGCCCAATTCGGCGACACCGCAGAACCAACGGATCGGTACGATTCCTCCGGGCAAAGAAGCTCAGTTCGAGATCGAATTGACAGCTCAAGATCGCGGCGGGTTGGAGATCCACGGCCTTGCCGTCGGAGCGAACGATCTGCGCAACGAAGAGATTAAAAAGATTCGCGTCCTGACCGCCGACCTGGTTGCGACTTTGACCGGGCCTCCCGTGAAATATCACAACACGCTGGCGAATTACCATTTGAAGATTAACAACGCCGGCACCGCCGCCAGCAACGACGTGGTCGCCGTACTCCGTCTGCCTGAAGGTGTTGTCTACAAGTCGGGTATTCCTGGTGCTGAATTGGTTGGTGAGTTCCTGCGGTGGAAAGTCGACGAGATGGCACCTGGTGCGACCGCCGATTACGATCTCCAGTGCGAACTGGCCGGCGTCGGAGCACATCTGTTGGCCTTCGAATGCCGCGGTTCGGCCGCGGGGCGTGCAACCGTTTCGCTGACAACCGAAGTCGAAGCGATCGCCGACCTCGTGCTGACGATCAACGACCCCGTCGCTCCGGCACCTGTCGGTGAAGAGGTGAACTACGAGATCGTGATCCGCAACCGCGGTACACTCGCCGCCGAAGGGGTCAAGGTGATCGCCCAGTTCAGCAACGGCATCGAACCGATCAAGGTTGCCGGACACGCTGGCGAACTTGTCCCCGGCCAAGTGTTGTTCGATGCGATCCCACGGATCGATGCGGGAGAGCAGGTGAAATTGAGCGTTCGCGCCAAGGCGATGAATGCTGCTCACCACCGCTTCCGCGCCGAAGTGACCGCTGGCGAGACGATCTTGGTCGCCGAGGAAGCGACCCGGTACATGGAAGTCTCCAAGGATCGGATCAGCCGCCAAAGCAACAGTTCGGCCAACCAACGCTAAGCGGCAGGCCGTCGCCGGGCTTGCCAGCTCGAACGAATCTCTCGAGGTCAGGCTGATTGCAGCCTGACCTTTTTTTTGCTCGACAGTCGATCGGCCGGTTGTCGATGCAAGTCCTTGCGGCGGCGGCGTTTATGCCACGGGGATCTGTCGTGAGAGCGGCAAAAGTCGAGCCGAAAAATCGGGGGCGATACCGACCTTACCAAAGTCGCCGCGCTTTGGTAAACTCTCGACCTCCGCTGCGGAAACGCGGTGGATTAGCCAATCACCTGGGGGTGTGGCGGAACTGGCAGACGCGCTGGATTTAGGATCCAGTGCCTTTATGGCGTGCAGGTTCGATTCCTGTCACCCCCATCGTTTTCTTGAAGTCGCAGTTGCGGCGTCGCTCGCCGACGCAAGCTTCTTTCCGACGAATAGGCCCCGGCGTTCTAGAGTGCCCATTGCCAAAGTCGCAGTGGTTGCGTCGCTCCGCCGCCGCAAGCTTCTCTTCAATTAAAAGACGTCACCAACTGCCGTGCCCATTGCTGAAACGCATTTGCGTTGCGGCTATTCAGTCGACGAGTGATCCCCAGATTGCAGAACCGGACGCTAACGCGTGGCGGCTGATTGAACCGTTGAACCGGACGCTAACGCGTGGCGGTTGATGCCTTTGGTCGGAGCGTGGTTTTGATCGTGCAGCGTTTAGAAACGCCGCGACCTATCGCTCGGCATGTTTTCCAGAAAGGCCACGCCACCGATTGGGCGCGACCAGGGAGAATTGGGCTTTGACTCGCTATCGAGTTAGCCCCGTGTCTTGCCGTTGAATTTCCAGCCGACATCGGCTTTGGTGACCACATTGCAGTGGGTCGCCACTTTCCACAAGGCTTTGTGGATCGGAGTGGGATCGTAGAGGTAGAGATCGGGGAAGGCGTTTTTGAGCGCCTCGGTCGCACGGACCGCGTTGTAGTGTGGGATCCGGGCGTCGATGTGATGGGCGACGTGGGTGCTGCCGATCCGATGGTGCAAGAAATCGAAGACCGGTCCGTAGGGACGATCGATCGTCATGAAAGCCCCTTTAACCCAGGTCCATTCGTCTTCATCGAAGTGCGGGACGTCGACATCGGTGTGTTGCAGCCAGGTGTAAAGGACCAACCAAGCATTCGTGAACAGGTAGGGGCCGACATAAACGGCTAGCACGGGCAGGAATGAACCTTCCGCGTACGCCCACCAACCCAATAGGGCTAGCGTTGCGAGCACTCCCAAATCGGACAGCCAAACCTTAGTTCGCCACTTGCCGGGGAACATCGCCGCCGAAAACGGCTTCGCTGGCCAGAAGTGATTGGTCACGCCGCGAGCCGGTCCGCCGCTGGCACCCGTCAAAAGATAGACGGGCCAGCCGACCAAGAGCCGTGCGGCCATGATCACGACGGCAAACGCTTCGTCTCCCATGATCTCTTGCCAACGGATCCAAGCCTTCCCCGCCGCAGTCGTGTCGCGGGTCGGCACAAACGTCTCGCCCAGATCCATATGATTGGTGCGGGCGTGGTGCAGAGCATGGCTGCGCTGCCAGGAGAAGTAGGGAACCAGAAGAGCCGAGTGCAAGGTGAAGCCGACGGCGTCTTGATACCAGTTGTGTTTGCTGAACGCGCGGTGGCCGCATTCATGGGCGATCACCCAGCACCCGGTGGCGATCGTGCCGGTCACGGCGGCGTACGCAATCCAGGCTGGCAGCCACGCCCAAGTCATCGGCAGGAACAGGTAGGCCAATAGGCCGCTGCCGACGGTTAACACGATCGAGATGACCATGTAGACCGACGACTTGAAGGTGTTTCGATCGAAACAGTCCTCGGGGATCGCCGCCAGAACTTGTTTGCGGGTGGGAAGCGGCGCGCTCTCTTGCGAGCTGTTCAGCCCTGGTGACGCGTCTTCGGGTTCCATCACAATCGACACGGGGCAGTTTCCTGTTGTGGGAGTGATGCGGTTTGCAACCGCCGGAACGGACTGAAAAGGAGAAATGGGCAATGCGAGCGGGGGGTGAAGATGATCTTCGCGAGACCCCCATTGCATCGAGACCGGGCTACGTTAGCAGAATCGAAATGGGGCAAAAAGTGGTTCGCTGCGGATCGTTCAAACGGTTACTTTTTCGTTACACTTCTGATACCTAAGCGGGGTTAAGGGGACCGATTTCAGCGACCAGGTAACCCTTGCGGCCACGATTTCTGCAGCCTTTGGCAGGCTGAATCCTTGCCGCCGCCGACGTCCGACTTCACCATCGTCGGCGGACCCTTTAGACTGCCAGTGCGTCCCCCTTTGTTTGCACCGCTTCCGCGTCTCAGGTCTCAATGCCCGCTCCGCCGCATCTAGCCCAAACGCTCCGCTCGCGCACGAAACACTTCCGATCGTCCAGTCGATCGCTGTTTCTGGCGGTGCTGGTCGGGGTTACCGTCGGTTTGGGAGCTGTCGTTTTTCAGTTCTTGGGCCACCTGGTCGTCAGGTTTTCGTTGGTCCAATACGCCGGCTACGCCCCTCCCGAAGCGACTGGCGAAGGCACTCCCTTCACCCACCCGCCGACGACGCTTGTGCCGTGGATGATCGTGGTCGTGATGGTCTGTGGCGCTCTGGTCGCCGGTTGGATGGTCTACCAATTTGCGCCCGAAGCGGCGGGGCCGGGGACCGATGCGGCGATCGATGCGTTCCACAATCAGCACGGCAAGATCGCCGCCCGAGTTCCGTTTGTCAAAACTATCGCCAGCGCGATCGCATTGGGGACGGGAACCAGCGGCGGCCGCGAGGGACCGATCTGCCAGATCGGGGCGGGGATCGGATCGATGGTCGCCCAACGCTTGCAATTGTCGCCGCGCGACCGGCGGATCTTGTTGGCTGCGGGGATGGGAGCCGGCGTGGGAGCGCTCTTCCGAGCCCCGCTGGCCGGAGCCGTCTTCGCCGCCGAGATCCTCTACAGCGATGCCGAACTGGAAGCCGATGTGATCGTCCCGGCGGCAACTTCGTCGGTGATCGCCTACAGCATTTACACCCAATCGCTCCCGCCGGAAGTCCGTTTTCAGCCGCTGTTTGGGATCAAGGTGGAGCACGCGATCAGTGGTCCGTTGGAGTTGATTCCCTACCTGATGTTGGCCTGTGCTTTGATCCCCGTCGGGATCGCGTATGTGCAGATGTTTTATGGTTCGCAGTGGGCGTTTGAACGCTTGCCCGTGCGGCCTCACGTGCGGCCGGCGATCGGTGCGTTGTTCGCCGGGATCGTCGGAGTCGGCTTCTATTATTTAGCCGGCCAGCAGATGAGTGCGTTGGCGGTGTTGGGGAGCGGTTCGGGGACGCTTCAAGAGGCGGTGCATCATTCGCTGCGATTGGGCCCCCCCCTGTTGATCGCGATCGCGCTGGTCAAGATTGTGACGACTTCGCTTTCGATCGGCAGCGGCAGCCCGGGCGGAGTCTTTGGCCCGTCGATGGTGATCGGCGGTTGCTTCAGCGCCGGGCTGGGACTGTATCTGCACGATTGGATGCCCAACTTGGCTCCTCATCCCGAGGCGTTTGCGATCGTTGGAATGGCTGGCTTTTTTGCGGGCGTTTCCAACGCACCGATCTCGACGATCATCATGGTTCGCGCCCTGACAGGCGACTTTGGACTGCTGGTTCCAACGATGTTGGTCACCACGATCACCTTCGGGTTTGGCCGCCGATCGCGGTTGTATCGCAAACAGGTCCCGACGCGGATGGATTCTCCCGCCCACCGCGGCGACTTTATCGTCGATGTCTTGGACGGCGTGCAGGTCCGCGGAACCTATCGCCCGATCGACAGTTATTCTCTGATTCACGAATCGATGTCGTTGGACGAGATCGTCCATCGTCTGGCCGACAACCACCAACACTACTTCCCCGTCGTCGATGCCGATCGCAACATGGTTGGGATCTTCACCGACGACGACGTCCGGTCGTATCTGTTTCACGATGCGATCTGGAAACTGGCCAACGCCAGCGACGTGATGACAACCAACGTCGTCGCGGTCACTCCCGACGACGACCTGAATACTGCGTTGGGGCATTTCACGGCGCTGAACCTGGAAGAGTTGCCGGTGGTCGAGGATCATCAGTCGCAGCGGCTGCTGGGAATGTTGCGCCGCCGCGAAACGATCGCCACCTACAATCGCCGGATCCGCGAGCACAAAGAGGGCACTCGCGAATAAACGCCCTGCCGTCTATCGTATCGATCCCACGCTCGATGCCAATTTGAACCACTCCCACCTTGCGATGGATCGTCGCCGAGAAACCTTATGCTCTATCAACGCCTTGCTACTTCGGCAGTCTTGATTTCCATTGTCGTGGCCCTGATTTACCTCGACCATCGCTTCCCTACCGGCGGGCTTTGGTTGCTTCCGCTGCTATTGTTCTTTTCCGTCGGGACCGCGATCGATGTGACGCGATTGTGGCGGAGTGCCAATTATCCAGTTCGTCCCTTGCCGACGAAAATCGGAGTTGCGATCGTCGTCTTGATCGCAAGCGTTCCCATGTTGTGGCCGCTGTCGGGCGAGCTCTATCCCGCCGATTGTCCAGTTGGACGACTGGGCTGGATCTCGGTCGGAGCGATTGTTGCGCTGGGGCTCGCGATCGGGAATGAGATGTTTCGCTATCGCCCGGGCGAGACGGGAGCTGCCGGTTGCGTGATGACAGCTTCGTTTACGATCCTCTACATCGGAGTGCCGATGGCATTCCTGGTGGCGATTCGATGCTTGGGATCTTCCCACTGGGGACTGGCCGCATTGATCAGTCTGGTCGCGGCGACGAAAGCTGCCGATGCGGGAGCCTATTTCACCGGCCGTGCGATCGGACGACATAAGCTGATCCCGCGGCTGAGTCCCGGCAAGACGATCGAAGGTGCGCTCGGCGGCGTCGCGGCTTCGATCGGCGTCAGCTTTGCGATGTTCCACTGGCTGATCCCAGCACTCACCGGCACTCCGATCGATTACCCGATCTGGGGCCCGATCGCCTTTGGGCTGGTCTGCAGCAATTGCGGGATGTTTGGCGACCTAGCCGAATCGTTGATGAAACGCGACTCGGGAGCCAAAGACAGCGGCAATCTGCTACCCGGCCTCGGCGGCGTCTGGGACGTCACCGATTCGTTGATCGCCACCGCCCTGCCCGGCTTCCTCTGCTTCGCGATCGGAGTCGCCGGCGCCCCGGTCTAAAGACGCGACACCGCAACTCATGCACCGCTTCACCGTCGCCACTCTCGTTTAACCGCGTGGGCAACGCCCCTCGCGTTCTCACGTGGTAATGAAGCGTCTCGGATTTTACGGATCGCCAACGCGATGCGCATTGGTGGACTCGTGCGACGCGCGGCCCGCTGGGCACGCGGTTAAACGATTCACCGTCGCTGCCTTCGTTTAACCGCGCGGGCATCGCCCCGCGCGTTTTCGCGTGGTAATGAAGCGTCTCGGATCTTACGGATCGCTAACGCGATGCGCATTGGTGGACTCGTGCGACGCGCGGCCCGTTGGGCACGCGGTTAAACGATCGGGGCCGCATTCAGCGTCGCTGCTCTCGTTTAACCGCGTGGGCAACGCCCCGCGCGTTTTCGCGTGGTAATGAAGCGTCTCGGATCTTACGGATCGCTAACGCGATGCGCATTGGTGGACTCGTGCGACGCGCGGCCCGCTGGGCACGCGGTTAAACGATCGGGGCCGCATTCACCGTCGCTGCCTTCGTTTAACCGCGCGGGCAACGCCCCACGCGTTTTCCCGTGGTAATGAAGCGTCTCGGATTTTACGGATCGCCAACGCGATGCGCATTGGTGGACTCGTGCGACGCGCGGCCCGCTGGGCACGCGGTTAAACGATTCACCGTCGCTGCCTTCGTTTAACCGCGTGGGCAACGCCCCGCGCGTTTACGATGCTGCAACGATTCCTCTTCAACTACCAGCCCAAGATGTAGGCGAACATCAGTGGGGCGACGATCGATGCGTCGCTCTGGATCATGAACTTCGGCGCTTCGCCCGACAGTTTGCACCAGGTGATCTTTTCGTTAGGGACGGCGCCGCTGTAGCCGCCGTAGCTGGTCACGGCGTCGCTGATCTGGCAGAAGTAGCTCCACAGTGGAATGTCCAGCTTCAGATCTTGGATCATTGTCGGCACGACGCAGATCGCGAAATCGCCAGCGATCCCGCCGCCGACTTGGAAGAAACCAATCTCCGCACCGCTGTTGGTCTGTTCCTGATACCAACCGATCAGTTTCGACATCTGTTCGGTTCCGCTGCGCATCGCGCGGTGCGAACTGACGACGCCCTGCGTCACGCGTGCTGCAAAGATGTTGCCCAGAGTCGAATCTTCGATGCCGGGGACAAAGATCGGCAAGCCCTTCTCTTTGGCGGCCAGCATCCAGCTGTTCTCTTTCGGAATCTGGAACAGTGGTTCCAGCGTCGGATCGTCCAACAGTTCGTACATGAATTCGTACGGGAATCGCGGCCGATCGTTGTCGGCGGCGTCTTTCCAAAGCGTCAGCAGGCGGCCTTCGATGTTCCGCATCACGGTTTCGGGGATGCAGGTGTCGGTGACGCGATTAAAACCCTGGTTGAGCAATTCGACTTCGTCTTCAGTCGACAGGGCACGCCAGTTGGGGACGATCTTGTATTCGTCGTGAGCCATCAGGTTGAAGATGTCTTCTTCCAGGTTGGCCGCGGTGCAGCTGATCGCGTGGACCTTGTCTTGGCGAATCATTTCAGCCAACGAACGGCCGATCTCGCCGGTGCTCATCGCTCCAGCCAGCGAAACCATCATCTTGTTGCCCGAGGCCAACTGATCTTTATAAGCCTGCGCCGCCGCGACGGTCTCCCGAGCGTTGAAGTGGCGAAAATGGTCGTCCATGAATTTGGAAATGTTTGACATTGCAGAACTCCGCCAAGGGTTGAATCGTGTAAATCGCTTGCCACACCGGCCAGAATGGCCCTGTCTACCGAAAGATGCTTGGCGCTCAAATGCCAAGAGCTATTTAGCGAACAATTAGACGGCTTTGTATGACTCCGCTCAAGGGGACGCTGGCAGAGCGATTAAGTGTTTGAGCTGAGGCAAATCAGCCGCCACGCGTTAGCATCCGGTTCCTTATGAGCAACCGGACGCTAACGCGTGGCGGCTGATACCTACGATTGAAACTGTGATTTGCCCTGAGGGGAGGCCGGACTCCGTCTCGTACCGGCGGCAAAAGCTTGTAAACTGTGAGCATGTCCACCGCTGCGGCGATCGCGCGGCGGATGCCCGCTGAAATCGAACGTTTCCCCACCCAACGATCAGAATTCAAGAGAAGTCTCATGTCACGTGCCCTCAGCCTCACGCTCAGCTTTGTGTTTGTCGCGATCTCCATCGGTTGTGGCGGCGGAGACCAACCGGCCGCTACCGAACCTGCGGCAACCGATTCGCAACCCGCAGCCGCACCAGCCCCTGCGGCGACCGAGGCTCCCGCCGAAACCACGCCGGCTCCCGCAGCCGCCGCGACCAGCAGTGCTGAAGGCCCCGGCAGCGGTTCGGAATTTAACGTGCCGCCAAATCTCGGTACCGAACCTGTCGAAAACACGACTCCCGAAAACGTGGAACCCGAATTTAAGTTGCCTCCCGCTACGGACAACTAAACCGCGGCTCCCTTCGGATCTGTTAAACAAACCGTGTCCCAAGACGATATCTACGCGCTCCCCCTCGAAAACGTTGGCGACTTTCAGTTCGACCGACGCGTTGTCGATGTCTTCCCCGACATGATCTCGCGGAGCGTTCCCGGGTACGGTTCGATCCTTTCGATGATCGGCGAACTGGCCCAGCAATACGCCGTCGCCGACACGAACATCTACGACCTGGGATGTTCGCTGGGGGCGGCGACGCGGATCATCAGCCGACGCGTCCCCAGCAGTTGCACGATCCAGGCGGTCGATTCCTCCTCCGCGATGATCGCCCGGTTGCGAGAACTGTTGGCCGCCGAAGCGATCCAAGGATGTGAGGTCGCGTTGCACGAAGCCGATCTGGCCGCGGTGCCGATCGATCGAGCCAGCTTTGTCGTGCTCAACTTCACTTTGCAATTTGTCCCCGCGGCGGAGCGGCGATCGGTTCTGCAAACGATCTTCGACGGAATGTTGCCCGGCGGCGCGTTGATCCTTTCGGAGAAGATCAGCTTCGACGATCCGCAGGAACAATTGCGGCTGACCGAACTGCATCATGCTTTCAAACGAGCCAACGGCTACAGCGAACTCGAGATCGCTCAAAAACGGACGGCGCTCGAAAAGATGATGGTCCCCGAGACGCTTGCGACGCATCGCACCCGGCTTGCCGACGTCGGCTTCGCGACCGTCGTTCCTTGGTTCCAGTGCTTTAATTTCACATCGATCCTGGCGGTCAAAGGATGATCGATTCCAAGAGCTCCCGCGGTGCCGTTGTGTTTCTATTTGCTTGCGGTTTCGGCGGTAAAAAATGATGATTGGATCCAAGAGCTACTGCGGTGTCATCGTGTTCCTACTTGTTTTCGGTTTCGGCTATAAGAAATGATGTTGGGTATCGAAGGACTGTTGGCCGAATTGGAATCCGAGGGACACGCTGGCTGGGCGGAAACGCTGCGTCAGCGGGCTCGCGAATTCGAGCACGATGCGGCGCATGGGCTGTGGCCGCAGTGGACTCAGGCGATTCGTGATCTTCCCGCGGTCGAAGCGGTTACGGCCGACTTCTCGCTGCCGGCGGTAACGCTTTCCGGCGAGATCAGCCCGGAGGATCAGCAGCGATTGCGTGAACAACTGCGACTGTTTCATCCCTGGCGAAAGGGCCCGTTCGATCTGTTCGGGATCGCCATCGATACCGAATGGCGCAGCGATTGGAAGTGGGCTCGCGTTGCGCCACATCTCGATTTACGGGATGCCAGCGTCTTGGATGTCGGTTGTGGCAACGGGTATTACGGTTGGCGAATGCTCGCCGCCGGGGCGCGTCGCGTGATCGGCTTGGATCCCTTTCCGCTCTACATCGCGCAGCATCGAGTGGTCGAACACTACGTGGGCGGTTCGGCGTCCCACGTTCTTCCCGGCACCGACGCCGATCTTCCGAAGCGGTTGGAGGCGTTTGACGTCGCCTTTTCGATGGGCGTTTTGTATCACCGCACCAGCCCGATCGATCACCTGAAATCGATGCTCCAGTCGCTGCGACCGGGAGGGAAATTGGTGCTGGAAACGTTGATCATCGACCATCCCGATTCGCAGGTTCTGATCCCCGAAGGGCGTTACGCCAAGATGCGGAACGTCTGGTTTATCCCATCGCTGACGATGCTCGAGCGTTTTCTTTCCCGTTGTGGATTCCGCGATATCGAAGTCGTCGACGTCTGTGTCACGACGACCGAAGAACAGCGGCGGACTGAGTGGATGGAGTTCGAATCGCTGTCCGATTTCCTCTCTCCGGATCAAACGACCACGATCGAAGGACACCCGCTGCCAACCCGCGCAACCGTCGTCGCCTCACGCGGTTAAGGCGAATGGCAGGCCGCTAGCCGGACCAGCTGAGCTGCGTTGCGATACCTTTTCTTTGTGTCGCTTTGTCTGTCTGTTGTTGCGTCGTGCTGTCGACATCAAAATTTCGCGATTGCATCGGTCTCCTGCGATGCGACACGGCGCGGGCATCCCCAGTGATCCGGTGGGCCGCCGGACGAAGCGAAGACAAAAAGCTTGAAAGTGGTTTCAGAAACGCTAGGCTGTCCTTCACCCATCGCGTGATCGATGTCGACCCAAAGGAGTGTTTGGGCGGCGGGCTCTATTTTAAAGATGCACGCGGTGGGTTCCTGCCTTCCAGCGATTCCGGTGAAACGTTTGGGGGTGCGTGGGAGTGGTCGTCGATAGCGCCGCGTGGCGTCCGACGGTCGACTCATGCACTGCCAAATGCCTCTTCGCCGCAATCGATTAACTCACGCTTATCGAGGAACCGGTCATGGCTTCTGCTGTCTATGCTGTTGGTACAATGGACACCAAGGGGGAGGAGTTGGCTTATGTCAAAGAGTGTTTGCGATCGGCAGGGATCCGCGTCAAGATGGTCGACGTGGGGACTCAATTGCCGCCAACGGTGACTCCTGATGTGACCCGCGCTCAGGTCGCTGAGAATTCAGACTTTGGTTCCGATCACGACGATCGGGGGCGAGCGGTCGCGGCGATGGGACGGGCGTTGGAGGTCTTCTTGACGGCGGAATTTGCTGCCGGTCGAGTCAGCGGCGTGATCGGCATTGGCGGCAGTGGTGGGACCTCGCTTGTGACCGCCGCGATGCGTGCGCTGCCGATCGGGTTGCCTAAGGTGATGGTTTCGACGGTTGCCAGCGGGAACACCGCTCCCTACGTCGATTGCAGCGACATTACGATGATGTATTCCGTCGTCGATGTGGCGGGATTAAACGTGGTTTCGCGGCGAATCCTCGCCAACGCGGCCCATGCGGTTGCGGGGATGGTCCAATATCCGGCTCCCGCATCGGCTCAACGGCCAACGGTTGGTATGACGATGTTCGGCGTGACAACGCCCTGCGTGACCGATGTGCGGCAACGGATGGAGCAGCGTGGCTTTGATTGTCACGTGTTTCATGCGACCGGGACCGGTGGCCGCGCGATGGAGCGATTGGTCGACAACGGGATGATTCGCGGCGTCTTGGACGTGACGACAACCGAGGTCGCCGACGAAGTGGTCGGCGGCGTCTTTGCTGCCGGACCGAAGCGGTTCGATACTCTGATCGGCAAGGGGATTCCGTACGTTGTCAGTCTAGGAGCCGTCGACATGGTGAACTTCGGGGCCAAGGAGACGGTCCCGGCGGAATTTCGCCACCGGCGGTTGCACGTTCACAACGACCAAGTGACGCTGATGCGGACGACGGCCGAAGAGAATCGGGAGATCGCGCGATGGATGGGGGCGAAGTTTCGCCGCGCCACCGCGCCTCTGGTCCTGGTAATTCCCGAAGGCGGTCTGTCGATGTTGGATGCTCCGGGAATGCCGTTTCACGACCCCGAAGCCAACGCAGCGCTGTTCGATGAACTGCAGAAGCAACTGCAATCCAACGAGAACTGTCGCATCGTCCGCCTGCCGCATCACATCAACGACGTCGATTTCAGCGCGAAACTAGTCGAGCACTACGACTGTCTCGACGCGATGCCGAAATGCCACGCCGCGGGATGATCGGTTATGAGCTGGATGGAGGCTCCGCTTTGCCGCGGTCCAACCATCGGTAGAAGGTTTTTCGCGTCACGTTAAGCGCCGCGGCGGCTCGCGTGACGTTGCCGTCGGCATCTTGCAGAGCCCGTTCGGCCTGCTCCTGTTTCGACGGCAGCGGCAGATCGGATGCATCGGCCGACGATCGAAGATGCGGCTGGGGTTCAAACGACCATCCTTCCAGGTGCGTTCCATCCTCGAGAATCGCACAGCGGTTCAGCACATGTTCCAGTTCGCGAACGTTCCCCGGCCAGGCGTGCTGACGCAGCTTCTTTTCGAATCGCGACGAGATTCCGGCGATCGGCCGATTCAGTTGCATCCGCAGATTGGCCAGAAACGCCTCGACCAGCAGCGGAATATCTTCCAACCGCTCGCGTAGCGCCGGCAACCGGATCGTGATCGTGCTCAATCGATAGTACAAGTCGGCGCGAAAATCGCCAGCGTCGACCATCGCCGACAGCGGGCGGTTCGACGCGGTGACGATCCGCACGTCGACGGGAATCGTCGTGTCGCCGCCGACGCGGACGACTTCGTTCTGCTGTAACACGCGCAGCAGTGCGACCTGCCCGTGCGGGCTGAGGTCAGCGATCTCGTCGAGGAACAGGACTCCGCCGTGAGCCAATTCGAACTTCCCCGGTCGCTGCCGCTCCGCTCCGGTAAACGCTCCGCGTTCGTGACCGAACAGTTCGCTTTCCAACAGCGACGACGGGATGGCACCACAATTCAGAGTGACCAGCGGATGGTTCGCTCGTGAGCTCAAGCGATGCAGCATTGCCGCGACTAGTTCTTTGCCGGTTCCCGTTTCTCCCTCGACACAGACGGTGACGTCTTGATGCCCGACGCGATTGATGATGTCGAAGACCTGCCGCATCGCGGGGCTGTGTCCGACCATGCCGCCAAACGTTTTCGCGCCCCCGGCGCGAGCACTCGACGCGACTCCTTTGAACCGCCGCAGCGTTGTGTTGACGATGTCTTGAACCGGCAGGCGTTCGAAGACCGATCCGCCGGCGAAGCCATGGATCGAGCTGTGGCGAAAGACTTCGCTTAATTCAGTCGGGGCAGTGATCGGTCCACCAAAGGCAACGCGAACACACTCGGGCCGCGTATCGGCGGCGGCCGACAGTTTGTTCAGCTGAGAGATGGCGCGGTGGACGTCGTCCCGCTTGGCCCGGAAATCGTCGCTCGATCGCGTCAGACCGACGTCCAGGATCAGGCCGTCGACGCCTGTCGCGACGAAGCGTTGAACCTCTTCAACCGACAGAGAAAAGCCGAAGGTGACGAAACCCAGCTCGCGGGCGACGGCAAGCATCTCCGATTCGACCTCGGTTCCGAGCCCTTCTTTTTCCAGATGCTTGCGAAACTTGCCGTCGATGAAACCGATCGCCGGCCAATTGACGACACCGATCACGCCGAGATCCTGCAGTTCGCGCAGGCGGTCGCGAATCGGACGCGTCGGATCGACACCGAAGACGCCGGCGATGATCGGCAGATCGCCGGACCGCGGCAGCATCTGCTCCTTCAGCAACTCCAGCGTCTGATCGTTGGCATTGCCATAGGGCATGAAGGCGGCGAGCGTTCCCGATCCCATCGACCGGTAGATGCCCGCATTGAGAACCATCAACGCATCAGCCTCCGATTCGACGGCGCACTTTGCGATCAGCCCCGATCCAGGGACCACCATCAGCAGCGGCGTCCCGGTTCTCGATTCTTCCAGACGGTTGCGAAAATCGATCATCGAACCCTCTACTTTCTGGTTAAAACCAGCTTCGGCGAGCCCCCGAATTGTGTACTTCTGTGGATACACTACACACCCGGGTATCCATGCGACAGCCTGTCGAAGAGGGAATTGTCGCTGATTTTCGCGGAAACCTTTCGTTTTGTTGACGTTTCATCAACCTTGCGACTTCGAATCGCAAATGGCACAGCTGTTGCATTCCCCCCAATGGACCGCGATCTCAAAAATCGCTGTTTACCAACATCACGGATGTCCGCGGCGAGGCAACGTCGCAGGTCCCCTTGTCGGGGATCGCTCCGACCGGATTGAGGGCGGATCACCCAACTCATTCGACTTTCTTTTACTCCACTCGCTTCTCTAGGAATTCCAAACACGATGTTGAAACACAATCGAACGAGCGTCTTGACGCGGTTGAAAAACAAAATTGCCGCTGGCAAGGCGATCATTGGCAGCGGTGCGGGCACCGGCATCTCGGCCAAGTGCGCCGAAGCCGGTGGCGCCGACCTGATCGTGATCTACAACTCCGGGCGATTCCGGATGGCCGGTCGCGGTTCGTTGGCGGGCCTGCTTCCATTTGGCAACGCCAACCAGATCGTCAAAGAGATGGCCTGTGAGGTTCTAACAATCGTAGAACGGACACCTGTCTTGGCTGGTGTCTGCGGCACCGACCCCTTCCTATTGCGAGATCCGTTTTTGAGAGAGCTTCGCGAAATGGGTTTCGCGGGGATTCAGAACTTTCCTACCGTCGGCCTGATCGATGGGGTGTTCCGCGAAAATCTTGAAGAGACGGGGATGAGTTTCAATCTGGAGGTCGACCTGGTCGCCGCAGCGAACGACCAGGACATGCTGACGACTCCCTACGCGTTTGATCCCGACCAAGGGCGGAAATTGACCGTTGCAGGAGCCGACGTCGTGGTGGCCCACATGGGACTGACAACCAATGGAACCATCGGGGCAAAGACGGCGAAGACGCTCGATTCGTGTGTTCCCTTGGTCCGTGAAATCGCGGATGCGTGCCGTTCGGTCCGCGACGACGTCATCGTATTGTGCCACGGTGGCCCGATCGCGGCTCCGGAAGATGCGCAATACATGCTCGACCGAATCCCCGAGATCCACGGATTCTATGGTGCCAGTTCGATGGAACGTCTGCCGTCGGAAATTGCGATCACACAAATGATCGAACAGTTCGCCCAGCTGAACCTGAATCAAACAGGGGGCACAATCAAGGATCGACATCCCCACCGTAGCGCTGCCAACGGCAAGCATGCTGCAGAATTGAGCTGACCGGCTCGCCTCTCCCGACGTCAATATGCGATCGCCGCTCGTACGATCGCACGCTTTTTTAATTGGACTTTTTAAGTTGAGGGACTTCAATGATGAGTCGTTTACTACGCCCGAAAAGAAGTGCGTTCACTCTTGTCGAACTGTTGGTGGTGATCGCGGTGATCGGTATCCTCGTGGGGTTGTTGCTGCCCGCCGTGCAAGCCGCTCGCGAGGCTGCCCGACGAATGCAGTGCTCCAACAACATGAAGCAGATTGGATTGGCGATGCATAATTATGAGAACACCCATCGGGTATTCCCCATGGGCTGGGCTCACCACATTGAAGACCGGCTGACCGGAACCGGTCGCGGGAACTGTTTTAAGACCAATCATGGCGCGGGGGATCGGATTGGCCGCAGCCCATGGACCGCGATGATCCTGCCCTTCATCGAACAAAACGCGATCTATGAGCAGTTCGATTCCAACTATGCGATCAATTGGGCCTTGAACTCCAGTTGGGCAGGAGGCCGTGAGAACGAATCGGTCTGGTTGATGTCGATCGATGCCTACAAATGCCCTAGTGATCCACGCAACTCGGGGCAAGACAACCTGCTGAACTACCTCGGTGTTTCCGGTGGCGTTGAATACACCTGTTGGAACCTCGGCGATCTCGACAGCGTTGGCGTACGTGGTTTGGACAACGATGGCATGTTGTATCTGGGATCCAAAACCAAATTCGCCCACGTTCTCGACGGCACGTCCAACACGTTCCTGTTCGGAGAGACCAAATATCCGCGTGCTCGCGGCGACGATCCAACGCAAGACAACTACCTTGCTTGGGGATCGGCCGGGATGGCTTGGAACTCCGTTCCACAGACCGCGATCTGTGCCACCGCTCGCGACCAAATCAACACCTTCTATCCTTCGATGGCTCCGGGACAAACCCCATCGCACGCTCACATGCAGCGAGTCTTTGGCAGTTACCATCCCGGCGGATGCATGTTCACCATGGTCGATGGATCGGTCAGCTTCCGATCGGAAAACATCGACATCAATCTGTATCAAACGATGGGGACCCGAGCTGACGGTTTGCCAATTGGAGGAGCGCCTCAATGAGATTCTCTGTAGCTGAATTTTCGGTTCTTGCTGTGCTGGTCGCTCTGTTGGGATCGACCGTTGGATGTGGTGGCAGCAACGGCCCACCCCGAGCCGAAGTTTCGGGATATGTAACCTTCGAAGGGCAACCCGTTCCCGTCGGCACGATCGAATACCGTCCCAACGCGGAGAAAGGAACCAGCGGTCCGCAGGTGACTCTTGTGATTCAAGACGGATATTACGATTCCGATGGTAAAGGCCCTGTCTTCGGTCATCATACAGTGAAAGTGTCGGGATATACGGGAGTCGAGGTTCCCTTTATTCCCGAAGGGGAACGGTTGTTCCCGGTCCACAAAGATGATGTTGAGATCGTCGAAGAGAGCTATACGATCAACTACGATTTCCCTCTCTCTAACGATGGGTAGTGAAATCGGTGTTTAATACAGCGACCAGTGTGGTGTTCCACCCGCTGCACTGGTCGCCCCCGCGACTTCGATGATTTGATAAACGCATTCAGCTGGAGCGATAGGTTCTGCTGATCTCTTCGACCCTTCCTCGCCCTCCACGAACGATCAACTCAATATGCCACGGTGTGAAATGACTTCAATGCTTCTCGATCGCTCTCGACAGTTCCTCGCTATCGGAATCGTTGCGGTGGGCGTCGCGTCTCTGCTGGAACCGGCTGGCGCAAACGAGTTCTTTCCTCGGTTCTCCGTCGAAAATCTCGTGCAACGCGATAGCCACAGCACGGTGACGATCGGTCCCGATGGCCATCTCTATGCCACCACGACCAACTCCGGCGGTCGCGAACTGCGCGACAATGGCGAGGGGAAGATGGTCAAGGAACACTTGGGCGAGGTCTGGCGTTACCAATTGGATTCGGCCACGGGACATGTCGTTGGTGAAGAGCGTCTGCTGATGCTGCCGGGACCGGTCAACGGTTTCGTTTTTGATCCCTCGGCGACGGCGGAGAATCTTATCTTCTACATCACCGTTCTCAACGATCGCGGCCACATGAATCGGATTCGCGTCAAGCCGGTGGGAGCGGCAGATCCAGTGATCGAGAATACGATCGTGTTGGATTTCTTAGGCCGCGGTGGCAACCATGGAATGAACAATCTCGTCTTCACCCCGTCGGGAAAAATGTACGCCAACCAAGGCGGACGGACTTTCTGGGGAACGACCGAAGACAATCAGAGCGCAGCCGTTTTGGAGATC
The DNA here is from genome assembly GCF_007741475.1 of Rosistilla ulvae. NCBI lineage: Bacteria > Pseudomonadati > Planctomycetota > Planctomycetia > Pirellulales > Pirellulaceae > Rosistilla > Rosistilla ulvae. The sequence goes on along the minus strand of NZ_CP036261.1, from coordinate 5,844,491 downwards.
GATTTCCAACATCCCGACTTCGCCAAGGGAGCTGTCTCGCCGCGCGACTACACATTGGAACAAATGCAGGGAGGGGACGCGCCGATTCAATTGGTCGCCACCGGACTTCGCAACCCGCACGGGATCGTCCAACATTCCAACGGGGAATATTATGTCACCATCCACGATCCACCTCGAGGGCCGTTGTTGGTCGGCGGTCCGATCAAAGAAGAGGTTGTCTCCGATGGGCCGCCCGATTTGGTCGCCCGTCTAAAACGAGGAGCCTATTACGGTCACGCGAATCCGCTTCGCAAGGAATGGGTTTCTTACGGCGGCAACCCGACGGCGGAGGTCGATCCGTTCGAGATCCCCGAATATCCCGTCGGGACGATGCCGCTGCCGAACTTCGATCTCAGCTTGATGATTGGGACGCGGCGGAATCATTGCATCAGCGGAATCGATGAATACCTCAACGGCGACCTCGTTGCCGGATACCTGTACGCTCAAGGAGCCGAGGGAGTCAACCTGGCGGGGATCGAACGTTTTGTGTTGGATGAGAATGGGAACTTCACCGGTTTCCACGAGTTTCTGAAAGGTGAGGACAACCAGCCGATCGTCTTCCAAGGGGTGATGGATCTGTTTGTCACCGAACAGGGATGGATCTACGTCGCCAACTTTGGCCGCCGCCGCGGCGATGGTGGTATCAAGGGAGGCATCGAATTGCTCAAGCCGCTGGGGGGAAACATTCCTCCTTCGGTTGTGATCAAGTCGCCTGAAAATCGGTCGGTCTACGCCGCCGATGCAACGATCGACTTTCATATCGAAGCCCGCGACTACGACGGGCAGGTTTCGGAAGTTGTTCTCTTGGTCAATGGAAAGTCACAAAAATGTGTCCACTCCAAAACGGATGATTCGCTGTGGGGCGTCCGCTGGAAACAGCCACCACGCGGCCGATACGAGGTACAAGCGCGTGTCACCGACAACGACGGCAAATCGGTAACGACCCAGCCGCTGTTTCTTCAGGTCGACGCGGACGCGCATCCACCGGTGATCACCGAGATGCCGGCCACCGTTGCCTTTGTTGGGGCCGACTATCGAGCGACAGTTCGGGCGGACAGTCAATCGAATGTTCGCTTCGCCTTGCGAGACGCTCCCGAAGGAATGAAGATCGATCCTGAATCGGGAGAGATCGTGTGGCGGGCCAATCGGCCGGGCAACTACGCCGCCCGCGTGATCGCCGACAATGGCACTCATCCGGCCGCCGAACGCAAACTTCAGATCGAAGCGCTCACCGCGCGCCCCGCCGATTATCCACCCGGTCCGATGAAGGGTTTGGTTGCCGGAGTCGAATACGCCGCCGCATCGGAAGATCGATCGGCGCAATCGGGGACCGTGTCGAGCTTTGAATTAGTTCCGCCATCAAACGCTGGGATGGTCGTTTCAGGTTTTATACAAGTCGACGAGCCGGGCGTCTATGAATTCGCCGCGACCAAACCGGACTCAGCGACATTCACGATCGGAACATCGCAGGTGTTCAGCGGTCCGAGTTCGCCAGCCGGTTTGATTCCGCTGGAAGCGGGAAAACATGCCTTTACGCTGCGGATCGATCGCAGTGCCGGATCGGTCCCCTGCGCCCTTGAGATGCGAAGCCCGCACGCGTCGTCTCGATCACCGTTGCCGAAGTCAGCTTTGTTCCGCCACGCGAAGGCATACGGAATCGATCGCTATCACGGTTCGGAACCCTATCTGCAGATGCCGCGCAGCGAACGCGATTTCCTGCCGCAGAAGCTTTCTGAAACGGGAGCCTTTGCCGACGTCCGCTCGATGACCTTGGCTGACGGAGCGATTCCATACGACGTGAATTCGCCGCTCTGGTCCGACGGAGCGTTTAAGCAACGCTGGGTCTTTGTTCCCGCGGGGATGACGATCGATTTCGATCCTAGCGAACCGTGGACCTTCCCCGCTGGGACGGTCTTCGTAAAGCACTTTGCCCTGGGCGAAGAGCAGAAGCGGATCGAGACGCGACTGACCGTCGTCAAAGAAGATCAAACGATCTACGGTGCGACCTACCGTTGGAACGATTCGAACGACGATGCCAACCTGGTAACGACCGGTGTTGAGGAAGAGGTACAGCTAGCCGATGGCAGCCGACAGCCTTGGTTCTATCCCGGCCCCGAGGATTGTATGACGTGCCATACGCATGCATCGGGTTATGTGCTTGGACCTAACACGCGCCAGCTCAATCGCGATTTCCATTACGCCACGACGGGTAAATCGGATAACCAGTTGCGTTCGCTAGCCCATGTCGGCCTGTTCACCGCGCCGCCAAAGGAGGATGCGATCGACGACCTCGATCGACTGTACCCGTTGGATGATGAAACGGTCCCCTTGGACCGGCGGGTTCGTTCTTATCTGGCCAGCAATTGCAGCCAGTGCCACACGACCGGTGGCGTCAACGCAAACTGGTTCGCCGACTACGCTGCCGAACTCTCCGATCTGGGCGTGTTGGATGCCAAGCCGCTCAATCATATGGGCCTCTCCAACGTGAAGCTGATTGCCCCGGGGAAACCGGAACGATCGGTGATGCTATTGCGAGTGACGTCGGACAAACGCGGTTATCGGATGCCGCCGGTGGGTCGCTTGAAAACCGATGACCAGGCTGTCGAAGCACTCACGCAGTGGATCGCCCAACTGCAAGCCGAAAAAGAGGAGAAGTGACGGGGAGGAAACCCCAAACCTTTCCGATACGATGAAATCGATTTGCCAGACCACCCTTTGACTCCCCCCTGCCCAGGACGCAACAACGATGATCGCCTCCGCTCGGTTCGCGGCAACGCTGACCCTTTGTCTATTCTCTCTTCCCGCAACCGCGTGGGCTCAGCCTCAAACCACGGCGGCTGGTGACGCGGTTGCCTTGTACGCCCCTGATAACTTGACAGCTTGGTTGGTGATGTTCACCGATTCGGTCAAGCGGACGCCGGCGGAACGGGCGGAGATGGTGGCGAACTTTGGTTTTACGAAAGTCGGTTTTGAAGCGTTCAAGAAATACCTTCCGATCTTGGAAGAGCAGATGGACGAATATGCCAAACGCGATATCGAAGTGACGTCGGTTTATCTTGTTGTCGAAACCGACAAGCCGTCCGAAGAGGAGCAGGTGAAGCAGATCCTCGACGTTTTGAAACGGCGAGGAGAAACGCCGCAGATCTGGGCGATGTTCTCTCGCAACTCGTTCAAGGATGTCTCGGGGGAAGAGCGTAACAAACGCTTGATCGCTGCCTTTTCCGACCTCGCCCAATGCGTCGACCAATCGGGCTGCCAATTGGCCCTGTACAACTATGGCTCGTGGTTCGGCAAGCTCGACGTCCAACTGGCGATCATCGATGGCGTACGCGAACAAACCGGGATCAAGATCGGCACCATCTTCAACTTCCATCGCGGTCACCAGCACATGCGCGACTTTCCGCAAGCGCTGCAGCGGATGATGCCTCATCTGTTTGCGGTCAATCTGAACGGCATGAACTGGAAGGATGCCGATTACAACGGCGGCGGCGCCCGGATCATGCCGCTGGGCAGCGGCGACCATGAACTGACGATGATGCGTCAGCTTGCCGATTCGGGCTATCGCGGCCCGATCGGGATCATCGATCACCGAAGCGGTGTCGATGCCGAGGTCGCCCTTCAGGAAAACCTCACCGGCTTGGAAAAGCTGCGCGAAGAACTGAAGTCTCCTGCTGCGGAATAGATCGTTCTTCGTCCGTTGCCGCACCTGCGATTCGAGCTCCTTAAAAGTCGATGCCGCCGTCGGTTTGGGTTACCATGTTGGCTAACTTTCCCTCCCGCGATACTCTCCCTACCCTCCTCTGGAGACCTGCATGTCCTCCCCGAATCCACGTCGTCAATTTTTGCAATCATCGGCTGCCGGAGCGCTGGGAGCGTTGATCGCCCAGCAGTGGTGGGCCAGCGGAGCGATGGGGCAATCCGAACCGGCGGCGATGACGCCGCTGAATCGTTTCCCGCGGATGATACAAGAATATTACGTCGACCGGATGCGGAAATTTCATGACAAGCGAGTTGCCCGGCTCGATGCCATCGAAACGCAGGCCGATGCGGAAGCGTACGTGAAGTCGTGCCAAACGCGGGTGCGAGAATGCTTCGGACCGCGGCCCGAGAAGACGCCGCTGAATCCACAAATCACAGGAGTCGTCCAACGCGAAGGGTATCGGATCGAGAATCTGATCTTCGAGAGTCGCCCCGGTTTTTTGGTGACTGCCAATCTCTATATCCCAACCCATGTCGAAGGCCCACGTCCGGCGGTCGTCGGCACCTGCGGTCACTCTCACAATGGGAAAGCCGAAGAAGCCTACCAGTCGTTCTCGCAGGGCCTCGCTAAAAAGGGTTATGTCTGCCTGATCTACGATCCCATCGGACAAGGCGAACGGTTGCAGTATGTCGACGAACATCTGAAGTCGCACGTCGGCGTCGGCGTTCGCGAGCATCTGTTGGCTGGGAATCAGCAGTTCCTGACGGGCGAGTCGTTCAGTATGTGGAGAGCCTGGGATGGCATTCGAGCCTTCGATTATCTACTCACCCGCCCCGAGGTCGATCCTGCACAGATCGGCGTGACAGGCAATTCGGGCGGCGGAACGATGACCACGCTGTTGGCCGGAGTCGACCAGCGGTGGGCGATGGCCGCTCCATCCTGTTACGTGACGTCGTTCGTTCGGAACCTGGAGAACGAGTTGCCGACGGACACCGAACAATGTCCTCCCAATGCACTCGCTCTGGGCCTAGATCACGAAGACTTTCTGGCCGCGCTGGCTCCCAAACCGGTCATCATCCTGGCCAAGGAGCAGGACTTCTTCGATGTCCGCGGTGCCGAACAAGCTTACGAGCGACTGAAGCGGCTGTATAGCAAGCTTGGGAAAGAGGAGAACATCGGTCTGTTCGTGGGGCCAACGCGTCACGGTTTCACTCTAGAGAATCGCGAGGCGATGTACGGTTGGTTCAATCGCGCCACCGGCAGCGATGGCGATCCGGCAGAGCCCGAGATGACGATCGAAGACGATAAGACCTTGTGGTGCACTCCTGATGGCCAGGTCAGCGAGTTGGGTTCGAAGACGGTCCAACAGTTCACCCGCGAAGCGGCTGCTAAGCTGGCGGAGAGCCGAGGTGAGATCGGCGCAAAGCCGCTGAAGAAGATGGTCCACGATTGGTTGGGGGATCGAAAACCGCTGGACGATTCGCACTATCGGATCTTGCGAAACCGCCGCGATCGTAAATATCCTCGCAAGTACGTCGCCGCATATGTGATCGAGACCGAACCACGCGTGCAAGCGTTGGTCTATCGAATCGACAACGACTGGCACTTCTCGCGACCGCCCAAGGATAAGCGTCAGGCGATCCTGTATGTGTCGCATCACTCGTCCGATGCGGAGCTACGCGAAAACGAACTGCTTGGTAAAGCGATCGCCGAAAATCCTGACACGCCCGTCTTCACGGTCGACCTGCGCGGCATGGGGGAATCGCAACCCGATACCGCCGACGTCAATTCCTATCTGTCCGCGTACGGTTCCGATTACATGTACGCGATTCACGGAGTGATGTTCCGCGACGAATACCCGCGGCAACGGACGTTCGATCTTCTGACGGTCCTCAACTGGCTGCAGTCCTTCGGTCACGACGGAGTCCATTTGATCGGAAACGGTTGGGGAGCGATCCCGGCGACGTTTGCGGCGGTGTTGTCGCCGGTCGTGAAACAGGTCACGCTGCAACACGCCCTCACGTCGTATACCGATCTCGCCTCGGCGGAGACCTACAAGTGGCCGCTCTCGTCGATGGTCCCCGGAATCTTGCAGCGGTTCGATCTGCCCGACTGCTACCGCTACCTGGAATCGAAACAGTTGAAGCAGATCGATCCCTGGGGGCCAAACTTCGACGATCCGCACGACGAACCAAGCTGATCCGCTGGTGAAGCTCGCTTCCACGTGCAGGAGCTTCGATGAAAGGTTTAAAGCCGCAGAGCCGGCGATCGCACAAAGCCTGCGGCGCGAGCCGCAGCGCGACCATTTTGGAGCCAGCCAAACTTCGAGCTCGCTCAAGCATTTTTGGGGACTCGAGACACTGTAGGCGTCCCCTTTTGGCTTCCTCTGAACTCTTGGTGAACGTTGCGTTGCAAGTGATTTACGCACCGGGATAGAACTCAGACGCAAGACGCTTTATCAGCCACGCGCTGAGCATGCCGAATCCTGTCTGCGGCTCTCCGTTCACGAACGTAGCAACATGCTCGTAGGGTTTGCTGAGATCTGAGTTGTCGAAGATGCGGACCTGTGGAAGACACCGAATCGCCAGCTTCAGATTCTCCAGAGTTCTGGCGTGGCGTGAGCGAAGCTTCTCTATCGGGACCGAGTGCCCACCCTGACTCACTCGCATCCCGACTCTTTGAATCGACATTTCGGGATCACGGATTGCCACAAAGCTGAGGATGACGTGGTAGCCAGACTTTGCGGCCTCTTCTAGAAAACCAACCTTCTCGCCTACTGGATCTGAAAATACCGTTTCAAAGATGAAGCTAGCCTTCTGCTCAAAGAGTTCCTCGCGTTGCTGTTTTGCGAGCTCTGCTGCGGGATACGGATCGAGGCTCAGTTCCTTCGCAAGCAGATCCGCATTGACAAATGGCCAACTGAGACTGGCAAGATGCGTTTCGTAGAAGGTGGATTTGCCAGCTCCGTTTGATCCTGCCAACGCGATGATCGTCGGACGGTCATTCGGGCTGTCACCGCTCATTGTTCACGGCAACAAAGTGCTCGTTGACGAAGTGCCCCAACACGCGGGAGCCGTTCTCTTCGATCCGGATGACCAAGTCGCGATTGTTCGGATCGGTTTCGTAGTGCGGATACGGTTGAGAGTTAAGGTAGCGTGCTAGTCGGTCACGGCCCGCTTCTGAATCGACCGCGTCCAAGGCGAGTTCCGCCATTTTCGCGTCGCTCAGTGCTAGTAACTGCGCCGCGAGATCATCCGTGAGGTGATCAACATCAAAGTGCTTTGTCAAGAAAGTGACGCGACGAGAGAATTCGGCGACCACTTCGGAGATGTTATTCAATCCGGGCTTCGCAAGTTCCGCGTCCACGAAATCACGGAACGCTTGAACCAAGGTGTCTCGCTCTTCAAGGGCCGAGAACGAAAGTTCAGAATCGTTCACCGACCGATCAGGCTGCTCGTCGCTCGGAGTCATCGGAGTCGTCTTCCTGGAATTTTGTGAGCCACGGCGACTGCTGCAAGGCTTCCGCGACGCGCAGGACATCGTCAGGGGCCACCGGAGAGTTACTACCGCATTTTAACAAGCCGGCTTTGAGTTGTCGTCGAAACTCATCACAGACGGAATTCAACGTTTGCACACCGTCAGCGGTAAAGGATGCTTCCGAGCTTTTCATAACGTTTCCCTTCCGTGGGCTAAGCGAAATCGACTTTGACGGAGAGTCCCAGAAATCACCAACCTTAGTCAAGGCAAATTGAAGCGTGAAAAAACGCGGCTGGCGGCGTTTTCGGCAGTTTTAAACGTCTGTGGCTCTTCAAAATTCCCAACACGGATCATCATCGGGTTGGCGGCACATCCAAACTCGGTTTGAACGTCTTGAGTAAATGGTCAGCTAGTTCGGCTTGCCACAACCGGCGTGGCACTCGCAGACTTGAGAGTCGACAGATGGTTTGTCAGAGTCGCAGAGATATTTTTGGGACAGCCAAACTTCGAGCAAGCGCAAGCATTTTTTGGGGAGTCGAGAGACTGTGGATGGCAGGCATTTTATGGGTGTCCTCTTTCGGCCGGTTGGGGAGCGATCCCGGCGACGTTTGCGGCGGTGTTGTCGCCGGTCGTGAAGCAGGTCACGCTGCAACACGCTCTCACGTCGTATACCGATCTTGCATCGGCGGAGACCTACAAGTGGCCGCTCTCGTCGATGGTCCCCGGGATCTTGCAGCGGTTCGACCTGCCCGACTGCTATCGCTTCCTGGAATCGAAACAGCTGAAGCAGATCGATCCCTGGGGCCCCAATTTCAACGAACCGCACGATGAACCAAGCTGATCCGCGATCCAAGATCCTCTCGCAGGAAGGATCTCGAATCGGATCACTCAACGTGCGGTTAGTTTTCGATTTTTGAAAACCGCACGATCTCGTTTCCTTCGGCGTCGATCAGGTACAGCAGGCCGTCGTCGCCGATTCGGTAGCGGGTCACTTTAGCCAGTGCCGCCATGAACCGCGTCTCTTGATCCATCAGCGATTGCGGACCGGCGCGGCGCGTCATGACCAACCGTCCCAGTTCGATCTTATCTCCGCTGATCTTCGCTTTGCCCGAGTAGCGGTTGACCGAAGTGTTGCCCGCTGCGGCGCCGTCGTCGGCGATCTCCAGCGTCGTTTGCGCCCGGTCGACGACGCCTCGGTTCTCGATATCCTCGGCCAACCAGTTGCCGACCAATGCTTTTGAAAAGGTCTGCGCTGATTCCAATGCGTCGGTTCTCCAAATCTGATTCCAGTCGGTCTTCATATCAACCACGTTCCAACCGTTAGCCGGTGCCGCTGCGAGCGCGGTAACCAGCGTGCCGCTGGCGGGCGGATGAGCGTCGTAAGCGTACTCGCGTTCGGCATCGGTGTGATGAACCAGCATCCCGAAACTTGGCAACGGGTTGCCGATCGTCGTGTATTCGAGCATCGCTTGATCTCCATCGCTGTTGCCAAAACAGGCGATCGGCCGCCGACCGATGAACTGATGAATCCCGACCGGTTTGCCATCCTTGTCGTCGACAAACGCCTGGTCCATCGTCTTGATCAAGACAGGTTTGCCGTCGCGAAATTCGAACTTCGTTAACGCTGTCGATCCAACGACATTCTGCGGCGGAATCCCGTAGACAGCTTCGGACCAGACCCGCATGAAATCGGCTCCACCACCGGAGACGATGAACGTCTCGAAACCATTGTCGCGGAGATACGTCAGCAGCTCCTGCATCGGTTGATAAGTGAGATCGGTGTACGCTTTCTGAAAGCGTGGATGTCGTGCGATCTTCCGCCAAGATTCGACGCGCGCATCAAAATCGACGGTCGTCATGCCGGTATGCGTCAGCGCCAGGATTCGCATCAAGCCATCGTAGTGCTTGCCCGCCAGCAGCTTCTTCACATCGCCCGCCAACGCGGCTTGCACCATCGGATCTGCTGCCAATTTGGGTTCTTGCGGCGCGCGGCGTTTGAGTTCTTCGAACACAAATTCAACTTGAAAGGGAAGCGGCGCTTCGGGCCACAGCGTGCCATCGTTATCGAAGACAGCGATCCGCTGAGCCGGCGGGACAAAGTCGTCGCCATCGCGATCGGTGACGCGGTTTACAAAATCGATCACCGCTTGTTTGCGTGCGGTTTCATTCCACGAAGGCAATGGATCGACGTGAGGACTGGAGCCCGGTTGTGCTTTTGCCGTCGCGGCCGAAAACGAAGCGAGCAGCGCGACAAAAACGAGTGACGAGATTCTCATTAAATATTCCATGAGGTGATAGGTTGAGTGCTGATTCTAATCGGCTGCGGTTCAATCGGTTTGCGTTATCCACCAGGCCGACGCATTTTCTTCGCTCCAGCGGCCCGCCGATTCGCAGTCCCGCAGTTCGTGTAACAGTTCTGCGGCACTCCCCGGACGACCCGCGGGGTTGGTGCACAGACAACGCATCACGATCGCTTCGAGGTCGGCGGGAACATCGGCTGTGTGAGTCGAAGGAGGTTCCGGCGTTTGCGTCAACTTGGCCCGCATCACCTCTTGCGGCGAACCGCCCGTCAATGGAGGCCGACCGGTCAGCAGGTAATATCCGACGGCGCCAACACTGTACAGGTCGCTGGGAGGTCCGACGAGACTGGGAGTCGCCACCTGTTCAGGCGACATGTAATCGGGAGTTCCCGCGATCCGTTGCGCCTCGACCGCCGCCGTGTGGGGATCGAGATCGAGCGTCGCGTCGCGGACGACGCCAAAGTCCAGCAGTTTCGTGTAGTCTTCGATTCCTCCACGCTGCGACGCGAAGACGTTCGCCGGCTTGATGTCCCGGTGGATCAGGCCGGCCTTGTGAGCTTCCTGCAAGGCTTCGCAAATCTCGATTAAAAAGTGAATCGCCCGGGGCGCGGGCATGGGGCCGGTCCGTTTGACCATTTCACGCAGGTTCATCCCCGGCAACAACTCCATCGCGAAAAAGAAGACTCCCTCGTTCGTCTGGCCATAATCGTAGACTTCGATCGTGTGCGGATGCGTCAACTTGGCTGTCGCTCGCACCTCGCGTTCGAACCTCTGCAAAGCTTCCCCCTCGACGCTGCGTTCGGGTTGGATCAGCTTGATCGCACAGGAGCGTTTCAGCAGCAGATGTTCCGCTTCGTAGACTCGCCCCATTCCTCCTTCGCCGATCAAACGCTTGATCTTATATTGAGCCAAGCGGCGGGCTTGGAACGCCGACAACCGAGCTCCATGGATCAGATGCGCCGTGTAAGTCGCGATGCATGCGGCGACACAGACTTCGGGAATCGGTTTGCCAAACGTATCTTGAGCCAACAGCAACGGGATTTGTGGATCGATCCAAGCGGCCAGACGGATGGTCAAATTTGGGACCAGGACCATCGGGAAGACGACCGCGGCGGCTCGCTGCCAGTTGTTGGGCATGAAGATCCCGTAGATCAAGATCAGCAACGCCCAAGCGAAGAAGTGCCAGTTGTTGATGCTGACAAACATCACCACGTCTTGGCGAGCCGCGGCATCCAACAGCATCCTTAAATAGATTACCGATGCCAGTAGCCCAGCGTTGGCCATCACGACCAGTTCGATGATTCGCAGCCGCCGCAGACTCAGCTTGTGATCGCTATGCAGAACCCAGGCGGCACCGAGGCTGATCAGCAGCGCGGCGACGCGGACTCCATAGCCGACGGCGGCGTAGTGATAGGTCATCAACCGGATCATCGAAACCGCGATGAACAACGACATCACGATGGCGATCACGATCAACCGCCGCCGCAAGATCTGCCGGTTCTCTTCCCAGATCTCTCGCTGCACGAGGAATGTATCGACTGGGACCTCGGGATCGACGAAATCTATAGCTTGCCGGACCGCACCGCCCGGCATAATCGCCGTCGGCTCGGTTGATTCCTGGGGTTGCGAGTCGAGCAGCGTCACGTCGCGATGATGCCTCAGCAGCGAACGGACCTCGTCGGCGACAACTGGATCCTCAGCAGCCAGCGCAGCGACGATTCCCGACCATTGCAACTCGGGGGCAGCAATCGCTTGAGAAAAAATATCCTTGACCTTTGCGTATTGCTGTTCGTTCAACGCCATCTCGCTGCTCAAGTTCCGTGGACTTCCGGTGCCATGCAAGTCCTTACTCTAAGAGTGTACGTCTTGCCTGTTTCGACGTGTGACACAGCGGCTGCTAATTAATCGATTGCTCGTAAGCGGAAAGTTCCCGCCGCAGCTGTGACCGGGCGCGCGACAATCGGCTGCGGACGGTACCGACGCAGATTTTCAAGATCTCCGCGATCTTTTGATAGTCGTGCCCCTCGAATTCTCGCAGCACTAGCACCTCTTGAAAACTATCGTCCAGGCGTTTCATCGCTTGACGCACCTGTTCGCAACTTTCGCTGCGTTCGATCGCCGCCGACGGCGATTCCTCGATTTGCCGGCCGTGCCGTCGATCGCTTTCGGTGGCCGATTCGATCGGTACCCAGCGGCGCTGCTTTTCGGTGTAGGATCGACGGGCGTTTAACGCGATGCGGTACAACCAAGTGTAAAACTCACTCTCCTGGCGAAACGACCCTAGATGGATATAGGCCCGCACAAACGCATCTTGCACGATATCTTCGGCAAGGATCGGACAACCGACATGATGCCGCATGGCGCCATATAAACGGTCTTGGTATCGCACAACAACTTCCGCATAGGCATTGGTATCACCCAGCTTTGCCGCGGTGATCAATTCAGGGACAGACATCAATTGGATTTCTAGGATTGTCGAACTCATGGTGGACTGCATCGATGGACTTTCGTACATTGTTTTTTGCCGGAACAACCTCTCTCGCACCGGTACGCGACGGTTGGTCATGAGCCCCGCAGTTCCATTTGTGAATTGAGCCCCGATCCTCCAACAAACCTCTCCAAAAATGAACGACGATTCCATCGATGTCGCCAGCTCGCTGCAACAGATCGTCGACGGGGATCCCGCCGCGGCGGATCGTTTGATGCCGGAGGTCTACGACCAATTGCGACGCCTGGCTCAATCGATGCTCAATCAGGAATCTCCGTCCCATACGCTGCAACCGACGGCGCTGGTGAACGAGACCTATTTGCGGATGGCCGACCAGACGCGCGTCGATTGGCAGGGGAAGACGCATTTTTTTGCGATCGGTGCCAAAATGATGCGACGGATTTTGGTCGATCACGCCCGCGGCAAAAATCGCCATAAACGGGGCGGCCAAAGTCAACGCATTCCGCTTTCCGATGACATGCGTGTCACCAATCAAGAGGACGAAGATGTGTTGGCCATCGAAGACGCCTTGGCCAAACTGGCAACGCTCGATCCACGGCAGGCTCAAATTGTCGAGCTGAGGTTTTATGGCGGCCTGACGGTCGAAGAGGTCGCTAACGTGTTGTGCGTTTCCAAACGGACCGTCGAAGCGGAATGGACGATGTTGCGCGCCTGGTTGCGCCGCGAACTCGGGGGCGAATTGGCCGATTAGTCCGCCGGAAACCGCGTCTCTGCAATGCGCTTCGTATTGCGTATACTGCGAACCTCTCAGGCATTCATCTTTGGAAGGGCGGTTACCGGTGCACAATCATCAATATGTGGAACGATTTGTTAGTCTTCTCGATCCCGATGCCAACATATTATTGAATGCCACGGTCGACGAGGCGGTTGAGTTGCTGGGGAGCGGGGATGCTGAGGCGCTCAAAAATATCGAGGGACAGTTCGCGCTAGTCCATCGCAACGGCCACATCGTGCGGTTGGCCCGATCGATCGGGCGTCCGATGCGATATTTCTTAGCCAAGCAGGTCGATGGGCCTTGTCTGGTTGTGGCCGAGCGGATGGATGAGATTCGCGATTGGTTGATCGCCGGGGGACTCGATGGTCAATTCCATCCGTCGTATACGCGGATGGTGCCTGCTCATCACATCGTCGAGATCGCTTTGTTAGGCTGTCCCGATCCGAACCCACAATACACGCGGTTCTTCACGCCCCAGCGGAATCGCTTACCGGCAAATCTGGATGAGATCGGCGGTCAATATATCGGGGCACTGCAAGCGTCGATCGCCCAGTGGATCGATCAGATCAATCCGGCCGAACCGATCGGCGTGTTATTCAGTGGCGGGATCGACAGTGGAGCTGTCTTCTGCACCACGTACGATTGTCTGTTAAAGCGGGGCGATTCGCCGGCGCGGTTGAAGGCGTTTACGCTCTCGATCGACGGCCAGGGACGCGACGCCGATCAGGCTCATCGCTTTTTGAGCGACCTCGATTTGGGAATGTTTCTCGAAGTCATCGATTGTCCGGTCGGGGAAGTCGACTACCGCAAAGCGATTCGCGTGATCGAAGACTACAAACCGCTGGACGTCCAAGCAGCGACGATGGGCCTGGCACTGTGCCGCGGAATTCGCCGCCGCTATCCCGACTGGAAGTATCTGTTGGATGGCGACGGCGGGGACGAGAACCTGAAAGACTATCCGATCGAAGAGAATCGCGAGCTGACGATCCGCAGCGTGCTGAATAATCTGATGCTCTATCAGGAAGGCTGGGGCGTCGACGCGATCAAACATTCGCTGACCTACAGCGGCGGGCAGAGTCGAGGGCATGTGCGATCGTTTGCTCCGGTTCGCCAGACCGGGTTCCAAGGTTTCAGCCCGTTTGCCGTGCCGAGCGTGATCGAAGTCGCCGAGGGGATCCCGTTCATCGAACTGACCGATTGGCAGCACGACAAACTGTACGCTCTGAAAGGCGAAATCGTCCGCCGCGGTGTGGAACAGGTGACGGGGCTGACGATGCCGACGTTTGAAAAATGCCGCTTCCAACATGGGGCTTCGACCGAAGAGGTCTTTGCAAATTTGTTCCCCGCCGATGAGCAGAGCTATCGCAATGCGTTTCGCCAGGTGCTGGAATGATCGATGGCGATCGGCCAATCGAAGATCCGGCGCCGCGCGAGTTGGCGGAAACGATCACCGATCGGCAGATTCTGGCCGCGCGTGGTCCCAAAAATAGAGTCGATCTGCGGCGGGCGTATCAAGCGTTTGTCGAGCCCGAATTTTCGGTCGACCGGATTGTCGAAGATGTCGCCACGATCTTCCTGACCAATCGCGAGTGTCCGTTCCGCTGTTTGATGTGCGATCTGTGGAAGAACACGACCGACGATCGTGTTCCGCCGGGATCGATCGTCCAGCAGATTGAGCACGCGCTGGCGTCGCTGCCCGCCGCGCCGCGGATCAAGCTCTACAACAGCGGCAATTTTTTTGACGCCGCCGCGGTCCCGCGCGAAGACCTGCCGCGGATCGCAAAAATCGTTGGCGGCCATCGATCGGTGATCACCGAAAATCATCCCAAGCTGTGCGACGATCGGGCGTTGCGTTTTCGAGATCAGTGTGGCACCGATCTGGAAGTCGCGATCGGGCTGGAAACTTCGCATCCGCCGACGCTGCAGCGATTGAACAAACAGATCACCCGCGACGACTTTGCCCGCGCGGCGGAGTTCCTGACCTCCAACGGAATCCGCGTCCGCGCGTTTATCCTGCTGCGTCCGCCGTGGACGACCGAGCGGGAAGGCATCGAGCGAGCGATCGAATCGGTCCGGTTCGCCTTTAATTCGGGAGTCGATTGTTGCGCGGTCATTCCGACTCGCGGGGGCAATGGGATCATGGAACGGTTGCAGCGCGAAGGCCTCTTCTCGCCGCCGCGGTTAACCTCGTTGGAAACCGTCCTCGACGAGACGTTGCGTTGGAAATCGGGCATCGTCCTGGCTGATCTCTGGGACGCGGAACAGTTTGCTTCGTGCACTGGCTGCGCCCGGCAGCGGATCGATCGCTTGCAGAGGATGAATAGGACGCAAACGGTTCCGCCGCCGGTGATCTGCCAAGTCTGCGATTCGGATGGAGGCGGCCGCCTTGAATAAAGAAGTCGATCTGTTGATCCTCGGTTCCGGTTTTGGTGGCAGTCTGTTGAGTCTGCTGCTGGCCCGCCAGGGACTGCGCGTCGCTGTGATCGATCGCGCGGTCCATCCCCGGTTTACGATCGGAGAGTCATCGACGCCCCTGGCCGATGCGACGCTGAAAGAACTCGCCCAGCGGTACGACTTGCCCGAGCTGATGCCTCTGACCGCGTTTGGCCCCTGGCGACGAAGGCATCCGGAACTTATGTGTGGTTTGAAGCGAGGCTTCAGCTATTTCGGGCACTCGCCCAACGCGGAGTTTTCGCCAGCCGATCAATTGCTTGTCGCGGCCAGCAGTGACGACGAACACTCCGACACGCACTGGCTGCGGAGCGACGTCGATGCTTGGTTGTTCGAGCGAGCTGCCGATCGAGGCGCTATGCAATTCGAAGGGGCAAGCTATCGGCTGAGCCGCGAGGATTCGCAGTGGTTGGTTGCTGGCGAGGCTTCCGGTGTTAAGTTCTCGCTTCGTGCGCCGATGATTGTCGACGCAACGGGAGCGGCGGGGGAGGTGTTGCGTTACCTGAAGATCGCCTCGCAGACTCACCGATTGAAAACGAACAGCTGGGCCGTTTACGGACACTTCGAAAACGTCACGTCGGTCGCTGAGATGCTGGACCGCCGGCAGATCGATCGACGCCGTCATCCCTTCGGCTGCGATGATGCTGCGGTTCATCATGTGTTGGACGACGGGTGGATGTGGCAGCTGCGTTTCTGCGACGACAGCGTGAGCGCAGGGTTTGCGATCGGTCAGCCGGCGGATACGCCTAAGCCGAATGCGGATGGAATCTGGCGGCAGCGTTTGGATCGTTTTCCGTTCCTGCGACAGCAATTTGCCGCGGCAAGGATCGTTGCGCCAGCCGGCGGTTTGCAGATGACATCGCGGATGCAGCGGCTGACCTCGCTGGCGGCTGGTCCGGGCTGGGCGGCGCTGCCCAACACCGCGGGCTTCATCGATCCGCTGCACAGCACCGGCCTTGCGCATACGATGTTTGGCGTTCGGCGGTTGGCGGAGATTCTACTGCAGACAGGCACATCGAATCAGCTCCTTGCTGAACTGGGAAACTACTCGTCGACCTTGATCGATGAATTGCGTCTTGTCGATCAACTGGTCGAAGGTTGTTATGCGGGGCTGCCCAGCTTTCGCTTGTGGTCGGCTTGGTGCATGCTCTATTTCGCTGCGGTGACGTCGATGGAACAGTCGCCGGGGGGAGGCGTTGCGGCATTTCTGCACGCTGACGAACTGCGGTTTCTAACGGTTGTGGGCGAAGCGCGTGGAGAGCTGCAGCGGGCGAGCGACGCCGGTCGCGGACCGGCAGCTTGCGATCGATTCGAAGACAGGTTGCGGCAGGTGATCGCTCCCTGGAATCGGGGCGGATTGTTAGACAGAGAATGCAACGGGATGTATGCCCGAACGGCCAAGCCGGTTTAAGCTCAATTGCGTGCAGAATTGCCCGGCGCCCACTTCCCGGCTGAGCGGTCGGCACGCGAGAATACAGGTGATCGTCTGCCGAGATCGCGGCCCGCGAAACAGCAGCGGAAAACGCTAACAATGGATAATAGGGTACTCTCTGATGGATCCACTCGATCTCAAAGAATTTGAATGGAAAGTCAAAGTTCGTCAGCTGTCGATCGACGACTACGATGCGTTGGTGAAAATGCAACAGCGCTGTTTTCCGGGGATGTCGCCGTGGACCCGCGACCAGATCGAAAGCCAAATCAAGGTCTTTCCCGAGGGGCAGTTGGTGGTCGAGATCGATGGCGAGGTCGCGGCGTCGTCGTCGAGTTTGGTTTTGCGTTACGATCGCACGACCGCTTGGCACGATTGGACCCAGGTTGCCGACAACGGTTACATTCGCAATCACTCTCCCGAAGGGGATACGCTGTATGGGATCGAGATCATGGTCGATCCCAAATATCGCGGGATGAAGTTGTCGCGGCGATTGTACGACGCGCGGAAACAACTGTGCCGCGAACGCAATATCGAACGGATCATCATCGGTGGTCGGATTCCAGGGTACGGCGATCGAGCGGATGAGATGTCGGCCAGCGAATATGTCGAACGAGTGGTTGCCAAGGCGATCCACGATCCCGTGTTGACCGCGCAAATTGCCAACGGCTTCGCGCTGCAAGGTTTGATCCCCAATTACTTCCCTAGCGATCAGGCATCGCGCGGCTACGCGACCTTTCTGGAATGGAGGAATTTGGAATATCAAGCCTCTCGGACACGGCGGTATCACGCCGCTTTTGAACCGGTCCGCCTGGCGGTCGTGCAATATGAACTGCGACGGATTAACAACTTCGGTGAGTTCACGCAGCAGAGTGAGTTCTTCGTCGACGTCGCTGCCGATTATAAGTGCGACTTCATCATGTTTCCCGAACTGTTTACGACGCAGTTGTTGTCGTGCGTCGAATCGGCTCGTCCCGGCCTCGCCGCACGCCGACTGGCCGAGTTCACGCCGCAGTACCTCGAGTTTTTTACCGAGTGCGCCGTCAAATACAATGTGAACGTGATCGGTGGATCTCAGTTTGTCGTCGAAAACGAAAAGCTCTACAACGTCGCCTACTGCTTTGGTCGCGATGGTACGATCCACAAGCAATATAAGATTCACATCACTCCCAGCGAACGGAAGTGGTGGGGCGTCAGTCCTGGAGATTTTGTCAACGTCTTCGATACCGATTCAGGTCGCGTCGCGATGTTGATCTGTTATGACATCGAATTCCCCGAATTGGTCCGGATCGCCGCGGCGAAAGGTGCGCAGATCATCTTCGTGCCGTTTAACACCGACACCGTCGAAGGCTATCTGCGGATTCGACACTGCGCTCAAGCGAGGTGTGTGGAGAACCACGTCTACGTTGCGATCGCGGGATGTACCGGCAACCTGCCGTTTGTCGAAAACGCCGACATTCACTATGCCCAATCGGCGATTCTGACCCCCGCCGACGTCGGCTTCTCTCGCGACTCGGTGGGTGCGGAATGCAATCCGAACATCGAAACCGTTGTCATGGATGACGTCGATCTGGAAATTCTGCGGAAGCATCGCGAATCGGGGAGCGTGCAAAACTGGAACGACCGCCGCAAGGATATCTACCGAGTGACTTATGAAGAGAACGGCAAGACGTTTGAAGTCTAAGCCGCCAGCAAACAGAAACGGCAACCGGGGAACCCGGTTGCCGTTTGTTTGCGTCTGGTCGTTCGAGTCACTGGGCGATTAGAACTCTCCGACCGGTTGCCCGTCGGAGATGTACGAGAGCAGATTGAGCACGGTTTGGTCGGTGGTGTCGCTGAGGAAGTGGACCGAACCATCGCCGAAGGTCATCTGGGCTCCACCGGGATGCGTGCTGCCAACCGTCGACCATTCGCCCAGCTGGCTTGGACGCGAAGCACGTGCATAGGGAGTCGAGTCCCAGCCGCAGCATTCGTTGTCGTTGATGCCGCGGGAGTAGGCTAGGTCGACGCCGTGGCCAACCCATTTGACGTAACCCCAAGTTTGCGAGACACCGTCGATCGTAGCTCGCAAGGTTTCGCAGACGGCTGCGGTGTTACTGGTTCCATCGGTTAGGTCACGCATCCGCGACGATTCATCGTTGCCAAACATCCGCTTAGTAGCAAACGAATCTCGGCTCCATTTCTCCACTGTCGACGAGCTGCGTCGAACGCTGAAGTCGTAATTGGTGAAGGCTCCCAACAAATCGGTGGTGCCAGGGGAGATCGAATAGGAAGTGCTGGTAGCCGTCGAGTAGTTGGTCGGATTTGGATCCGATGGACACAGGAATGCCTCGATCGCTGTGCTGACAACGACATCGTTTGCATTGCCTGCGGCACCCGGTGCGGGGCCTGCGAGCCCGACGCCATTGCGGTCATAGGAACTGGTGGGCAAGTTCATGTCGATCTGATCTTGCAGGTTCTGCAGTTCGATGAACGGCAACAACAGCATCCAACCGCGGTGGTTCAACACTCCGTTGGCCGCTGGGATCGCGGAACCGGTTGTCACCGCACCACTTGCCGACACTGAATAAGGGAAGACGCGGTGCGTGTCGTGGTAATTGTGCAACGCCAAACCGATCTGTTTCATGTTGTTGGAACACGACATCCGTCGGGCCGCTTCCCGAGCGGCTTGAACTGCGGGCAGCAACAGCCCCACCAAAATTCCGATGATCGCAATCACGACCAACAATTCAACCAATGTAAAGCCAGAGCGTCCACGCTTCTTTTGACCCAAGAGATTCATAGCAGAAAGCTTCCTTTGAAGAGATGCAGAATTGCATGTCACATGAGTGACGAAAAAAGGGCCTCCGTCCAAGATGTAGCTCGGATTGGAGGATTGCATGACGCTAGAAGCAATGGAGATGCCAAAACAAGAAGGTCGCAGAGCGGAGCATGGCATCCTTCTTGTGTGTGATGTCGATTCTGACAAGGTGGGCGAGTGTCCTTAATGGTCGCGGGGCGGCTCTTGGTGGGGTGGTAATGGTGGCCGTGGTTCTTGTGTGGGTTGTGGAGCGATGGTGGCAAATTATGGAAAAAAGGCAGCTGCGCAGCGAGTGCCCGCCTGTGTCGACACGAGAAGTCCGTGTTGTGCCTGAAGCTTAGGCACACACTGCGGAAAACGGAGGCGATAGAGAGGAAGCCTTGAGCCGTGGCATTGGCCAGATCGAAGAGGGAGGCAATCGAGTCGACTTGAGACTCGTGCGCGACTCAAGGAAGTCACCTGGTAGGTTGCGACCACGCGGTCGCTAGGTGTTCCACTGGCCTACCAATTCCAACACGTAATCGATCACCGCGGTGGTCGATTGGTTGGTGGACGCATCGGTCGGATTGATTGCGCGGACGCGGTCGAAGCTCAGTCCGCGGACGGTCGTCGATCCCACGCCATAAGTGAGCGAGACCTCGTCGCCGCTGCCGGAGAGTTGATCCGCGGCGGTCGATCCCTCGACGACCAGCAAGTCGTCGCCAAGTCGCCCGTCGACGGTGAGTTCTTCGGCGCCAAGGACCAGCAGGCCATCGCCGTTGCTTGGATCGGTGACCATCGCCAATTGGTTTTGCTCGACATGTGCCTCTTCGTCGTTGCTGGTGCCGATCACTTCGACGCGATCGTTTCCGCCCAACGCATCGACGATCAACATCTCCGCAAGCGGGACAAATGTCGTTTGCCCGTTGATCGTGATCCGCCACTGAGTGTTGGTCTGTTCGATCCTGACGACGTCGTCTCCCGCGGTTCCCGAAACAGTGGTCGCATCGACGCCCAGGTTGGAGAACAGTTCCTCGCGAACGCTCGATCGGGCCAACAGCATCCGTTTGGAGAAGACTTTGAGACTCTCACCAAAGTTGTAGTTGATGGCGTTTTGTCCGTTGTCAACCGTCACGCCGTCGAAGCGATTGAATCCCGATGTCGTACCGACCGCGACGGTCCCAGGCAAAACCTGGCCCAGAGAAATCGAAGCATCTCCGAAACGAGCCGGTTGGATCTCGTCGATGCTGTAGGTGCCGGGCCGTACGTTTTCAAAGTTGTACCATCCATCGGGACCTGTCACTGTCGATACCGTCGGCACGCCGGGAGTGTTGCTGATCAGACGAACCGTGACGCCCGGCAGACCGATCTCATCGGCATCCAGCAGCCCGTCGCGATCGCTATCGGTGTAGACGTATCCGGCGATGCTGGAGAGTCCTGCGATTTCAGCGTTCAAGAAATCGAGGCCCGTTGGCGACGTGACGCTGCCGTCCGCATTGACCGTGACCACATGCGATGTGGCGGGCAGAACCTGTTCGAAACCGATAGGAACGCTCTCATAAATCGCGTGGGTTCCGACCGGCACGTCATCGAACTGATATTCCCCGGCGGCATCGGTAACCGCATCGTCGATCGTGTCGTTAGCTGTCGAGCCGTCGTTGCCGATGTCCAAATGGATCGTCACTCCCGCTTGCGGCGTGTCGACACCGGGATCGATTGCGCCGTTCTGGTTGGTGTCGATACGCTTGATCCCCGTGATCTGTACACGTGGTGGCTCGACGGGGCCTCGGTTTCCAAAATCGAGTTCATTTAAGGGAACGCTGGGAGCGACGACAACGCTTGTCTCATCGATCGTGACCAGATAGCTGCCAGCGGCGGGAAAGGTTTGGTCGGTATCGTTGGGTTCATACACGCGGTGCGTTCCGGTCGGGACCTCGACAAATTGGTAGCTGCCGTCGGCGGCGGTGACGGCCGATTGGTCGGGCGTCGTGGGGCCGTCGTTATTGATGTCCAGTGTGATCGTCACGCCCGCGAACGGTGGATCGGTGGCATCGCGGACGCCGATCGTTCCGCTGTCGTTGCGATCTTGGAACTTGGTGCCGCCGATCGCGACCACTTGGTTCACAAAGTCGAACGGTGGCAGTGGAGGGTCAGTCGAATCGGTGGGGGTGATCGCTCCACCGGCATCGACGGAAAAGTTAAACGCGCCGTTGGCAGGTGCCAACTGGATCCTGCCGTCTTGCAACACCTCTTGGATCGAATAGGTGCCGACCGCGGTTTCGGGGGGAAGCACAAACTGATAGCTGCCGTCGGCCTCGGTCGTGACGGTTTGGTCGCTAGGGCCATCGAAGATTCCGTCGTTGCCAAAGTCGAGCAACATCGTTACCGGCGACGCGGGAGGACCGCTGGCATTGTTCGCATCGATCTCCTGCTTGTTGCCACCGATCGCAATCGGAAGCGTCGCCTGAACGATTTGATTTTGGGTGGCGGAAGGAAGATCGAGACCGACGGCCCCCGAAATCCCTGTCACCGCATCTAGCGCCTC
This sequence comes from Rosistilla ulvae, assembly GCF_007741475.1. Lineage (NCBI taxonomy): Bacteria > Pseudomonadati > Planctomycetota > Planctomycetia > Pirellulales > Pirellulaceae > Rosistilla > Rosistilla ulvae. The sequence goes on along the minus strand of NZ_CP036261.1, from coordinate 5,822,547 downwards.
GCCATTTTCGAACGCCATCGATCCATCCAGCGCGATCGTGAAGGTTGTCGACGCGAAGGCGTTCAGATCGGAGAGGACGCGAAATCGCAGGTCACCGGAAAATGTTCCCGTTTCGGTTCCCGATGCGATCGCCGATCCGTTGGTTGCGGCGGGCAAGGCACCGCCGCGAACTCCTTCGATATTATAAAACGAATCAAAGTTGGCAGGATCGCCGCTGGCATCAAATTTCGGAGCTTCCGCGGTATAGTTACCGACGGCCCGTTGGAGCGTGAAGTTTGGCGTCACCAAACTGCCCGGAACGTCGGTGTTGATCAACGGGAATGTCTCACCCGCAAGCGCGGGATCTTCCAGTTCCAAAACCTTGGGATCCCACGAGTAGTTGAGTGGCAACGAGATCACGCCGGAGGTCGAATCGGGAACATCGACCACCACGCGGGCATCATAGAGTTCCCCCGCCTTCAACGAGCTGACTGGTCCGCTGCCGCCGACTTCGTAGAACTCCACTCCCAATCCCAATGTTGCCAGCAGAGCTCGCGATTCGAGCGATTCGGCCACTAGACGACGACGGCGTTTGAACTTGTTTTGTTGTGGATACTTCATTGCTGCCCCTGCCTGAACGGATGGATTCGATTCATGCTAAACACGAACCTCGCATCGACCAAGCAAAAAGTTGGCAGAACCCCCCCCGGCGTGGTGTGAGGGGGCGGTTTTTCTAGCTATTTGGCCGCGTAGAAGCGATTGGCCAGGATTTGTTCCAGGACAAACACGCCGCAGACCAACAGCATCATCTGGGCGTAGAAGGGTTGGGCGTTGGAACCCGTTGTCGCCGACCAATCGATCTGTTCTCGCTCGGTGACCAATTTGTAGCGGTCGGCGCCGAGGATCGCGGTCAGGTCGTCGGTCGAGATTCGCTGCAGGTCGGTTTCGGCGGGAGCCAGGTTGACGCTGTAACCGAGGGTTTCGCCGCTGCTGCGCAACCAGTAGTTTCCTGCGACGGCGGCCGGCCCGGGGGCAACTTGGCTGCCGCTTGATTCGACGACGACGGGGGCTGCGGAACCAGCGAACAACTGATACCGATGCGGCGCTCCATCGGCTGTCTTCAGTCCTACCGGCTGGCCGACGCGAACGTTGAGTGTTCCCGGGTCGCGATCGGCCAAATAGTCAAACGCGCCACGAACCAACAGAAACGCCGGCCAATACTCTTCGCTGGTGCTGAACAGTTCGTTCCAACGCCGCCCCGGGCCGTCGATTCCGGGCAGCGGAGTCGTGAACATCAACAACCGCCCCGCCCCGATGGCTCGATCGATCATCGCGGGGTGCTGAGTATCGGTGTATCGAGCGATCACGACGTCACTCTCTTGGCGATCGATCTGCCAGTAGCGATAGATCGGGTACAGTTGCCAGGGAACGTTGCCCGCGACGGCGGCAAACGGTCGTAGCGCCGGATGGCCGCTCCCCTGCGTATCGATCCAGTGTCCCGGTTCGGGGACTCGCCACTGCCGGACCACGCGACCGATCAACGGATCGTCATCGGTTTGTTCTTCTTGCTCTTCCCAAGCAGGGCCCAAGCTGACCCACAGCTTGCCACCTTGCTGAGTCCACGCCGTCAGCAGGTCTTGTTGCGCTGTCGACAGTCGCGGAGGATCCAGCAGACCGATCACGCGGTAATCGGAAAGTGTCGTTTGCAGCAGGTCGGACATCGCGATTCCATCGACGTCGTAGTCGACGCTGCCGCTGCCACTGACACCCGGCAACGCCAACGCCTGTTCGATGACACGTCGCTCATTGGCGTTGTTGGAAACCAGCAGGGCACGCGGCGGTTGATTCACGGCGATCGTCAGATAACGCGTGTTGTCGATCGGCAATGCATCGGTTTCGCTGAGCGCGATCTCGGCATGATGGACTCCCGGTTCCAGCGGCGGCAGCGACAGCGTGATGTCGCTGCGAGCCGGATCGGCGATCGTGGCTCGCTGGCGATCGATCACCCGCGCCTCGGGAAAGACTGTTTTTCCATCGCGCAGGACGGGGAGCGTCGGATCGCGATCGTACAACCGCAGTTCGACCGAGACCTGCCCCGACGGGAAATCTCCGACGCTGGCGACTTGGGTTTGCACCGGCACCGGGATCCCGCGAGCTACCGATTCCGAAGCGACCTGCACGTCGCCGAGGGTACGATTTTGGGCGACGTCCGAACCGACATCGATGACTTGTAGGTCGACGCCTTCAGGCAGGGAGAGCGTTGCCGATCGGTTCCAGCTGGCGGCGGTTCGGTCGGTGATCACATAGACGACGCGCTGCTCGAAGGGGCTGTTGGCGACAATCGCCGCGGCGGCTTCGATCTGCTGTTCCAAAGGCTGCGGGACTTGTAACGGTTCCAGCCGCCGGATCGCCCGCCGCGCCGCCGCGAGATCGATCGCGGCGACCCTCGGTTTGACGCTGCGGTCGAGAATCGCCAGAGTGCTCGTGTCGGTGTAGTGATCGACGATCCACCCGGCCCATTGGCGAGCGATTTCCAGCCGAGATCCGTCATCGGTTTGATAGGTCATCCGCACCGAATTGTCGACCACGATCGCAACCGCCGAGGGACGCTGTGTGTTGACGACCGGTCCCTTTTCGGTCGCCGCGACGGCGGCGCCCCAGATGGTCGCTCCGAGTAATAACAGGCCGCCAGCGATCGCCATCGGGAGCACAAATCGCAGCGATTTCTGCTGAGCAAATGCCCAAGCTGCCATCGCGGCGGTGGCCATTCCCAAAACGGCGATGATGCCGACCGAAAGCCATGTGCCGCCGCGAGCACTCGGGACGTGCGGTTGGGCGAGGGCCAACGCGAGCCCGGCCAGAGCCAGCACGCGGAGCAGCAGCAGCGACCAGTGCCGGACACGCATCCGGCGGCGATTGGTTTCGATCCGCTGGGTGAGAAATCGCAGGGCGGGAAATTCCAGCCGCTGCGGTTCGCGTCGTCCCAGCAGGTGCAGGGCGATCGGAATCGCGGCTGCGGCGAGTCCGAACAACAGCGTGACGTTAAGGAATCCCATAAAGACGATGTTCGGCCGAACTGGTGAATCGGTGTAGCCTGGAGTGCTGGTTGCGATGCCGTGCCAGCTTAGCGGATCGGGGGGGAGTTGGACCTGGATTGCGAACTCGTTTAAGCAGCTTCGTCGTTTTTCGATCGTTTGACAGCATCTTCGCTGATGTGTCCGTCCTCGCTGACATCTTCGAAGCGAACCGAGACGCGTGTCGAAACGCCCGATTCCTGCATCGTGACGCCGTACAACGTGTGCGCGGCGGTCATCGTCTTTTTGGAGTGGGTGACGACGACAAACTTGCTGTGCTCGAGAAACTCCTGCAACACGCTGACAAAACGGCCGATATTCGCTTCGTCGAACGGTGCGTCGACCTCGTCCAACACGCAGAACGGGCTGGGGCGGTATTTGAAGATCGACATCAGCAGCGCAACGGCTGTGAGCGCCTTTTCACCACCCGAGAGCAGCGTGTTGCTGAACGTTGGCTTGCCTGGCGGAGTTGCGATGATCTCGACACCGGCTTCCAACGGATCGGCCCCTTCTTCGAGGATCAGGTCGGCGCTACCGCCGCCAAACGAGCGACGATACAGTGTTTGGAAGTTGGTCCGAATCGCTTCCAGCGTGTCGAGGAACAGTCGCCGCGAATCGGCGTTGATCTTGTTAACGATCCGTTCCAGCGACGCCTTGGCCGCGGTCAAGTCTTGATACTGACCGTGCAGCATGTCGTAACGCTCTTGCAACTCTTCCAGTTCTTCGAGCGCTTCCATGTTGACCGATCCCGATTTCTGCACCTGTTGGCGCAGCGTGGTGATCTCCTGTTCCACCGCTTTGCGATCTTCGGGTGGTTCGAAGTCTTCGGGGATCGGCACTTCGGCGAGATTGATCTCGTAGTCGTCCAGCAACCGCTGGGCTAGGTTTGCTCGCTGGACGTCGGCGGTGTCGCGTCGGCGTTGGATCGCGTGGACCTGTTCGGCCGCTTTGTTGACCCGCTTTTGAACCGCATCGATCTCTTTTTGCTTGGCTGCGATGTTGACCCGCACGCCACTGACTTCCGCCGCAAGCTGCTTGAGCGCCGCGCCATCGGTCTGTTCCAGCAGATACAGTTCGTTCAATTCCGAAGACGCGTCGAGCATTCGGCGATCGAGATCTTTCTGGCGTTGCAGTTCCGCATCCAACCGTTGTCGAACTTCATCGACAGCCTCGCGGCGTTCGCCTTGGTCGCGGCGGACTTGGCCGATCGCCGTTTCCAACGCCTCGCTGCGCTGTTCGCTGCGGGCCAGTTCGACGTTCGCTTTCATCAACGCATCGGAAGCTTGACGCTCTTCTTCTTGAGCCGCCTGCAAGGTCTGCTTGTACTCTTCCTGCTGGCTCTCGTACCGCTGGGCCCGTTGCCGACAACCGGCCAACGCCTGCCGCACTTCCACCAATTCGACCTGACTTTCGTTGTGGGTCCGGTGGATCGATTCGGCTTCTTCGGTCAACGATCGCAACGCATGGACTTGCGCGTCCAAGGCATCGGTCGCCGCGGTCAGCGTGGCACCCGAGGCGGCTCGCTGGGTGACTGCGTCGCGGTGCTTGGTGATGATCTGGTGCAGTTCGGCGTCACGTTGTTCGACGTTGGCCGCCAATCGCGACGCTTCCTTGTCCGATTCTTCCAGCTGGTAGCGATAGGTTTGTTGTTCTTTGCGAGCCGAGGCGAGTTCGCTGCGGCGGCTGACCAAACCGGCGGCCGCTCGAGCCGGGCCGATCACGACGCTGCCGTCGCGTTCCAGCAGTTCGCAGTTGCGGGTGACAAAACGTAGTCCCGCTCCGCTCAGTCGGCTCAGGCCCAAGGCGATCTCAAGCGATTCGACCAACCACGTGGTGCATAACAGATGCCTGACCAACGGCTCCAGCACTTCGTTCGCTTTGACCATTCGGTCGGCGCGGCCGATGATACCGCTGAGCCCGTCCAGGCGGATTCGTTCGCCTGGCCGCACGCTAGGCAATTCGTCCATCCGGATCAGCCCCACGCGACCGCTCAGTTTGACTTCGCCCGAGGCGACCGCGTGTTGAAGCTCGTCGCCGCTGACGACTAGAAACTGCGACTTGCTACCGAGGGCAACATCGATCAACGGAGCGACATGAACATCGGCTTCGAACAGATCGGCGACGATTCCACGACAGCTGGCCAGGGGGGCGGAGTCGTCGCGAGCGGCGGCGTCTAAGACATCTCGGACACCGTTTTCGACTCCTTCGTGGCGTTGCTGCAAATCTTCCAGCACGTTCAATCGTTCGCTGACCCCGTGCAACCGGCTCTGCAACGCCGCGATCTCTTCGCGGCGGCGATTGAGGACGCGGCGGCGGTCGGCCAATTCGTTTTCCATCGTATCGATCTGGACCGCATACGCTTCGATCTGCGTATCGAGATCGGCCACGACTTTCTGGCATCGCTGGGCATCATCGGTCAACCGCTTAACAACCGCTTGTTGCGCAGAGATCCGTTGTTCGAGCACCTTTTCGCTGCGTTGAGCTTCGGCGATCTGTTGGTTCAACCGCTGCATCTGGCCATCGAATTCGCTCGCTTGGCGGAGCGCTGTCAAATGCTGTTGTTCGGCTTCCAGGCTGCTGCGGCGGACGGAATCGACATGTTGGCCTACGCGAGCGTTTTCGGCTTCGGCAGCTTCGGCAGTCGCCTTCGCGGCAGCTCCCATTTCCAACGCGTCTTGCAGCCGAATCTCCAAGCGTTTCAGTTCCGCCGTAGCGGTCCCGGCTTGAGCTTGCAGAACTTGTAGCCGTCGTCGCTGGGCGGCGCAGGAATGTTCGATGTCTTTACGAGCGGTGGTGTCGGCGTCGCGACGACCGGCCAGCGATGCGATCCGCCGCGACGATTCGGTTCGGCTGGCTTCGACCGCTTGCGCTTTCATCGCAACCGACTGGACACTCATCTCCAATTCTTGACGCGACTCGGTCACGCTGGCCAGTTCCGCTTGCACCGCCTCGCGTGCCGCTTCGGCTTCGGCCAGTTCGGTGTCGGTTTGTTCCAAGCATTGCGAGAACTCTTGCCAATCGGTCCACGCAACCTGCATCCGCAGTTCTTTCAGACGCGTGCTTTGGATCCGATAGCGTTCCGCTTTGGTCGCCTGGCTTTTGATGCTTTTGAGTCGCGCGGCGACTTCGTCGACGATGTCGCCCAATCGAACCAAGTTCTGATCGACGCGAGCCAACCGCCGGGCCGCTTCGACTTTCTTCGCTTTGAAACGGCTGATACCGGCAGCCTCTTCAAAGATCGCGCGACGATCCTTGGCGCTGGCGTTGAGCATCCGATCGACTTTGCCCTGTTCGATCAGGCTGTAGGCATCGATTCCGATCCCGGTACCGCGGACCAGATTTTTGACATCCTTTAAGCGGCACGGTTCGCCATTGATCAGATACTCGCCCTCGCCGCTGCGGAAGACGCGGCGTGTGACGTGAACCTCGGGAGCGTCGACTGGCAGCGTGCCGGCGGCATTGTCGAAGACGATTGTCGCTTCGGCCGATGCAGCCGCTTTGCGACTTTGCGATCCCTTGAAGATCACATCGGACATGTCCTTGCCGCGGAGACTTTTGGCCGATTGCGAACCGAGCACCCATTTGATGCCGTCGACAATATTCGACTTGCCAGAACCGTTCGGACCCACGACGACGGTAATGCCGTCGGGGAAATCGAATCGGGTTCGGTCGGCAAAGCTTTTGAAGCCTGCCAGTTCAAGGGCTTTGAGCATGCGAAGGGGTTCGTTCTTGCGACGGGCAGAAAGGGGTAAGGCACCTCTCAGTCTATTATTATGTTAGAGCAGCGGAGTCTGTCGGCCTCAATTGGTCCATTTTCGAAGGATTTATCGCGGTTTTCGACACTCTATGGCGTTAAAACTTCCACCAAGCTTCTTTTTTGCCGCTGCCGACCGGGGGGTCGATATTGCTCGGGGCTAGCTCTGCGTAGCTCGATTCTTCGCTGGCTTCATCCGTATCGCGATGGTAGGTGCGGAGCGTTTTGGGAAGCGGGTCGATCGCAAAGCGAGCTTCCAGATCTCCCTGCTCTTTGGCGATCCGAAGGACTTCGACAACGTCGCTGTAGTTGCCCCCGACGTCGGCGATTCCTTTGATCAACCCGCCAACGGTCGCCGAGCCAGTGCTGCGAGCATCTGGTTTCCCCGGTTGAAAACGGCTGATTCGCAGTTTGCCTTGGTCGTCGCCGCGAACCATGATCCCCGATCCGGCCATCAGATATTTTGGGGGACGAATCGCCACCGGGCCGCCAAAGACGACGACTTCGGCGTAACGCAGCGTGCTGACGACCACCAGTGGTTCGGCTTTCGATGCGACGTGGAAAAACGAAAAGCCATCTCCCAGCTCGGTCCCTGGGACCAACAGTTCGCGATCGGGACGTTCACGCAAATTGCGGAACGCGCCGTAGCGAGTTTCAACGCTCGTCTCATCCATCAATTCTCGCAGCCCCTCGGCGGCTAATCGATGTTCTAAGATGCTCAGGGCTAACAGAGATCGGTACCGGAACGCAGGTTCGGTTCTGGCGAGTTCGACCAACGGGTCGATGGCGTCGACGTCGTCCATGTAGGCAAGCGCTTCGGCGGCATAAAACCGGATCTCGGGATTGGCAACGGTCGCGGCCACTCGCAACGGCACCGCCCCTTCGTCGCCGATCGCTTCCAGTTGTAGGGCCGCGGCGGCGGCGGTCGATGGTTCGGTCAACCGAGCCGTGAGGTCTTTGATTCGGACATGCCGTTCGTCGATGGAATCTTTGATCGCAACCGACTGCACGACCGACATCATCCGTGGAATGTTGCGGTGGTAGGTTGGATGGATCGACAGTTCGATGAAGTCGTCCTCTTTGGCGTTGGCGATCCCGCGGCGGTTGGTTCCATCGAAGAAGAAGAACCGGCGATTGATGTCGTTGGCAATTTGTGCGGAGATGAAAGCGTGTTGGAACGCGGGACGGATGATCAGTCCCACGGTGCGCGATTTGGTGCTGCGGCCTCCCGACGGGATCACTCCCTCGCGAATCAACGCCTTCTCGTCTCCCGCTTCGTAGGCGCTGCGGATCAGCACCGGCCCGGTCCCCACGGCCAGCATATCGCTGGTCCGCAATTGATTGTTCAACAACCGAACCTCTTGTAGACGGGCGGGCATCAACCAACCACCACGCAAACTGGTTGCGGTCGATCGCGTGCTGATCCGAACAAACAGATCGATCGGATCGTCTTTCTGGATTCCTGGGGGCAGGAAGGCTTCGACCGAAACCATCGCCGATTGATTGGAGTCCAGAAATTGATTGGGGTCGTTGATGTTGAGCGTCTTGAGCTCCGACAGGATCGTATCGCGTTGAGGGGATGGTTCAGGGATTCCCCCGGTGCCTGCCAGGCCATTGACGATTGCGATCGATTCCAATTTGACGGGGTTCATACCCATCGAAACGGTTGCATCGCGAACCAGTTTAGGCCGGTTTTCACTCTCGAAAAGTTCTTCGACAACCGCGACCTCGTTTTCACTCGCGTCGTCTTTCTTCCCCATCCAAGGGCTCAGACAGCCACAGCTGGCGACGATCAGCAATCCCCACAAAGCGGATTGCCCCAGTCGAACGAAACGGGCCGAATTGGCATTTATCATGGCGGGCATCCTTACCCAGGAAATCTATCGCAGCGAAGATGGCAAGACAAACATTATGCTATTTACCAGCGGCACATTACCCCCGTCGCGTCGGCAAGGTCAAGCCGGATCGGGGCGAGGGATTGGGTAAACCGCCGCCACGTTGACCGTTTCTGACAGCTGATCGATGATGGGGGCCAGCGGAATCGGGGCGTGGTCGCATGAATCGGTCGATCGGTCAGCCGCAAGTCCTCATACTTTAGATGGAGCCTTCCTTTGTCGCGTTGGATGTATTTGATGATCGTATGCACGGCGTTGATTGGCGGCGCGGGACTGGCGGCACAGCCGGGTGTCAACGCGACGCTATCGCGGAAGATGGGGCATCCGTTGCACGCAGCGATCATCTCGTTTGGTTCGGGGCTGTTGGTGCTGGTGGCGATCGCGATTTTCAGCGGCCGCTTTCCGCCGCGGTTCACCGATTCGTTGTCATCGCTCCCTTGGTGGGCATGGCTGGGCGGATCGATCGGCGCCTTTCTGGTCACGATGTCGATGATCTTCGCTCCCCGCGTCGGCGCCTTGCAGTGGATCGCATTGATCGTGACCGGGCAAGCGATCGCGTCGTTGGCGTTGGATCACTTCGGGTTGGCCGGCTTCACCCAACGCTCGGCCAGCGGTGTGCGGGTGATGGGAGCGATCCTATTAGTCGCCGGATTAATTCTGTCGAGCATGGAGAGTGGACCGCGCAGCACGCCGGCCGTCAGCGACGAAACTCGTTCCAGCGATGCGCGGCCGTCGGCCGAACGTTGAGCGGCGGTTGTTTGAAGGACGGGGGCGACGGAGGCGTTGCAAGCTTGCTGGGGACGCCGAAAGTGAGTTTTAACGCAACAGCAGTTTTGTTGAATTTCTAAGTGAAAATGAACAAATTGCATCGAAAACTGGAATTAAAATCTGGCCTGATTTCTCTTGGCGTTCTGGCGGCCTTCTGATAACCTCCCTCGGTCAACGAATGGGACTTGAGACGTCGAAGGATCGCGTCTTACGTTGATGTATACTAAGGCGTCACAGCCTCCGCCCGAGGAAGGAGTCGGTAATGGAACAATCTCAAAGTTCAGCCACAACGGTGCATATTCGTTGGATGATTCGTCGCGATATGCCGTCGGTTCTCGACATCGAAGCGGCAAGCTTCGAATTCCCATGGTCGGAAGATGAGTTTATTCGCTGCTTGCGTCAGCGGAACTGCATCGGCATGGTTGCCGAAGAAGATGACCGTGTTGTCGGCTTTATGATTTATGAGCTGCACAAGAACCGTTTGCACATCCTCAACTTTGCCGTCAATCCCGAAGTCCGTCATCGTGGCGTCGGCCAAGCGATGATTGGTAAGTTGGTTGGCAAGCTGTCGCACGATCGCCGCAATCGGATCATGTTGGAAGTTCGTGAAACCAATCTCGATGCTCAACTGTTCTTCCGCAACAGTGGCTTCAAAGCGGTTTCGGTGCTTCGCGATTTCTACGACGATACCAGCGAAGATGCATACGTCATGCAGTACCGGTACCAACCTAGCCAACAGGAAATGTCGGTTCCCAAGGGAAATCGAATCGGCCGCATGGCAGGTTAATCCCACGCTTGCCTGGTTTAGACACCAAGTGGTGAAGAGGCGGCTGATATCTCAGCGCCTTCGGGGGCAACCTCATTCCGCAGCCAGCAGACCCAAGCTGTATTGGGCGGTTGGCGGAAGCCCCAAGAAAGGCTTGCGCAAACCTTGAGACTCCCGATGTCCTCTGAGAGTCTGCGTTTGGACTCTTGTGTGGCTTGCGTATTCGGCTGTATGCATCGGACAACCGGTCAAAGTGCCCGGAACGAAACCAACAAGGTTTGGCGTTCACAACACCATCGCATCTCAATTGAACAGGTCGTGGATGACTTGGCCACCTTCGGGACCGGTCAGTCGGTGGGCGCGGCCGGCGTGTTGATAGGTCATGTTGTTCGCATCGAGCCCCAACGCATGCAGGACCGTCGCGTGCAGGTCGCGGAAGTGAACCTTCCCTTCCACAGCTCGAGAACCGGTGTCGTCGGTCCGCCCGTGAACGTAGCCAGCCTTGACGCCACCGCCAGCCAGCCAAAACGTGAACCCACGATGATTGTGACCGGTTTCGTCTTTGCCGTTGTCGGGAACCAGTCCAGGCCGGCCGAATTCGCCTCCCCAAACCAACAACGTGTCTTCCAACATTCCCCGCGCGGCGAGATCTTCCAATAACGCAGCGATCGGCGCGTCGATGGTTTCGCAATTGGCTTTGAGGTCGCGTCGATGATTCTTATGTTGATCCCAGCCGCCGTGATTCACCTCGATGAATCGCACTCCCGCTTCGGCAAATCGGCGCGCCAACAGGCACTGACGGCCGAAGTCGGTGGGACGGCAGGTGCCGACCGACAACTTTTTTCCAACGCGGTATCGCTGTAGCGTCGCTTCGGTTTCGTTGGACAGGTCCAACAGATCCGGGGCGCTGCTTTGCATCCGGAACGCGAGTTCCATCGATTCGATGATGCCGTTTAGATGGGACTGATCGGCGCGTCCGGTGGCATGTTGTCGGTTCATCGACTGGACAAAATCGATCTGTTGACGCCGTGCCGAGTGGGGCAGATGCTGGCTGGCGATATCGCGGATCGTCGCTTGGGACATATCTTCGCCATTGGTGCCGATCGGCGTCCCTTCGAACTGCGTGGGCAGGAAGCTGCTGGAATAGACCGAGGGCTTCGATGCGTTGAGGCTGATAAAGCCCGGTAGATTTTCGTTTTCGGTTCCCAAGCCGTAAGAGATCCAAGATCCCATGCTGGGACGTTTGCGGAGCCGTTCGCCGGTGTGCATTTGCAGAAACGACTGGGCGTGATTCCCCGTATCGGCATGCATCCCGTTGATGATACACATCCGGTCGATATGCCGGGCCGTTTCGGGCAACAGCTCCGAGACCCAGATTCCATTTTCGCCATGTTGGCTGAAATCGAAGACCGACCCGGCGTGTTTCTTCTTTCCCGTTTGCGGTTTGTAGTCGAATGTATCCATCTGCGCCGGCCCGCCGCTCATGCACAAAAAGATTACGCGACGCGCCCGCGGGAAGCTGGGGGTGATGCCGGCTGTGGCGGATGCTGAAGGAGCTGCAGCGACGGCTTGCTGGCACAGCGATTGCATCGCCAGATACCCAAAACCGAAGGATGTGGTTTGAAGCATCTGCCGCCGCGTAGCGATGGCAACGGAGTTTGTGTTAGTCGACATAGCGAAACTCGTTGGAGGTGAACAAAGCTTGGCAGAGACTGGCCCACGCCTTCTGCTGTCGCTGCGGTAAATCGATTTCCGATGGGAACGAGGTCTCGGTTTGCAGCACCAATGCCACCGCTTGTTTCAACTCAAGCGGGGAAGGTGGGCGTTGGAGGGTGGTCTGGAATAGCAGCCGGATTTTGGAGTCGTCGTCTCCGCCACTGGCCATCAATCGTTCGGCAAGTCGTTCGGACTGAGCCACGACAAGTGGACTGTTCATGAAGAACAACGACTGTGTCGGTAACGTCGTCACGTTCCGCTGGCCCAGCACTTCTATTCCATCGGGCAGATCGAAGGCGGACAGTTCCGCAGGTGGCGCGTGCCGCAGCATGCACAGATACACGCTGCGATGATTGCTGGGGCGGTGAAGGTTGGCGGCGGCGCCCAGTGGCCGATTAATCAGCGCGACCAGTTCCTGGATCGCGGAACCTTGTCCTGGAGCAAAATCGAGTTCTCCGCTGGCCAATAACATGCTGTCTCGGATCGATTCGGCATCCAGTCGCCGCGACAGGTGTCGCCCGTACAGAAGGTTTTCGGGATCCGCGGCGGCTAGCGATGGATCGCATTGGCTGTCCAATTGGTAGGTCCGGCTGAGAACGATTGCTCGGATCAGTTGCTTGATCGACCAGCCGGACTGGACGAACCGGTTCGCCAGGTGGTCGAGTAATTCGGGGTGCGATGGTCGGCCGCCATAAACACCAAAATCGTCGGGCGTCGACACAATCCCGCGCCCCATCAAATGAAGCCAGATCCGATTTACCATCACGCGAGCGGTTTGGGGATGGGAGGGATCGGTCAGCCATCGCGCCAGCTCAAGTCGTCCGCTGCGCTCCGGAGCGATCTGCAATTCCTCTGCGATGGTCGGACTGAATCCATTGGTCGATTCAGCCGCGTCGACGAATTGGCGATAAGCGGTCAGAGTGCCCCGAGGAACCTGTGGACCATATTTGCCCGTCAGCCCATCGATATGGACTTTGCTGTCGACTATTTTTTCCGGGTTGCGTTCGCGCACGCCCATCGCCCAACCTAAGGTTCTTGGTGGTTCGGGTTGGTCCGCTGTGCGGTACAACTCCTTCGCTTCTACGGTCGAGAGTGCTCTTGGAAACAGTGCCACATGCGCCAGGTTACCGTGCAGCGGAAATGCTTTTTCGCTGCGAGCTCCGAAGCAGAAATCAAGCGAATCGCCAAACGTTGCCGGCATCGTTGTCTCGATTTCTAATCCTCCATTGAGGAAGACTTGGACCTTCTTGTCTTGGCGGACCATCGCAATATGGTTCCATGTTTGCGGCTGAATCACCGTCGATCCGGCAACACTTTTCTTCCCAGCATTCCCATTGAAAACGAACAATTTGCCCGTTCGCGACTTGTTGTGGGTGCCACCAATTCCCAGATGATCCCCGGGGACGTTTTTGTCGTTCAGCATGCCACGGGAAAACAGATACGCCGTGATCGGGCGACTTCCGTTGGGTGATTCGTTTTTGAACCAAAACGCGACGCTGTAGGAGACGTCCGCGGTGGGCAGTTTCCCAATCAAGCGACTCCCTTTGAGTGCGGCAAAGTTCTTCGGTGAAAAACCTCCGACATCTACGGCTTTCAATTTCTCCGGAACCGATTCCAAAGAGCTGTAGAGCAACGGATCGAGGCTCTCGATCGCTTGAGGATAGCTGGCGGGAAAAATCGGCGAAGTGCTGCGGGCGTCCCGATCTTCGCTCTCCGTCACCCATTGGTCACGGAGCGGATGGAGCGGAGTTGGCGGAGCGGTCAGCGATTCCTTCCCCGCCAAGCCGTAGAGTGTTTCGGTGCTGGAGAAGATTCCCGCCAACGCATAGTAGTCGCGGGTGGGGATGGGATCGTGTTTGTGATCGTGGCAACGCGCACATGCGACACTCAATCCAATCGCCGTCGTGCAGACCGCGTTGATCTGATCGTCGACGATATCCATCGCAAAATTTTTGTTCATCGCGACCGCTGGCTTCGAACCGATCGCGAGGAATCCGGTCGCGATGAGATTCCGATTTCGTTGGTCGGCTGTCTCGGCAGGCAACAAATCACCTGCGATCTGTTCGGTCAAGAAGCGGTCGTAGGGCGTATCGCGGTTCATTGCGTCGATGACATAGTCGCGGTAACGCCACGCATTGGGCATGCTCGCGTTGCGTCCCAGTCCATCGTTGCCGTTGGATTCTCCATACCGCGCGACGTCCAACCAATGGCGTCCCCAACGAATCCCGAACTGTGGCGAGGAGAGCAGGTGATTGACCAGACGACGAATCGCACCGCTGCGATCGTGCTCGCAATCGGCGATAAAGGCAGCGGTCTGATCGTTGGTTGGTGGCAATCCAATCAAGTCGACATACAGACGCCGAACGAGAGTTTCGGGGGGAGCATCTGTCGTCGGTTGCAGCCCTTCGGATTCCTGCCGCGCACCGACAAAATGGTCCAATGGATCGAGAGCCCACGAGGCGTCGGCAATCTGCGGCGGCAGAGGCGAACGGCGTGGTTGAAACGACCAGAGCGATTCGCGATCCAAATCGTCATCGGAAGGATGTGTCGTCGTTTCGGTCCGCGGATCGGCTGCGCCACGAGAAACCCAACGAACGAAATCGCCGACGACCGTTTCGGGCAGAGGCTCATCGGGAGGCATCGCCGATGCGCCCTCGTCGTATCGCAGGGCTTGAATGATCAGACTGTTCTCGGGATCGTTGGCCATCAAAGCTGGTCCCGACTCTCCCCCCTTCATCATCGCTGCCTGGCTATCGAGCAACAGCTTGCCGCCAATTTCGTCGGCGTCGACGCTGTGGCAACCGTAACAATGTTCGACCAAAACAGGCCGGATCTTGTTCTCGAAAAACATTCGCTCTTGCGCCGAGATCTCCGGCTGTGCTAACGCGAACTGCAAGTCGATGACTGCGGATAGACAGAGGCAGAGCAAGGGAAGGATTCGAAACAATTTGACAGCCTCGATTGGAGCGGTGGGGGGCGCCGGCCGGGTGGGGGTGCAATTATCACAGAATGCGGGGCGTATTGCAACATTCTTTAGCCCTTGCTCTCAGGGCAAAGCATTTTTCAAGCTGGAGCGCCAGTGGAAATTGTAGCCCGCCGCGTAGGGGAGGAAGTCACGCGGTTCCTCGTTTACGCGTCCGGTTACCAATAGTGCCTAAACGCAAACAGTGATTGATCCGTTCCCTTGCTTTGGGCTGCTGTCATTCTTATGCGAAGTCGTGGCGGGCGGTGGGAAGCTGTCCTGTTCGCGCGCGAAGTGCAGGCTAGCCTGGGGGAGTATCGACTCGCGATTAACAATCCCGCAAATGCTTGCTGCAACCTACGGCCGTTGGTGCGGTCCTCGTTGAGAGCTCAACCGAGTGCAGTACTAGAAGAGAGCTGCTTTGCGGATTGGCAATGCAACTCGCGCCACCGAAGAGTCTGGCGGAGGGTTCTCGGGATTCTGGTTCGATCGACTGTCGACAGCCGATGGAAGCATCCATTCCGCCGCAGTCCACGACGCCGCTGGCTGTTGTTTGCCCGGGCTGGGAATGCTTACCTGACGGCACGGTCGGGGGACCGAATCGGTCCGATGTCTGGAGTGCGAGACTTGCTGGTGAGCCAGCGGAGCGTTGGAACGCAAGACGACAGCAGATCGATGCCTTGCTGTCGCCGTCAGAGTGCGACCTTGGCGGATCGCATCCTTATCCTTAATAGACGCGTTACGCTGCGGCGCGGTGTTCGAAAGCGATGTGCAATGCAAAACGAAGCGGTTGATCGTCCGTTGCGACCACTTGGCAACCGAGTTGGCGATCGAGGTTGATCACGATCGGAGCTTGCAAGTTGGTGGTCAGCCGGCCGACGTGACCGGCGACGGTGGTCACGATATAGGTTCGATCTTGAGGTCGAATCTGCAGCGTTCCCAGGTCGCGTGACGAGACACAGGCTCGATAGTCTTCGACAAACGCTCGGGGGCTGATCACCGCCACCGCTTGCGTCGCTCGCGAGACCGATTGCAGCCAAGCCACCGCGGGGCTGGTCGGATCGGGGACCAAGCACCATACCTTTAGCGATTCGAGACCGATCAATCCCTGAGGAAAGTTGAACAGTTCGTTTTCTGCCAGGTCGAGCGTTCCGAAGCGGCTGGTGTTGATACGCATGACTGCGATTCCCAAAACGTGAGGTTTGTGGTGTGCGGGAAGCGACTCGCGAAATTGCCTGGAGAGGAATCGTCCCCGGAGACCGTTCCATCGCTTGTCGGCCAATTGTGGCAGGTGCGATAGGGGCTTGCGGTCCCGTTTGCGGCCGATTCCCAAAGGTCGCTGTTCCTAGTTTTCGGCAATTTCAATCGCCAACATTGGAAAATCTGTTAAAGGAAGTTCAGGACGGTTAACTGCGATATCTGTGCAGTGACTTGCAGACTGGCCTGCATCGCTTGCTGCCGGGCCGTCATCTCGCTGATCACCGAGGCAAAGTCGGCGTCGATTTGGTTCGACAGCTGAGCGCTCAATTCGATCGATAACTCTTCGGTCTGTTGGCGCACGTTGTCCAGATTCTGGACCCGCGAACCGACATCCGCTCGCATCTGCACTGACTGCTGCAGATGCTGATCCATTCGCGGTGCCAGACGCGTGATCTCGGGAATGTCCCCTTCCTGAATCGCGGTCCGCATACGCAACAGGGTGTCGATCGTGCTGCCCGTCTCGACCGGGCGGTAATCGGTGCCACGGATCACTGCGTTCCCCGCTTCGTCGACAGCTTCGGTCTCCTCCGTCCCGGCGGCAATCAGGCCCAACGCCTCGCCGACGCTGCTGCCGGTCGGTTGCCCGATCGTCAGCGTCGATGTCCCGGCGATGCTTTGCAGTTGAATCCCATTGCCATCGGTTCGCAGCGAGGCCGTGACCGCGTTGGGGCCGATGTTATCGACGTGATTGTTGATCCGATCGATGACATCGCCAACGGTCTCCGCACCGTCGACATCGATCTCCAACAGACTGCCGTCGGTTCGCGAAATTGTGAGATCGGTGCCGTTGGTCGTTTCGTAGCCCAGCCCGCGGTTGAGTTCGGTTAGCTTGGTCGCGGCTGTCGAAGTTCGCAGGCCAAGCTGCTCGGCCGCCGTGCCGCCGTTTTCCGTAATCGAATAATCGACCCCATCGGCCAAGCCTGCGATTTGGATCTTGCCGGTGGTTTGATTGATCGTCGCTCGGACATCGGCACCGGAAAGATTGATGGCCACGGCGACGTCTTCGATCGTCTCGGCTTGGCTCAGATCGACAGTAAACGAGCGACTTCCTTGTTCGATCCGGATTCCCGCGCTGACGTCGATCCCCGCCCCGCCAGCCACATCGGTCAGCTGGACCGAACCGGTTAAGACGGGATCGAGATTGTGAGAGACCAACGGCAAGCCGGAATAACCTTGCGGATTGCGGATGCCTAGCAGTTCGGCCGTCTTCCCCTCCCCGACATCGTCGATCGATAGCGTGCCGCCAAGTCCATCGGCATAATCGATCGAGATCCCCGTCGACGACAACGACACGCTCAACGGCCGCTCTTCCAACGAAATGTTGTTCAACGCGTCTTGCAGGTCGCCCACCGTTTTGGCCGCGCGGAGATCGATATCGGTCCAGCTCTCTCCGCCGCTAGCTCGAATCACGCCCGGCGGAACACCGCTTCCGCCATAGAGATCTTTCAGCTGGGTCTCGCGCGTGACGGCCGCGTCGAGATCGGAACTCGATGCGATCGATGCTCCCACCCCAAGCGATTCTTGAGCGTTGACGCCGGTGTTGAGCAACCAATCCTTGCTGATCTGCGTCGATTGCAGCGCTGGTTGGCCCGACCAAACGACAAAGTCTTCCTCGCGGGCCAGCGGCGGCGATTGATCGATCGCACCTCCCAAGACGTAATGCCCGCGGTAGCTTTGGTTCGACGCGGTGATCAAGCGGTCGATGGTCAGCGCCAGACTCTGCGCATACGCATCCCGCTCCTCGTCCCCCAGCGGTTCCTGAGCACCGGCAATGATCGTGCCCTGCGCTTCGATCAACGCATTGTCGATCGTCGCCGAAACCGTGTCGGTGACGTTCAGATACCCTTCGGCCGATTGCGCGTTCCGCAGCATCGTTGCCGAATATTCCTGCGATGCTTGCAAAGAGATCGCCGTGATCGCGGCGGCGGGATCGTCGCTGAGCGTATTGACTCGCTGCCCGGTGCTCAGCTGGGTGTACAGATTTTCGAGCGCCAGGCTGTCCGTGTTCAGCTGACGAATCAACCGCTGCTGCGTTAGCGCATCGGAGGTTCGTGGCGTAGAGACCGGCAGCAAGCTCATTTCAGATCCCGAACGTGGATGGATTACGGCGGCGACCAACTCTCCCGGTCCGCGGCTCAACAGTCATTAATCGGACTTGCAATTCGAAAGAATTCAACGAAAGCGGCGATTACAACATTTACGCCCCGCCCGCTGGCTGGGTGTTTCCCCTGCTTGGGGTGCTTCGGGGGGATTGCCTTCCCGATCCGCTCGGTCCCGACTAGGATAGCTGGCGAAGCAATGCGGTCGGGGCGACCGCGGGGGACCAACCGGTTGTCGGCGTTTGCTGGACGATCGAGCCACCGCCGCGCGGAGGCATGCGGCGGTAGACGCGGGCGGAAACCGACAGAACAACTTTTCTGTAATTTGTAATTAGGGATGGCCAAACTGGAGTCGCAAGGTCGCGTCAAATCGGAGTGACTGTGCGATCGATCTTAAAACGAACCGGCCTCGTCCTGCTTAACGTTTGGATCGTCTTCCACTTTTTTGCCATCTGCACCGCGCCAGCTTCGATTCCTCCGTCGACCCAAATCGCCCGCAGCGCCTGGCGGATGTGCAGCGGATACCTGCAGGCGTTGTATCTGAATCACGGCTACCACTTCTTCGCTCCCGAACCGGGGGGAGCGACGTTGGTCACTTATGAAGCGACCCGCGGCGACGGTTCGATCGATTGGAACCGCTTGCCCGATCGGCAGCTTTCCCCTCGGCTACGCTATCACCGGCACTTCCTGTTGACCGAACAGATGGCTGCGTTGTTTCGAGCCCGTCCGGATCTAAAGCCGTTGATCGTGCAGACCTTTGCCGCGCAGATCGCCCGTCAGCAACAGGCCGCATCGGTCACTCTGTCGCAAGTGCAGCACGAATTATCGACCCCCGATCAGGTTCGGGCTGGCCGCGCGATCGACGATCCGATCACTTACAACGAACTTTGGCTTGGCGAATTCAAATGGCACAGCGCACCGCGCCCCGATTGATCGCCAACGTTCGCGATCGCTGGTTTGCGATTCGCGACGCCTGGCAACAATTCTGGTATCAACCCGAAGATCCGATCGGCGTCGCATGGCTGCGGATCGCGACGGGGTTGGTCTTGCTGTATACGCTGGCGATTTGGTCGTTCGATCTGTCGGCATTTTTCGGCAGCGAAATCGGCTGGCAATCGGCGGAATTGGTCAGCCATATCCAGCACGGTCAGTGGACGTTTTCGTTTTGGTGGTGGGTTCCCGACGATTGGTTATGGCTGGCGCACGGCGCGGCGATGCTGGTCGTCGCCGCGTTTACGATCGGTCTGTTCACGCGGATCACAAAATTCGCGGCGCTACTGATCTGCATCTCCTACGCCAACCGCGTACCGATGGTCCAATTTGGCTTGGATCAAGTCACCGCCGCTTGGTTGTTGTATCTCTGCTTGGGGCCGTGCGGCGCGCGGTTGTCGATCGATCGCTGGTGGAGTCAGCGGAACCGGCGGCGTCGAGGACTACCAACCGCCCCGGTCGCGTTGTCATCGGCAGCGCGATTGACGACGCGGATGGTCCAGGTGCATCTGTGTGTGATCTATCTGTGGGCAGGACTCTCGAAACTGCAAGGCGGTTCGTGGTTGTCGGGGGAGGCGATCTGGTGGATCGCGTCGAATTACGAACACCAGCAGGTCAGCATGACCTGGCTCGCTTATGTCCCCTGGTTGTATCAGTTGCTCACGATTGGCACTTGGGCCTGGGAGATCTCGTTCTCGTTCCTCGTCTGGAACCGGTCCCTGCGTTGGTGGGTGTTGACCGTTGGGATGGGCATGCACGCTGGAATCGGGCTGTTCTTGGGGCTGTGGCCCTTCGCTTTGATTATGGTTGTCGGTTATGTGAGCTTTGTCCCCACGGCGATGTTGGTTCACTGCAGCCAAGCGTTGCGTCGAGCGAGCGGATTGTCGCGCGGTGACCGAAAAGACTTACAAGTCGAGCGGAGCCGTATCGAGCTAGCGTTCGCGGATGACGAGCGCGTCGCGCCGGAGAAGTCTGCTCGGGCTGCCATTCCAAGCGCGGCGAACGAGAAAACCGACCAGCCATCGACGGTGAAGCTTGCAAGCGTTTGCGGCTCCGATCAGGATGCGAAGGACTCTGCGGCGGCAGCGGTCTGCGAACCGATGGCTGCGGGGGACGCACGTCGTCCGGCAGTGAAACCGATCAAGAAAGTAAAGATGATGCTTGGCGAAAACGATCGCGACAACATGGTTCTGTTTGTGGAACGGTCTGCCAAACGGCGCTGTAGTTTGATTCGAGCTTTGGAAGCGAATGGATACCGTTGTATCGGGTTGGACGCCTGGCCCGAAACGATCGAGGTCTACAACGTGCTGAAGCCGCGCTATGTCATGTGCAACGGATACAAGCTGCCGACTAGCGAGCTTCGGTTTTGGCGAGCCCAGTTGGACGAACGCCCCGATTCGGTCTTCGTCGTGTTGGTCGAACCGCATCAGGTCTCGCAGACGACCTCCGCCGATGGACGGACGATCGGTTTGGCGATCCCCGCATCGTTCGAACAGATTCGTGCCGCCTTGGAAGGCGTTCGCCCGCCGGCCGATGATGGCGGTTCGCTGCCGCAGGCCGGACCGACGTCCGAGTCGGACGAGGAACCGGGGGACAATATCTTTTCGCTTACTTCTCACAACCGACCAAATTAACGACACTATGATTGGATCTCGCCCGCGTCCCCCTCGTCCACGGCATCGTTTTGGTGCTTGGTTCGCCGCCGTTTTGGCTGCGACATCGATCCTTGTCACGCTGGGGTGTGATGGCGGGAGACTCTCACCAGCCGAGCTGTTGCAGCGCGGCCAATACCTGTCCGATGCGCAGCGGCCGGCCGAAGCGATTAGCGTCTTTGATCAGTTGATCGAATCGCAGCCGGCAAATGCTCAAGCCCTTTATCTGCGCGGTTTGGCGCACGAGCGAACCGGTGACGGCGAGCGAGCGTTAAGCGATTATGATGCCGCGATCGCTGCCAACCCGGGCTACGTCGAAGCGTACAACAATCGCGCCGTGTTGCACGCGCAGAACGGCCGCTTCGAAGCCGCGATCGCCGACTTTACGCACGTCTTGAAGCAATCGCCAAAGTTTGTTTTAGGGTTCAAAAACCGCGGCCTCGCCTATCACGATACCGGTGATTTTGCAGCGGCGATGGACGATTTCGACCGCGCGATTCAATTGAGCCCCGACGCGCAAGGCTACTTCATGCGTGGCAATCTACACTTGGAACAGAAGCAATATGCGGTGGCGATCGCCGATTACGACAAATCGCTGGGATTGGACGATTCGAATTCCCGCGGCTGGCTCAATCGCGGTATGGCGTTGGCTCGATTGGGCAAGACGAATGAGGCTCGCGAGAGCCTGCAGCAGGCATCGCAGATGGATCATGAGATCGTATCCCAAGAGATCGTTTTGGCGATGCGATCGTTGGCGTTGGATCCTTCGGTTGGGTTGGATGTCGAATTGGTCGACGTGCAGCAAGCGATCGATGCGCAAGGATGGAAGGCGACTCGCGGGGAAGAGCCTCATTTTCCGTTCACGATCGAAAAGCAGGGCCAGCAGCGGAAGCTGTTCGTCGCGCTCTTGGATGTGGATCAGGAGAGTATCGCGATCGCCGCCGCAGCGCAGCCGGCGGTGCTGGATGAATCGATTCCCAAGAGCTTGTTGATCGCGACCGATTCGGGATTGCAAGGTGGTCAGTGGCGGTTCATCGAAGATTGGCAGCCAACGTCGGAACAGGTCAGCGTTGCGACGTTGAAGGTCGTCGTCGATCCGACGCCATGAGTCGATCGGGCTTTCGCAAAACCAGACTCGCGACGACGAAGTGGTCTCGCGATGGAAACGCTTGATCCGCAGCGTCGATCATCCCTTGGTGCGGTAGCCGATTTCACTCAGCACGCTGCGGACGGTTTCCAGGTGATCGCCTTGGATCTCCAAGTGATCCTCTTTGATCGTGCCCCCTGCGCCGCATCGCGACTTGAGCTGCGTTAGCAGTGCGGGCAGATCGTTCCCTTCGGCGGGCAAGCCTTTAACCAGCGTGACCACTTTGCCGCGTTTGCGTTTTTCGGTCATCAGCCGCGCGGTCTGTTTTTGTGGATCGAGTTTGGGTGGTGGCAACGGTGGGCATTTGCAATCTTGTTCGAGTGCACCGCAGCGATCGCATGTCGGTGGGATGTCGAAGGGTGTGCCTGCGAAGAGTCTCATCGGCGCGGTAACTTTCGGTTCGTGATTGGGTGGGAAGCTTGCGATTGCATCCCCGATATTGGGAAAACAAACTCGAAGAATTTCGAGCGATAGCAATTTCAAGGGGTCCTGCAAATTGCAATATCATCGAAACAACGAAGTCGTTATTTTTCGTCGTTGCCCGATTCAATGCCAGATGTTTCTTTACAAGATATTCATTCCCCGGCATACTGTCCGCCGCACGAATGTAAAGATCTTCGGAACTTCACAACACATACGCCGCCTCAGCGACACGACGAAATTATGCCTAAACTTTCCGTCAATGAGTTGTCGACCTACCGCTGGTCGTTTGAAGAAGATGTCTTCGCATATGCGAAGCACGGATTCGATTCGATCGGCATCTGGCGGGCCAAGTTGGCTGAATACGGCACCGAAAAAGGGGCCGAGCTGATTCAAGAAAACGGGCTCCGCGTCTCGTCGGTCGGTTGGGCCGGCGGCTTCACCGGCGGCGACGGGCGAAGTTTCAACGACAGCATCCACGACGCGTTGGATGCCGTCGATCTCGCGGCTCAATTGGGTGCCGAATGTTTGATCGTCGTCTCGGGCGATCGCAACAACCACACCGGATCACATTCGCGACGCCTGCTGCGTCAAGCGCTCACCGAAGTCTGTGAAGCGGCCGCGGCGTTGCACTTGGACGTGGCTCTCGAACCGATGCATCTCGGTGCTGGAACCCAGGGCTGTTTCCTGAACAACATCCAAAACACGATCGATGCGATCGGCGAGATCAGTTGGCCCGGTTTGGGATTGGTCTTCGATTCGTATCATCTGGGGCACGACCCCAACCTGTTCCAATGGTTGCCCGATGTCGCTCCTTTGGTGCGTTTGGTTCAGCTGGGCGATGCCGCTCACGTACCGATGGGCGAACAGGACCGATTGTTGTTGGGCCAGGGGAAACAAAACCTCGCCGCGATCGTCGAATGCTTCGAAGACGCCGGCTACGACGGCAGCTTTGAGCTGGAATTGATTGGCGAGTCGATCGAGCACCTCGATTACGACCAGATGTTGGAGCATTCGTTCCAAGCGATGAGTGCCCTGGTTCGCACGCCAGCGGAATCTTGAGCCGCAGAGACTCGATTCCCAATTGCCCAGGTGCGTCGCCGATCGCCAACGACTAAAATGCGGTCGTTTTATGTTCGCATTTCAGCGTCGGAGCATTCATGGCGTTCTTAAGTACAATTTCGGGGCCCTCCAAAGGGGCACGACACGAGATTCCGCCAGGCGAAATCATCATCGGTCGCCATCCCGAATGCAAAGTGGTTGTCGAAGTTGGGGCGGTCAGCCGCCATCACGCGAAGATCGTGCGGTCGGACGATGCGATCCAGTTGGAAGATCTCAAGAGCCGCAACGGCACGTTTGTGAATGGACAACTGATCAGCGGGCTGCATACGCTCCGCGAGGGAGATCAGATCCGGATCTGCGAGGTCGAGTTCAGTTTTCACACCGGCGAGCAGCCCGGCTTCATGGGGCCCGAATCGTCGACCGGCCTGTTGAACGATTCCGGTGGCAGCGGTTTTGGCGTGGTCCTTGTCGACGACGACGGGTCCGACGCTGATCTCGAATCTTCCAGCGGCCAGGTCGAAGTCCAGAAGGACAGCAGCGGCGTCGTCCGGCTCGATGCGGGGACTGATGCCAAGCTGCGCGCGTTGCTCGACATCTCGCGCTCCTTGGGCGGGCAATTGGTGTTGGACGAGGTCCTGCCGGCGACGTTGGAGAGTCTGTTCCGGATCTTCCCCCAAGCCGACCGCGGCTTCATCGTGCTCGAAACACCCGATGGCAAATTGGTGCCCCGGTGGGCCCAAAATCGCAGCAAGTCGGAAGAGGGAACCGTGCGGATCAGTCGCACGATCATCCGCCAGGTGATGAACGAGGGGACACCGATGATCTCCTTGGACGCCGCCAGCGATGAACGCTTTGAGATGAGCGAATCGATCGCCGACTTCCGCATCCGCTCGATGATCTGCGCTCCGTTGATCGACAGCAATGGCAAGGCTTTTGGCGCTTTGCAGATCGACACGATGGATCAGAAGAATCGCTTCAACGCGATCGATATCGATCTGCTCTCGTCGGTCGCAACCCAAGCCGGCGTGGCGATTCACAATGCCAAGATGCATGAAAACGCGCTCCAACAGCAGGCTGTCGAACAGGATCTGCGGTTGGCCAACGATGTTCAACACGCCTTCCTGCCGATGTCTCCGCCGGATGTCGAGGGCTACGAATTTCACAGCTTCTATCGCGCCGCGCATCACATCGGCGGCGACTACTTCGATTACGTCGACCTCGGTGAAGGACGCGTTGGGATCATCGTTGCCGATGTCGTCGGCCACGGCGTCGCTGCGGCGATGTACATGGCGAAACTGTCGGCCGAAACGCGGTTCTGTCTGGCCAGCGAACCCGATCCTGCGAAAGCCATCGATAAACTGAACGAGCGAATGTGCTCGCTGCCGGTCGAGCAGTTTGTCACTTTCCTGTTGCTTGTGCTGGATCCCAAGGAGCACACGATGACGATCGTCAACGCGGGGCACATGCCGCCGATCGTTCTCTCCCCCGATGGTAAGTTGAGCGAACCGGGGGAAGAGGAATCGGGCGTTCCGATCGCCGTCATGGACGGCTTCGAATACGAACGGATCACGGTTCCGATCAAGCCAGGGGATTTGGCGGTGCTGTACACCGATGGCATCAACGAAGCGATGGATATCAACGACGAAGAATTTGGCATGGAACGCGTTCGCGCGGCAGTCCTTGCTGGTGGCAAGCCCGAGGTGATCGGCGAGCGGATTCTTGCCGAGATCTCGGATTTCGCGGGCAACGCGCCCCAGTTCGACGACATGTGTATCGTGATCTTAGGACGCAACAAAACGTAGAGCCCAGCCAGTCTTCCTGGCCCAGTCGCACGATGGAACGAATCGAAGTCTTTTACCGCGGTCACGTCCAAGGCGTCGGCTTTCGCTACAACGCCTGCGAGCAAGCCGATGGTCTGGTCGTGACCGGTTGGGTGCAAAACTTGCCCGACCGCCGGGTGCAGATGGTCGCCGAAGGAAGCGTTGGCGACTTAAAAGAACTGCTTCGCCGGATCGATTTTTCGATGTCGGGGAACATCCGCGACAAGAGCGTCGCTTGGCAAGCTGCCACGGGGCAGTTGGCCCCGTTTCAAATCAAGCACTGATGGCAAGCGGCATCGCTTGCCGCCGAATCGGCGTGCGGCATCAGTGGTTTTCGTCTTCGCCTTCGACCGACATGTGCTTCGCGATGTAAGCCGGTTCGCCCATTCGGTCCAGCAGGCTCAATTGCAGTTCGAGCCAGCCGATGTGCCCCTCTTCGTCCAACGCGATTCGCTCGAACAGCATCCGCGAACCGAGGTCCCCTTCTTCGGCAGCCTTCTGGGCCGCGGCCGAATAAAAAGCGATCGCCTCGCGTTCATCGGCCAGGTCCAATTCGAACATCTCGTTGAGCGAATGGGCAACAACCGGAGTCTTCTGCAAGGCCAGTTCGGGTTCGCCGTTCAAAAACAGGATGCGGGCCAAGTATTCGTCCGAGTGCCCGATCTCCTCTTGCATCTCTTGACGCATCTTTGTCGCCAAGCGGTCCATGCCCCAATCGTCCAGGACGCCCGCGTGCAATTGGTACTGATGCGTCGCTGTCAGTTCCATCGAAAGAGCTGTCTGTAGATTCTTCAACGTTTCGACTCGAGTCATTTTGGGTAACCTTCGTTGCGATAGATTAAGGGGAAAAGTCTGTGGATTGCCAATAGGTTTAGCATATGCGATCGCCGGGGCGGGCCCAAGGCTTTGCAACTGGCGAATTCGTCGCGTGTGAAGTTGGTAACGCCACGCCGCCAAGCGTTTGCAAACCAACACGCGTAAACGTTATTTGGGGCGTTGGAATTTTTGCACGAACCGCCGATCGATCCATGTTTTCAACCACCAACACCAACGGCTGTGGGCGGTCCAGCGACCGAACTCCAACAGCGCCTTGCCGTCGCCGGTATTGAGGATCTTCAGGAAATCGGATTGTGGATCGAATTTATGCAGCGGCTGGCCAGCGATCGTCGCATTTAAGTTGTCCCATAACACGGGGCACTGCCGAACCGCATAGACTCCCGCTTTGGGAGCCGGCGAAGCGACGATCGTCCCCGCGTCGCCGACGGCAAAGATTCGCGGATCGGTCAACGATTGGAGCGTCGCCGCGGTGGCGATGAATCCGCGGTCGTCGGTCTGCAAGCCGAGCTGCTGCAACACCGGCGGAGCTGCAGCGCCGGTCGCCCAGATCACGCAATCGGCAGCGTGGCGTTGGCCGTCGTCGGTCGCTAGATCGGTCTCGCCGACCTCAACGACGCGGCGTGACCGTTGAACGGTAATCCCGCGTCGTTCCAACAGGCGCTCGATGCGGCGGATGCTGCGCGACGTCATCCCATCGGCGACGTGCTCGCTGCTGGTGAATATCTCGATCGCCAAGGTGTGCTTTGCGTCGCTCTTGGCAGCCCGCGCTTGCAAGCAGCATGCGATCTCGACGCTGGCGACGCCCCCGCCAACGATGGCAACGCGCATCGGTCCGCCGGCGGTTCGCGAGGCGGTCTGCAGTCGCGTGTCCAGACGCTGGAGAAACGTCTGCATCGGTTTGATCGGGACCATCAGGGGCGAAGCCGAATATTCAGCCCAGCCGGCCGGCATCGAACCGACGCCGATCGAGAGCAGGTCGAAGGGAATCGATGGGTGATCGTGAAAGTGGATCATGCCGGCAGCGAGATCGAGCCCGCTGGTATCGGCCAGGATAAAGTCGGCCCCGGCGCGATCGGCCAGGCTGGCAAGGTCGATCCGCATCTCATCGTCGCCGAATTGTCGGCCTAGCGTTCCCGGCAGCATTCCCGAGTAGGTCGCCGTCGGAAATTTGCTGATGCAGATCAAACGGCAGCCCGGAATCGGATCCTCCTGCCAGCGATGGGCGATATCGGCATTCGTATGCCCCATCCCCAGCAGCACGATGTTCTTAGTTGCCGCTTCGTCGAGCTTCGGGCTCACTTGGTCACCTGTTCGTATTCCGCGGGAACACTATATCGGTCGCTGTAGGTGTGGACGCGGTTGGTCGGTTGACCTTCCAACGTGACCAGCGGCAGCTTGGCGTCGACCCACTTCAGGATGCTGCCCTTGTAGTTCTTCACGTCGACGCCGTCCTTCGCCAGTTGTGCCGCGTATTTGCCGCTGCGGCCGCCGACGGTGCAGTAGGCGATCACGGTGCGGCCTTGATATTGTTGCTGGTTCTTTTCGAATTCCGCCTTGGTGATCGCGCCGGGGATCACCGAGACGTTGACCTCCGCGTCGCTGCGGACGTCGACAACAACAAAGTCGGGGACCGGGGCGGTGGTCCCGGCGGCTTGGGCTTTCGCTTCCGCATCGCGTTGCGCCGCGAGTTGTTTGTTGAGATCGGCGGTGCTGATCGTCGGCACTTTGGGGCCGAACCCAAACAGGCTGCCCAATTGAGCTGGTGCCGGTTGCGCGACGAACGCAAGCAACATCAGCGAGGCAATCAGAAGAGGCATGAAGTTTCGATACATGAGAATCTTACGGCGTGATGGGGTTGCAGAATTGAATGTCACGGTCGCGTGCATGGTCAGGTCGTTGGCGACGGATTCGCGGCCAACCATGAAGTATACCCGCCGCTTAAGTTGGCGACGTCGAATCCATGTTGCATCAAGATCCGCGTCGCCAAGTAGCCTCGTTGGCCAACTTTGCAATAAGCGATGATTCGGCGATCTCGCGGCAGTTCGGCGATTCGCTCGCGCAGCGATTCCAGCGGGACGTTGGTCGCTGCGGGGATGTGGCCCGACGCAAACTCGGCTTCGCTGCGAACATCCAGCAGGAAATGATTCGCCTGCGATTCGGCAAGCGACGCGTCGGCGTGGACGATCGGTTGGTCGCCGCGGACGACTCCAGAGGCGACAAAGCCGGCCATGTTGATCGGATCTTTGGCGTGTCCGTACTGCGGCGCGTAACAGAGTTCGACCTCTTCCAGATCGTCGACGGTCATCCCGGCTTGAATCGCCATCGCGACGATATCGATCCGTTTGTCGACCCCTTTGCTGCCAACGCCTTGGGCTCCCAAGACCTTTCCCGTGCTAGGATCGAAGATCAGTTTCAACGTCATCCCTTCGGCACCGGGATAATAGCCCGCGTGATCGGCGGGGTGAATGTAGACTTTTTCGTAGGGCGTCCCGATCCGCTGCAGAATCTTTTCGCTCAGTCCCGTCATCGCCGCTGTCTTTTCAAAGACCCCAACGATCGCTGTCCCTTGCGTTCCGCGGTACTTCGAGTTGCGCCCGTAGATGTGATCCGCAGCGATCCGTCCCTGCCGGTTTGCCGGGCCGGCAAGCGGTATCTGCACCGGCGTCTTGGAAACGAAACACTCGACTTCGACAACGTCTCCCACGGCGTAGATGTCCGGATCGTTGGTCTGCATGTTCGCTGTCGTTTGGATTCCACCGCGAGCTCCGCAGACGATGCCCGCTTCGGCAGCCAGTTTGCTCTCGGGACGAACGCCGATGCAAACGGCGGCAAAGTCGGCGTCCAAGGTTTCGCCCGAGGTCAGTTGCACTCGCAGGCCGGTCGGCGTCTCTTCAAAGCTCTCCACCGAAAGGCCCAATCGGATGTCGACACCTTGCTGTCGCATGTGGGCGTCGATCGGCCCGATCATCTCGCGATCCCAAGGAGGCAGGATCTGGTCGGCCAGTTCGAGGATCGTAACGGCGATCCCGCGACGGACCAAATTCTCTGCGATCTCGATGCCAATAAATCCCGCGCCTAGGATCACCGCTCGCTTCGATCCCGACGTCGCCATCGCGTGCATCCGATCGGCATCTTTCAAGTCGCGCAATGCGAGGACTCGCGAACCATCAACGCCCGGGATCGGCGGCCGGAACGGAGAAGCTCCCGTGGCGATGATCAGTTTATCGTAAGACTCGCTGGTTTCCTGCCCGGTGTCGAGATTGCGAACCTGAACTTGGTGCGCTTCGCGATCGATGCGGATCGCTTCGCTGCGAGTGCGAACGTCCAGACGCAGCCGATCGCGGAGCATCTTCACCGGCGCGACTAGCAGTTTGTCGCGCGACTGAATCTTGCCGCCGACGTAATAGGGAAGGCCGCAGTTTGCAAACGACGGATGCTCCCCGCGCTCCAGCACGACGATCTCCGCTTTTTCATCCAGTCGGCGGGCGCGGGCCGCAGCCGATGCGCCACCGGCGACACCACCAATGATCACGATCTTCATCAACTTCTCCAATGCTTCGACAGCCTTAACGATTCGATGCTCTACCCTCAAGCACCTGCCCAAAGCAGATGCCTATCCATTTAAACCCAAACCGTTCAACGAAGGAGCCTCGGACCGTCGCAAGAATTAGCGGCGGGATGTAGCGGACGAGGTTACGAGTCCCAGCGATTTGGTCTGATGCATGCAAATGGACTCGTAGCCTCGTCCACTACGCTTCGTTGAACGGTATTGCATTTAAACCACTCGCAGGGCGCCGATGATCATACCGAACACGATCCACCACCACCGGCGCACTGATTCCAAGGCATCTTGCCGAGCATCGACGCCATGCCACAGGTGCCTGTCGCGCCGGCGAACATCAGCCCGGCGCCGACGAAGGCGGAAAGCCCGATGAAGTAAGGATGCACAAAGTAGCCAAGCACAGCCCCGAGAAGCACCAGCGAACCGGCGGTCAGTTGCACCTGCTGCATCAACGGCATCGTCTGCTTGCCGCGGACGACGGGCAGTCCCGCCTTGTCCCAAGCCGTGGTGCCTCCTTCGACATTGACGATGTTTTCGAAACCGGCGTCGACGAACTTCTGGCAGGCTTTCGTCGAACGATTGCCTCCTTGGCAGATCACATACAGCGGCTGGTCTATTGATCCGTTGCGGTCGGCGAAAACCGAGCGCGGATCCAATGAATCCAGTGGCACGTTGCGAGCTCCCGCCGCGTGCACGCTGCGGAATTCGCTGGGCATCCGGACGTCGATCAATTCGACGTCGCCGTTCTTTTGCAGTTCGGACAGTTGAGTGACTTCGATCGATTTCATTTCAAGATCTCCCGAGAGGTGGACAGTTGGACTATTGTTCGTGATGTCGCAAGTTGACGATGTTTTTAGCTAAATAAGAGACGTGTATCGATTCTCGTTTCTTCCGTTGGCTATTCGCTCAGGAAACGCCCTTCGATACAGGCCATCAATTGTGACAGGTGCGGTTCGGCGACGCTGTAGTAGACGCGACGTCCTTCGCGTTGGCTGTCTAGGAAGCCGCACCGCTGCAGCAGTCGCAGGTGTTCCGAACCGACGTTGTCGGGGATTTCGCAATCCGCAGCCAATTCGCCCACGGTATAACGGCCATGCAATAACATCTGCACAATCCGCAGGCGAACCGGATGGGCGAGGGTCTTCAAGCATTCCGCTGCCGCAGAAAAATCTTGCACGCTGCCGCGCGGCTTCGTTTGTTTTTTGGCTGCTGTCATTTCATCTCCTCGGTGGCTACTACTAATATATGTCGTAATGTTGCGACATGTCAATGAATCATTCTGGTGATTATTCGTTTGCAGTCGCGGGGCTTGAGCCGCTGGGCAAGGCTCACGAGGATGGAGAGGCCGGTTGGCTTGCCGCTCTGCGTTGTTGCAGCCGGATGCGGAAAGGATGACAATCGATGAACCTCTAGCGGGTGGTGACGGACGCCACCTGCAGAGTTCACGCCTTCCGTTTGGCCCCTCCTTCAGGAACTATCGATCGATGAATTTGCGAATGTTGTTGTGTGCTGTTAGCTGTAGTCTCTTGATCCTGTCGGGATGCGATTCGAAGATCGCGGGAAAGTCGGATGGGACCGATTCCGCGGCGACTTCGCAGGACCAGGCGTCGCAAGCCGCCGGCGATGAAGCGGCTGCGGCTGGCGAAGCTGCCGTCGAGTTGACGCTTGCCGATTGGCCGGCGATCGAAAAAGAGATCGCTGCGGCGGGCAAGCCGGTCGTGGTCGACATCTGGAGCACCGCCTGTGCGCCCTGCATGCAGGAGTTCCACGGTTTGGTCGAACTGCACGATGCACATGGCGAGAAGATTCGCTGCATCTCGGTCTGCATCGATTACATCGGGATCAAATCGAAGCCGCCGGAAACCTATAGCGACGCGGTCGCTGCGTTTTTGAAATCGCAGAAGGCGACGACGACAAATTTCCTGTCGACGACAGCTGACAGCGATATCTACGAAACGCTGGAACTCGATTCGATCCCGGCGGTCTTTATCTACGCTGCCGATGGGACGCTGACGAAGCGGTTTGTCGACGCGGGGGACGACGCCGGGTTCACGTATGCCAAAGATGTTCGCCCATTTGTCGAGCAAATGTTGGCATCGGAGTAGCTATAATTTGCCATCCGCCCACCGGGCGTTTCGATTCGCGGGGCCGATTTGCGTCGGCCCATTCCCGATCTCCCTTGTACAGGTTTCACCATCATGAAGTACCGCAGCTTTGCTCTCCTGTTGTTCAGCCTTTGCATTGTGGGGGCCGCCCGCGGCGACGATTCGCAATACAAGCACGGCCCCGATTCGAAGCCTCGCGAGGGCGTACCGCAGGGCAAGGTAACTCAACACGTCTGGGATAAGAGCAAGGTTTTTGAAGGGACGAAGCGTCGCTACAGCGTTTACGTGCCGGCGCAATACGACGGCAGCCAGCCGGCGGCGTTGATGGTCTTTCAAGACGGTCACGCCTACGAATCATTGAAGGGCGATTTCCGAGTGCCGACGGTTTTCGACAACTTGATCCACGACGGATCGATGCCGATCACGATCGCCGTGATGATCGATCCGGGGACGAAGAAGGAACTGCCCGAGAAGCGTGGTTGGAAACCAACTCCTTCGAATCGCAGCTTTGAATACGACACGCTGTCGGCCGATTATTCGCGGCTGCTGTTGGAAGAGATCCTGCCGGAAGTGGGCAAGCAATACAAAATCACCGACAACCCTAAACTGCGAGCGATCGGCGGGATCAGCTCCGGCGGGATCTGCGCCTTCACCGCGGCGTGGGAGCGGCCCGATGCGTTTGGCAAGGTGCTGAGCCACGTCGGCAGCTTTGTCAACATTCGCGGCGGTCACAACTGTGAAGCGTTGATTCGCAAGACGCCCGTGAAACCGATTCGTGTCTTCCTGCAAGATGGTTCGGGCGATCTCGATAACGATCACGGCAACTGGCCGCTGGCGAATCAGGAGATGGCGAAATCGCTGGCCTACAAAAACTACGACTACAAATTTGAATACGGCACCGGCGGACACAACGGAAAACATGGCGGAGCGATCCTGCCCGAATCGCTCCGTTGGCTGTGGCGCGACTGGAAGCAAGAGACTCCCTAGTCCCAGTCGCAACGGCGCGAAGCAGGTTTGGCTTCGTCGGATCTTTAGGAGCTAAGCAGCAAGCAGGGAATTTTCTAGTTTAACCGCAATACCGTCCACTACATCCCGCCGCTAATTCTTGTGACGGTCCGACGCGCCTTCGTTGAACGGTATTGAGTTTAACCGCGTGGGCATCGCCCCGCGTTTTTCAGGCCGCGCGGCCCGATGGGCACGCGGTTAAACGAAAAAATACAATACGACCTGCTTAGGGATCGCGGCGGAGGTCGTACGAGACCTCGGCCATATGCCGCGAAAAGTGCTGACGCCAACGCTCTGCGTCGTATTGGTAATCGGCGTCGGGGGCGAGCGTCATCAGCGCCGACAGCACCGGCGGGTTGCGAACCTTCTGTTCGATTATCTTCTCTTTCCCGCCGCCAAACGAAAAACCGCCTCCGCCGCCACCATTGCGGTCGAAGCTGGAACTCATGCTCGGCCCGCCGCCGGTTTTTGATTTATGCGTCGTCACCAAGGCGTCGGTCAGGGGGAGGATCGATCGCGGGTCTTTCATCGCCATCAAGGCATTGGCGGCGATGCGGACCTTCTTGTTGTCGTTGTCGCGGAGCATCGCGATGTAAGTGTTGACGGCCCGCGGTTTGGCGAATTGTTCCAATCGATCCATGCAGGCTTCGCGGATCGCCGGTTCAGGATCGAACAGGCTGGCCATGATCAGGGCGTCGGCCGCTTCGGCTGTTTCCCATTTGGATAGCAGTTGGACCCACAGCATCCGAACTTGGTCGGGATCCTCGCGTTGGACCAACAGTTTGCCGATCGCTGCCGACGCGATGGGGTCATCGATTGCGGTCAGCTCCGCCAGCGATTCATCTCCCGACTTTCCGCCTTTCAGGACGCGGCTCCGCAGTCGTTTGATGGTTTGAATCCATTGCTTCTGTTGGATCTCTAGTTCGCCATCGGCCTCGAGCATCGCCACATCGGCGGGCACCTTCCATTTGCCTTGGTGGTAAACCAAACCTCGCGAACGTTGCAGTTCGTCGATCAGAATCCACTTGCCGTTAAACGACGTGTAGCCCAAGGAGGCGCGGGCGGTTGCGTGTTGAGGATCCAAACGAATCACATGTCGAACCTGGCGATCGTATTGGGGCAGCAGAAGATTGGCTTTGCACCAACGGGCCAATTCCCAGTGGGCCTCGGCTTGATCGGCCGCGTCGATTCGGCGGGTCTGGTACTGTTTGATCAGATCATCTTCTTTGTCGACCCGTGCGACTTCGCCTTGCGTCAGCGAAATTTGGATCCCGTTGCCGATATCGACGAGGATCAGCTTCTGTTTTCCCATCGCCAGCGGTTTGACGCTCCCCGATACGCTGCCGCCACCGCGAAGATAGACGACCTCGGCATGGCAAGCATTGGCGGTTGCGGCAACCATTAATAGGATGACCCATCGACGCATGGCGTACTCCTGGTGGCAAAACCGCGCGAACGGCAAATCCGTCTCCGCGCGCTTCGAAACTGGCGATCGGCTCCTTATCGTTAAGGCTCCCACGACCAACCGACGATATAGTTTAAGCCTAACGCACTGGCTGGCTCGATAAAACGGAAAACCGTTGCTTTCTGCCAGTGGCCGGCGGATTGCAGATTTGCGTGGCGCAACACGCACGATCGCATCGACAATTCCGGTCGCGAGAGTCACCGATTTCGGCTTGCTCGCCGAAAAAAGGACTCCAGTTTGTGGAGTTTTTTTGCGAGCGACGCTCTCAGGCCTCGAGCCGCTGAGAGCGGTAAACTAGCCCGCTGACGGTTCGCGGCGACGTGGCAGCGGGGGCGTGCGACGAGGAAATCGCATCGGAATCATCGATTTCGACAGTGATTTGCCATCGAAAGCCCTTGACGAACCGACCCGAAGATGGATACTTAGCGATCAAAACCAACCATTTAACTCATTGCTATTGCGCTCGGCTCGCGGAAATATAACGAATGCCAACGATCAACCAATTAGTACGAAAGCGTCGCAAGCTGGCCAAGAAAGTCAGCAAGGCTCCCGTTTTGGAAAAATGTCCACAACGCCAGGGTGTTTGCTTGCAAGTGCGTACGATGACGCCAAAGAAGCCAAACTCGGCTCTTCGCAAGATCACTCGTGTTCGCTTGAGCAATGGCAAAGAAGTCACTGTTTACATTCCGGGCGAAGGTCACAACCTGCAAGAGCACTCGATCGTGCTGGTTCGCGGCGGTCGTGTACGCGATTTGCCGGGTGTTCGTTACCAAGTCGTTCGCGGTGCTCGCGATACTTTGGGTGTCGACGGACGAAAGCAAGCTCGCAGCCGTTACGGTGCGAAGAAGAGCTAGTTTTGCAAAGACGAACCCGTTGCCCGATGCCAGTCGGATCGTTCGGGCGGCGAGTCGTTTGTACTATATTTTTTACCGCAGTTCACCGAATTCAGTTTAGAGACCTCCATGGGACGTATTACCGCCAGCCGTTCGCAGTTAAAGCCTGACCCCCGGTTCAACTCGGTGCTTGTCAGCAAGTTTGTCAACAATCTGATGGTTGATGGCAAGAAGACGATTGCTTTGAATGTGTTCTACAACGCGCTTGAGGAAATCAAGCGGCGGAAGGCTGATCTGGAACCATTTGAGGTCTTCGAACAAGCGATCGAAAACGTCAAGCCACACATCGAAGTCCGCAGCAAGCGGGTTGGTGGTGCTTCGTATCAGGTTCCAATGCAGGTCAATCGTTCGCGTCAGCAAGCGTTGGCGTTCCGTTGGATCTTGGGCGCGATTCGCGACAAGAAGGGGCGTCCGACTCACATGAAGTTGGCCGACGAATTCTTGGCAGCGTACAACAAAGAGGGTACCGCCTACACCAAGCGTGAAAACACGCACCGTATGGCCGACGCCAATAAGGCGTTCGCTCACTTTGCTTGGTAGTCTCGCTACAGCAAAACTCATCTACAAAGCCGCACGCCTTCGTTGGTCTGCGGCTTTTTTCGTGTGACGCACACCCCCCCCTTTCCAACAACCCGATCAGATCACGTCATGGCAAAGCTGACACAAATTCGCAACATCGGCATCATCGCTCACATCGATGCTGGCAAGACGACCGTGACCGAGCGGATGCTGTACGTCAGCGGGATGAAGCACCGAGTGGGGCGTGTCGATTCGGGGACCACCGATACCGATGACGATGCGGAAGAGCAGGAGCGTGGGATTACGATCTACTCCGCCTGCGTCAAACTGAAGTGGGGCGATTACGACATCAACCTGTTGGATACTCCCGGCCACGTCGACTTCACGGCCGAAGTCGAACGCTGCTTGCGAGTCCTCGATGGTGCGGTGGTTGTCTTCAGTGCTCGCGAAGGGGTCGAGGCGCAAAGCGAAACCGTATGGCGTCAGGCGAACAAATACGGCGTGCCGCGGATCGTCTTTATCAACAAGCTCGATCGCGAGGGGGCGGATTTTTACGCGGTTCTCGATGACATCGGTCCGCGTCTGGATGCCACACCGGTCGCAATTCAGATCCCCGTTGGAATCGGGCCGGCGCACACCAGTAATCCATTCCGCGGCACGATCGATCTGATCGAACGTAAGTTCCTGCAATTTGATCCACAATCCGAAGGCAAGCAGGTTCAGATCCAAGATGTTCCCGAGGAGATGGTCGACGATGTCGAGGTCTATCGTGAACAACTGCTCGAGACGTTGTATGGCTTCAGCAACGACCTGATGGAGCGCGCGATGAACGAGCAGGAGATCACGCCCGACATGATCCGGGCGGCGATCCGGGAATCGTGTATCCGTGGCGAGATCCAGCCCGTGATGTGCGGTTCGGCGCTGCATGGGATCGGTGTTCAACCAGTCTTGGATGCTGTGGGGCACTTCTTGCCGAGCCCCTTGGATCGTCCGCCGGTCACCGGCATCGATCCCAAGAAGCCGGACGTGATCATTTCTCGAAAGCCCGATCTGTCCGAGCCAATGTGTGGTCTGGTGTTCAAGATTCTGCCGGCCAAGACGGGCGATAACTACTGGATCCGCCTGTACAGTGGGTCGCTCAAACAGAACTCCCGCGGCTACGTTCCCAACCGCGATAAGAAAGAAAACGTCGCCCAGTTGTGGCAGCTGCACGCTTCGAAAAAGGAACGCGATGGGCAGATCGAATCGGTCGGCGCCGGCGACATCGTCTGCGTGATCGGGCCTCGATTTGCGATCACCGGCGACACGATCTGCGACACGCGTGAGATCATCGAATTGCCGAGCATCACGTTTGCCGACACCGTGATTTCGATGGCGATCGAGCCGGAGAACACTGCGGAAAAGAAGAAGTTGAGCGAGACGTTGGAGATGTTCAAACGTCAGGATCCAACCTTCGACGCCAAGGAAAATGAAGAGACGGGGCAGACGTTGATCAGCGGAATGGGCGAGCTGCACCTGGAAGTGATTCAGCATCGCTTGACCCGCGACTTTGGATTGAAGGTCAAGTTTTATAAGCCGCGCGTCAACTATCGCGAGACGATTGGCGGCAAAGCCGAAGTGGTCGGCGTTTGCAATCGTCAGCTGGGTGCGACGCAGATGTTTGCTCGGGTGAAGATCAGCATCGAACCGCTGGAAGATCCCTCGGCGACCGCGATCGTGTTGGACAATTGTCCGCCCGATGGCGGGTTGCCCGATCAGTTCCGCCCGATCGTGATCGACGAACTGAAGAACCGTCTGGAAGGGGGCGGGCATATCGCCGGCTTCCCGTTGAGCGGCTTGCGAGTTCGCGTCTTGGGAGCGGAAGCTGCGGAGGAGGGAAGCGACGACGTCGCCTTCCGCATCGCCGCGAGCGATGCCTTTGAGCAGGGGCTGAAGCAGGCCGGTCCGGTGCTGTTGGAGCCGTTGATGCGATTGGAGATCACCACCCCCGACGACTACATGGGCGACATCGTTGGCGATTTGCAACAACGTCGCGCGATCATCGCCAAGACCGAATCGCGAGGGATGATGACCACGATCATCGCCCACGCGCCGCTGAAGGAACTGTTTGGGTACTCGTCGGCGATCCGCAGCCTCAGCCAAGGCCGCGCCGGCGCCAGCATGGAGCCTCACGGCTACCACGCTGCCCCCGCCGAAGACGCTGCCAACTTCAGCTTCTAATTTCCAATCGTCGTTTAACCGCAACGAAGGGGCCTCGGACCGTGGAAAGAATTAGCGGCGGGACGTAGTGGACGAGGCTACGAGCTGTTGATTACCCACAAGTCGCAACTACGCCGACGGCGTGGCAGCCATTAGCCGGTGGTTGAGCGAACGCGATACCACCGGAATGACACGAGACGCGAACGGCCGACCGCGAAGGCGGTCGCAGCGCAACTGCATGGGATTCTGCGACCGCCTTCGCGGTCAACTTAGCGAGTTACGTTCGATACCGTAGGTGGCGCTGCGCTTACCTACGGCTAATTGCTTGATTCCCTTCGGGAAATTTGTGGGTAACCGACAGGAGGTTACGAGTCCCAGCGATTTGGTCTGATGCAAAAGGACTCGTAGCCTCGTCCACTACGCTTCGTTGAACGGTATTGTGTTTAGCCGCATGCCCATCGGGCCACGCGTTGGAAGACGCTATCTGCGCCGTCGCAAGGGACGCTGGGGCTGATCCCGCCGTGCGCCAGACCATCTTGGGCGACGCATTTTTCCGGGACAGTTGCCCGCTTGATCCACGTTCTCGATTACGATGGTTGCGCACCGGACTGTCCGCTGATTGGGACCGCGGTGGCAACATCGATGTTCTCTTCGTCCTCTCCCCTCCTGTTTCACTTGGAAACCCGCCCATGAAAAAGTTGCTGTTTGTTGTCTTGGGGCTACTGGCCACTGTCGCTGGCGTCGCCCACGCTCAACCCTCCTCTGCGTTGACCTTTAACGATCCCAACCCGCAGCGGTACCAATTGAAGGCGCGGGCCAGCGAGTTGGATCCGCGAGTGAAGGCGCATCCAGAGATCGATTTCTTGATCGAGACAAAGGATGGCAAACCGGCTGATTTCCAACAAGCGGCAGTCGACACCCGCGTCGCGCCGAAGGGGAAGTTGGTGATCTGGTTGATGGGACACAACCAAGGTCTGTTCGATCGCTGGAACAGCTATGGCTTGCACGCGATCCGTGTCCACTACGCCAACAAATGGTTTTCGATCTGCTGCCGCGAAAATCCGGTCGGCGAAGAATGCCGGGGTAACATCCGCTTGGAAGCGGCCACCGGCGAAGACTTCAGCAGCGATGTCGACATTCCCAAACCGGACGGCATGATGGCGCGGGCACTCAAATTTGTGCAGTGGCTGGCGAAAGAGAATCCTCAAGGCGGCTGGGATTACTTCTTAACCGAAGATGGCGACGGCCTCCGCTGGGAGGATGTGATCATGTCGGGCAGCTCGCACGGTTCGACGACGGCGGCGCGGTTTGCGAAGCATCAGAAGGTCAGTCGAGTCGTTGCGTTGTGTGGACCTCGCGACAATTACCAAACCTGGCAATCGCTCCCTTCCGCCACTCCCGAGAACCGATACTTTGGCTTCTCTCACGTGCTCGACGGTGGTTGGACGGCGGACCACTATTGCCGCAGCTGGGAGATGTTGGGCATGAACAAATTTGGCCCGATCGTAAACGTCGACAAGATCGGTCCCCCCTACCAAAACACCCGTCGCTTGATCACCGATTTCGACGTCGACGGCAATACGCGACGAGCACACAGCAGCGTGCAACCAGGCGGCAGCGCCGGCAAAGACGCCGATGGCAAATACATCCACGAAGCGGTCTGGAAATATTTGTATACCCATCCGGTCGATGTGGTTGGTGAACCCACGCCGCCGGATGCAAGCTGTATCAAGAACCAACGCTAAACCATCTTGTCCGCCGACAAATCGGGTGCATGCACCCGATGGTGCTGAACATGAAACGCTTATCTGCCTGTACGATTGCGGGGACATAGAACATGCTGAATTGGTTTTATCCATTCGGCACCGTAGAATATGGTGAAACGGAACCAAACTGGCATGAGTTCACCACTGCAATCGACCGTGTACGTTATCGCTGGACCTAACGGAGCCGGCAAGACGACATTCGCCCGTCGCTATTTGCCGTATTTCGCGGGTTGCCAGGAATTTGTAAACGCTGATTTGATTGCCGCTGGACTTTCACCGTTCAACCCCGAGTCGCAGTCGGTTGCTGCCGGTCGTTTGATGTTAAACCGTATTGAAACTTTGATCAGAACAAGAACATCGTTCGGATTTGAAACAACGCTTGCTGGTCGTGGGCATGCTAACCGGTTGCGTACGATGAAAAAACTTGGATACCGAGTATCCTTGTTTTTCATCTGGCTTCCATCCGTCGAGCTAGCCGTGGCTCGAGTTGCAACGCGGGTCAGAGAAGGCGGGCACAATATTCCAGAACCACACATCCGTCGTCGTTACCAACTTGGCATCAACAACTTTGCGTCGCTATACAAGCCCGTTCTCGACGAATGGATTATCTATGACGGATCGAGCCGACCTGGTGAGATCATTGTCGGAGAGCAGGACAATGTTCGCCGAGTCTATGACGATGCGCGGTTTGCTGAACTCAAACAATTGTCCCCGGAACTAATGCGATGATTCGAGACAACACACCTGAGCTAGTCCGTAAGGCGAACGCGGCAATGCAGCAAGCGGCAGCCGATGTCCTGGTTCGCGCCCGCCAGTACAACACCCCGATCGTTCTCTGGCGTGACGGCAAGGTCGTCGAAGTCGATCCGTTCTCTGAGGAATTTGACCCACCGCCGAAAACGCCACCCGCCGCAGGAATGGAATAGACGACGCGTTCATTTACACGTCTATGGATTCGTTTCTGAACCGATCGGCCACCATCCGGTCGACGTGGTTGGTGAAGCCACGCCGCCGGATGCAAGTTGTATCAATGATCAGCGATAAGAATCATCGCGTTGCTGCGGCGGTTATTTAACCTCCAACAGCAGACTCTCCGAATGACTGTTGAACTCCGGTGCGTACATGCACTGGATGTTGGC
Source organism: Rosistilla ulvae (assembly GCF_007741475.1). Classification (NCBI taxonomy): domain Bacteria; kingdom Pseudomonadati; phylum Planctomycetota; class Planctomycetia; order Pirellulales; family Pirellulaceae; genus Rosistilla; species Rosistilla ulvae. The sequence goes on along the minus strand of NZ_CP036261.1, from coordinate 5,781,693 downwards.
GTATCCCGATTGATAACTGCCTCGCAATTGAACGCGCGTCGAATATTCGAAGACGTATGTTCCCTTGGGCAGGTAGTCGATGAAGAAGTGGCTGGCGGTATCGCGCGTCGATTCGTAATAGGCCAGTCCATCCTGGTACTTGTACTGCGACAGCACGTTGACCGGTTCGGTGCCGCTGCCACGCTGATCCTTCAGATGCACATACTCCATGTCGCGATCGGTCTTCAAAACGATCCGGACTACCAATTCATCGCCGACTGCGATCGGCCCGTCGACAGGTTTTAGAACCGGTCCGTCTTTGGTCGTCTGTTTGACGTACAGCTGCTTGGTTAGCGTCAGCGGCGTACCGGCATGAGGCGTGATCTTGGCGATGTCTTCCATGTATTGCCATGACACGCTTCCCCAAGCGACACCTTTGTCGACCTTCGTAACCTTGATCTTTCCTTGCTGCGGCGTCACCTCCGCTCCAGCGAACCGCTCCTCATAAAAGCCGGTTCCGGCTTCGACATCTTTCGGTTCCACCCTCTCTCCGCCCAGCTCTACGCGGACCAATTCGCTGGACGCCAACAGATCGGTGCCTCGCAGCAATAGCGCGTAGACCGCATCAGCAGTCGCTTTGGTCGTCTTCCAGTCCTGCGTCTGCTTTTGCTTGAGCAACCAGACCTTGCAGTCTTCGACCGCGGCGGCATCGTCCATCACTTCGTCGAACGCTTCGATCATCATCGCCTGCGTTTCGATCGGAGCCCGATACCACCACCACGACTGCTCGGTGTCGCGCCAGAACATTCCCATTTCCTGATCGCTCACCGATCGCTCTTTGATCGACGCCATGATATCGATCGGCGTCTTCAGATCGCCAAAGCGCTTTAGGGCCACGGCCAGATGCGCTTGCGATTGGCGGTTGTTCATTTTCAGCCAATGTTGCTTCGCTTGTTTCAACCAAAACAGGACAGCGGTCCGATGTTCCGCGGCGACAGGTTGATCTTCCAAGAAGAAGCTGCGGCCATACAGATACAACGCGATCGTCGCTGTCAGATGATTGTCATCGCGTTTGCTTTCCGCGATGTCGGCATATTGCTTGGCAACCCACGCATCCAAGCGGGGCAGCGATTTCACGGCCGCCGCGGTATCGACATCAACGCCCAAGTGACGCATCCGTCCAAAGCCCGTGGTGATGTAAAGCGTGATGTAGTCGTTGGCCGGGCCGCCAGGGAACCAAGGCCACGCGCCGTCGTCGCGCTGTTGATCGGCCAGCTTCTTCAGCAGCCGAGCGGTCTCGTCGTTCAAGCGGTTATCGTCGAACAAGATCCCCACGTTACGGCGAGCTTGCGATTCGGATTCCGCTTGTCGCAGCCAAGGCGTCTCTTCGATCATTACCGCTTTGAGGTCCTGGTTCTTCATCAACGGACTCTCCAGCGCCGGCGTCCCACGCCATTGTTCGAAGACGCGATGGATCTTCGGATCGCTGCCGGCGATGTGCCTTGCCAAAGCGTTGGCATACAACCGGCTGAACGTCTGCTCGCTGCACTGGTGTGGGAATTCCATCAGGTAGGGCAGCGCCATCACGGCGTACCACGACGGGTTGGAAACCATTTGAACGTCCAACGATTGATGACGCAGCGAATCGGAGTCGCCCGATTTCAGCAGCTTTTCAAAATCGAACTCCACTGTTTGTGGACCGCGAATCGGCAGCGTTTGCGATTCGGTCACCAGCACGCGTTGCGACAAGACGGGCAGATACCCTTCTTCTCCGTCGGACAATCGTCCCGTCGAACCAACCGCTTTGTAGGTCAGGAATCCAATCCCGTCGGGAATCTGAATTCGCCAAGCCGACGACTTCGATTGCCCCGCGGCGATCTCAAACGCTTGGTCGCGTTGATCGTTGCCGATCGCAGCATCGACGCTGTCGCCGGTTCGCGCTTCGGCAAAGCTCAGCCGCACCGTACCGGTCTGCCGCGTAGGCGATTGGTTGCTGACCTTCACTGTGAATTCCAAGACGTCCCCCTCGCGAACGAATCGCGGCGGATTGGGTTGAACCATCAAGTCTTTTGCCGTCACCACGGTATCGGTCAACAGCCCGGATCGCAGTTCGTTGTCGTGAGCGAATCCCATGAACCGCCACTTCGTCAATGCCTCGGGCATCGTGAACTCCATCCGCACCGTGCCGTCGTCGCCAGCGATCAAATGCGGAAAGAAGAAGGCGGTTTCGTTGAGGTTCTTTCGCGCCGAAACGTTTTCCAGATCGAGATCGGCCGCTGGCGGCTGCTCGTCGGCGGGTGCCCCTTCGGCAACGGGAGCACTCGCGACCTGCGCGTTGGAATCCTTTGCCATTCCCTTTGCCATCGCCATCGGCGCTGGAGCGGCAGCGGCAAACGAATCGGCTTCCATCATCCCGAGGCCACCAGCAATGCCTCCGCCTCTTCGACTACGGAACTGAACATTGCCCCGCATGCCGTAGATTGCGTTGATGATCTCGCCGGGGAACGAGCGGTAGATGAGCGACGCATCGCGGGCATCGACGTTCCAATTGAAGAGCAGACCTTGCAGCTGCTTTTGTTGGTTTTCAAATTGCGAATAAACGTTGCTGCGGTTATGCCGGAAGACATGGAATCCATCGGCCCAATGGTGCGGCAGATAAGCATCCAACGACGCGTCGTACATCCCCGCGACCATCTCGGCGGCGGCTCGCTTTGCATCGGGAGCGTCGATCACCGCGGTCCAGGTTTGCTTTTGCGCGGGTTCAAGCTTGGAGACAAAGTGCTCCCAGCGAACCGTCAGTTGCTTGTTGGTCCAAGGGACTTCGATCTGCCGCGATTCCAGGTAGGCTCGGTTTTCGCGAACCATCGTTGTTCGCAGCGACAGCCCGCCGCGCATCGCTTCTTCGATCGGTTGTTTGATCTGAACCTGAGTCACCCCGGGGGCGGTCCAGAAGCTTTGTAGCAGTTCGCCTCGATGTTCGATCTCGACGAACGCGCGAGCGGTGTCGTATCCGCTTCCCCAGACGCCCACAAATTCCTCGCCCGGTTGGACCGACCATGCAGCGGAAGCCAACAGGTTGGGGATCTTGATCGACAATTGCTTTGCATCGGGATCGACCACCTGGATCGGCAGCAACGCGGTGACCGCCTTGCCGAATCGATCCTTCGTTTCGAAGACCGCTCGATAGATGCCTGCTTTCAACTGGACCGAAGCTTCCGCTTGCCCGCTGGCGTCGATCTGAATCGCTTGTTCAAACGCGACCTCCCCTAGCGCCCACGAATTGGGATTGGCGGGATCGGGTTTCGGAGCGTCTGCCAAATCGATTGGCCTTCCCGCTCGGCGGTACATCGGCCGCGGTTGGTTCGACAATCTACCGCGAGCTGGCCGTTCGGGCTGCTGTAATGCATAAACCTTCAGCACGCCGTCGGCCGCGATCGCTTCGCCATCCAACGTGGTAGTGCTGAGTTGGATTTGTGTCGGTGCGTCAGTCGTCTGCCAATCGTCGCTGGAAACCGTCGCTCGCAAAGCGACAAAGCCGACGTTCACTTGGCGGCTGCCCGAACGCGTTTCGCCCGTCGTGTCGACGACATCGGCGTAGATCGTGAACTGGAATGAGGCTTCGCTTTCGGGCGATACCGACGGATCGGGACGGGCGTCGAAGCGGATGTCGAAGCTGCCGTCGGCGGCGGTTGTCGTCGTGCCATGAGCGATCTCCTGCCCGGCATCGGGAACTTGCGGGATCCACCAACAACGCCACGACCACCAGATCGGATAGCGGACTTCACGGACGACGCGCCAGCGAACCTCGGCAGTATCGATCGTCGCGCCGGTATACGCCTTGGCCGATCCCTGCAGATTGACTTCACCGCCAAGCCGGGCGGCTTCCTTAGGTGCGTCCAGCGAAACCAAGAACTTTGGCCGCTTGTACTCTTCGACCGTGACTTGCGTTGCCCCGTTCGGTTCGCCCACCACTTGGATCGACATCCGCCCCATCAAACGATCGCGTGGCGTGTTGAAGCTGCCGCTGAAACTTCCGTAATCGTTGGTGCGATGTTTCTGCCGCTGGATCTCTTTTCCATTGACGTCGTTGAAGACCACTGTCAATTCGCGACCGGCAATCGTCGCGTAATCGTCCTTCTGCTGGTCGACTCGCAAACAGATCCCCTTGTATTGGATCGTCTGCCCCGGGCGGTAGATCGATCGGTCGGTGAAGAACCGTGTCTGTTCATCGGGTCGATGTTGTCGGTTGTTCTGGTAGCTGTCGACGTTGTGTATCGAAGAGAGTGCGTTGTCGCCATCGACGACGTGAAAGACCATTCCTCGCAATCGCTGGCCACGGAATTCGAACCGCCCGTTTTCATCGGTCTTCGTCGACGGGAGCGGTTGGCGGCGGTTGCCGTTGTTCGTTCGCTGCCATGCTCGCACGTTGGCATTGGCCAACGGATCGCCGCTGCGGGCGTCCAAGACAAAGCCGTCGACGAATCCATCGCCGTTGTGATTTCGCAATACGAGAGCCAGATCGCTAACCCAAATCTCCGTGAACGACACTTGGTTGTCGGCGCGGACAAATTCGGGATGGTGGCTGGCGATCAGATAATAAGCTCCCGGCTTCAAATCGTCGGGCGTCGGCAATTCTTCGACGCGTTCTTGGTAATCGGTTGTCGCTGGCAGATCGGCATCCCAAGCCGCGACCGGCGTGCGAGCCAGTAGTTCCTGTTGCTGACGCTGATCCAATTGCTCTGAATTCCAGCGATCGGATTGGACAAAGGCTTCGAAATCAAACGGGACCAAGCGGAAGTAGATCTTGGTGACGTTGCGGTATTGAACGTCGATCGTCGGTAGTGGTTCGTTCCAGACGCGTTCGGTCGAAACCTGCGCCGAACGGGCTTCGATCTGCTGGATCAAGTTGAAACAGAGAGCTCCGCCAACGCTCTTGGGAAAATTCTCAAGCCCTTCGCTGGCGATCTTATGCGCCTCGACCAAGTCCCCTTCGTCGCGAATCGTTTGCGCCAGTTGCGCGTTGCCTCGAGCAGAGATCTCGTGTCCGGCGGTCGCTTCGATGAAACGTTTCAGCGACGCCTTAAATCGCGAACTCTTCTCTTCGCCAAACGCCTTGTTATTGCCAAACACCAAACGGGACAGATCGGCATCGTAGAACGCCGACTTGTCATCATCGTTTTGATGGAAGACCAACAGATCTTGATACAGCTGGATCGCCCTCAACGTGGGCGATTCCGCGTCGTCGGTCGGCGGTTCCCAAGCGATGAAGTCGGCGGCGGATGCGAAGATCGGGCTGTCGGCTTGCAGATCAAAAGCGTCCTGCGAACGGGCACCGGCTTGTTCGCCCGCGGCATAAAAATCGATCGCGTCGAATACCAGGAAATCGTAAAGCGTCGGGCGGTAGGCGTCCGGCGCGTTCCCCTTGTTCAATAACGCATCGTATTGATCGATCGGCGTCTTTTGCAGCGTTTCGGGAGCGGCGAGGGCCAGCTGGAAATGCTTGTCGATTTCAGCCAGGATCTGCGGCAATGCCCAGGTGGTAAAGTCGTCGCTGGGGGAGGTGGCGGTTTCGGTGCGCTGCATGAAACGCCAGCGATTCTGCTGGAAATATTGCCAGTACCAATTCGCTAGGATCGCCTGCATCACAGGCCGCATCGGCTCGGGAGCCTTCTCGATCTCGGCGGTCATCCGAGTGACTTTTTCCTCGGGCTTATCCCCTTGGATCGCACCTTCCAGAGCGATCCGTTGGCTGATCGCTTTCACAGCTTCGGCGTACGCCTTGTCTTGCAACGCGCCATCGATAATCGGCTGCAACGCCTCGATCGCGGTCTTGGGCAAACCTTTGTTCATCGCGTCTTCGACAGCCTTCCATTGAGTGTCTCGAGGCCCCGCCGCCGAGGTGACCGCAAATGCGATCAGCATGGAAAGGCAGGGGGCGAATAGCCGTAAATGAGTCAAGAGTCTGATCCTTCCTACGTGTTGAATAGCTTCGGTGCAGCGCACGGAACGTGAAATCATAGGCATGGACGCCAAATCCGACCAATGCGCACCCGAGAAAGTCGACGAATTTTGAAATCTATTCGGCCCTCCAAAAAACAGAGCCGTCCCCGATGAGTTCCGCTACGGCCTCGTTTAACCGCAATACCGTTCAACGAAGCGTAGTGGACGAGGCTACGAGTCCTTTTGCATGCATCAGACCAAATCGCTGGGCCTCGTAACCTCGTCCACTACATCACCGCCGCTAACTCTTGCGACGGTCCGAGGCCCCCTTCTTTGAAGGGTATTGCGTTTAACCGCGGCGGCAACGCCCCGCGCGTCCATGAGGTTCGAAATGCGGCCCGTTGGGCATGCGGTTGAACGATTTGCGGTTGCAGCGGATTCGACGTATCCCACAGGGATTCTAGACGGTATGCGAGCGCCATCGCGCAGCACAATCCCAGCGGGATTGCAGACCGGTCTGCGCCCCCGCGCGGGGGCGCGATCGCATGCGCATTCGTTTCCGGTGGTGTTCGCTACGATCCGGGCCAACGCTTCGTTTAACCGCGGCGGAAACGGCCGCGTGTTGGTGGCCATTCGAAGCGCGGCCCGTTGGGCACGCGGTTAAACGATTTGCGGCCAATGGGGTGAAACGCGGTAGCGGAAGTCGCCAAGACTTTCGATCTACAAACCGGGTACCTCCCGAAACTCTTGTCGGCCTGTTGATTTAATCGCATGCGAACGTTTTGAATTAGCCGTTTGGGCGTTAGCCCCGGTTTAGCGGTGCTTGAACCGGGGCTAACGCCCAAACGGCTGATTAAATCAACAGGCCGTTGTCGAGTTCCGCTACGACACTTTCGGTCGGTGCACCGACTAATGCGCCAACAGAAATTCGCTGCTGCTGAGCACACCCCAGACGAGATCTTCCAACGCTTGGCGGCGGTCCTCTTCTCGTTGCAGCGACGCGAGCAGCGCTTCGCGCTCTTGGGCGTTCGGTTGCCGCGACAAGGCGGCTAGAAAGACCTGATCGATGATCGTCCCATCGTCCAATCCGTCGGCGATCCAACGCGTCAATCGATTCTCTTTGGCGGCCAACTTCTGATTGATCGTGTCTCCGTTGCTCAGATGCAACACCTGGACCACGCTCGGTTCGTCGCTGCGCTCGCATTCACACGTGATGTCGCGGGTGTTGCGACCAAACGTTTGCAGAAAATAGCTGGCGACTGCGGAATCATATAACTGCAACGCCCGCGTCCCCTTGGGATACAGATCGGTCTTCTGCATGTCGGCACCGGGGAACGAGATCTGCGTGAACTCCGTCGGCGCATCGGTCACGTCGGAGATCGCATCCAACAACACCTCCGCCATCAAACGACGCGGGTAATAGTGCGAGTAGAACCGCTTTTCCGCAGCGTTTTCCGGCAGCGATTGACTGCTCCGTTGATAGGTCTCCGATTGCAGAATCGTTCGCATCAGCGATTTCAAATCGAATCCGCTGTCGATCAAATGTTGCGACGCCGCAGCCAACAAAGCTTCGTTCGATGCGGGGTTGCTGACACGCATGTCGTCGACCGATTCCACCAGTCCGACACCGAAGAAGTTGGCCCAGACGCGGTTGGTGATCGAACGGGCGAAGTAGGGATTTTCGGGCGCCGTCAGCCAAGCGGCTAGGTATTCGCGGCGGTCGGCCGGATCATCGATCTCCATCGGCGGCGCGTCCAGCGGCGCCGGCGGTTGAGGTTTGCCGGTCAATGGTTGGATCAGATCGCCCCGATCCAGCACGACCAGCGTCCGATTGCCGTCGCCGTTGCGGCTGTCTCCGCCCCAGCCCTTGGCGCGCACGCGAGCGAACAGGTTCGCCATCGCATAATATTGATCGTTGGTCCACTTTTCCAACGGGTGATTGTGGCACTTGGCGCACGCGATCGACAAACCGAGGAACGCCTGACTGGCGTTTTCGGTCATCTCTTCGGGCGTCTGGTGATTCGCAAAAAAGTTGGTCGCTCCGTTTTCGAACGACGACCCGCGGGAGGTCAAGATCTCGCGGACAAACACATCCCAAGGCGTTCCCGCTTCGACATGGCTGCGGATCCATTTGTAAAACGATTCGACAGCCTTGGGCCGCAATTTCGATCCGTTGACCAACAGGATGTCCGACCAACGGTAGCTCCAGTAATCGACGAATTCGGGCTGCACCAACAACTGCTCGATCAATTGATCTCGCTTGTCGGGCGAATCATCCGCCAGATACGACTGGGTCTCGTCGATCGACGGCAGTCGTCCGATCGTGTCTAAATAAGCGCGGCGCAGAAATTCGCTCTCACCGGCCCGATCGCTGGGCGGAATGTTCAACTGTTTCAGTTGTTTCAGCACCTCGCGATCGATGAAGTTCCGCGGCTGCAGCTTTGCAAACTGCGCCTCGCTCACCTCTTGAGCATACGGAACGGTCACGTTGGCGATCACGATCTGACTGGCAAACCAAGCGGTGATCGCACCCACGCCCGGCCCCGTCACCGTTACCAATCCTTGGTCGTCGACGCGTGCTGCCGCGTCGTTGGTGCTCGACCAACGAACCCACTGCGTGACGTCTTTGATTCGGCCGTTGCTGTAGTGCGCACGGACAACCAATTGCTGTGTGTCTCCCTTTGCCAACCGAACCGCTTTAGGCAGGACTTCGATCTTCGCGAGCGAGGGATCTTCGTCGGATGGCCCCGGCGCCCCGGCAGAGATCCAATCCAGCAGCAGCTTGTAATCGGCGGACTCCTTCGGCAACCGGACGCCTCCCTTATGCGGAATCATCACGCTCGGTTTGGCAACGATCAGGCTGCGCGCGGGATCGGCTAGCTCGATCCGGCGACCGCGCAACTGCTGCGAGATATTGAAGTAGTCGCCATGGCTGTCATACCCCAACAACGACAACCGAAAGCCACCTTTGCCCGCCAATGCGCCATGGCACGCGCCGCTGTTGCAAGACGCTTTGGCCAACACGGCTTGCACATCGCTGGCGAACCGAATCGTTTGCGGAACGTCGGCCAAGCGAACGATCACCATCGCCGTTGCCGTGTTGCCCGCCGCATCGGTCGCGATCAATTCGGTCTGCCCTTCCCCCACCGCGACGACTCGCCCATCGGCGACACGAACGATCCCATCGGTCTTCGGTTTCAGGTCGACTCCGCCGGTGCTCTGCCCCGCAACACGGCCGTCGACGATCTGTTGGACCAGGAAACGCTGCGATGCCTCCTGGCCGGTCAGTTCGATTTTTTCAGGCAGGATGCGCAGCGTCGTTTGGGCGAAAGCAGCCGGCGCGAACGCAAGAGCGGCGGTCAGCAGAAGAGCGATACGTTGCATGATGGTGAAGCGGAGCCGAAGGTGGGAAACGGAGAGGCGCTGGGGGCGTGAGGACGCAACGTACGAAGGACGACGGATCATGAAAACAGTTCGTGAATTTCTCGCGCACCAAAATTCACCAGCGGGAAAGGCCGTCCCGCCGGACCGGGCAACTCGGTATCCAAATCCAACCCGAGGCTGTGGAAAATCGTCGCCACCACTTCGTCAGCCCCCGCGGGACGCTCCGCCGGCACCGCCCCATTGGGATCGCTGGCCCCGATCGCGCGGCCGCCTTGCACGCCGCCGCCAGCGAAATAGGTGGTGAAGCACTGCGGCCAGTGATCGCGACCGCCGGCCGGATTCACTTTCGGTGTCCGTCCAAATTCAGCAAGGCACGCGACAAGGGTCGAATCGATCATCCCGCGGTCGGCCAGATCTTCGATCAACGCCGAATAACCTTGATCGTACATCGGGGCGACGATGTCCCGCATCCCTTCGATGCTCGTGAACGGCTTGCTGCCGTGGGTATCCCAAGTGATCTCGTTGAAGACGGTCAGGAAGGTGTTGATCGTAACAAACCGCACGCCCCCTTCGATCAATCGCCGCGCCAGCAGACAGCACTGGCCAAAGCGATTCATGCCGTACCGCTCGCGAACCTTCATCGGCTCTTTCGCCAGATCGAATGCGTTGCGAGCTTCGGGACTGGTCATCATCCGGTACGCCGATTCAAAGCTGCCGTCCAACAGTTGAGCCGTCTCGCTCGATTCGAAATTCGTCATCGTCTGTTCGACGATCTCGCGCATCTTGCGACGGCGATCGATCCGAGCTTGGCCGATCGAATCGGGAGGCAACAAATCGGGAACCTGGAAGTTTGGCTGAGACGGATCGGCCATCAACGCAAACGGATCGTAGCGTTTGCCGAGAAAGCCGCCCGCTTGGCCGTTGGGCAGATTCCCACCGCCGCGGCCCATCGTTTCGGGCAGCACGACGTGAGCCGGCAGATCGCTGCGGCGGCCGCGTAGATAATCGACGACGGCGCCGGCGTGCGGGTAGTTCACGCCGCCGGTGAACAATCGCCCGGTCTGCATCATCTGCCAACCGGCATCGTGCACCGCCGCGCCGCGATGGAAACAGGAACGCACCAGGGAAAACTTGTCGGCGATCTTGGCGTGCTGCGGAAGGATCTCGGAGATCTGAAACTCGCCGCTCGCCGTCGAGATCGGCTTAAACGGACCGCGAACCTCCGCCGGCGCATCGGGCTTCATATCGAAGGTGTCCAATTGGCTGGGCGCTCCGAGGTTGAAGATCATGATGCAACTGTGATCATCTTTGGCGGGGTCGACTTTTCCCGCCTCGCGTGCCGCGACGTAGCTCGGCAAGCCCAAGCCCAACATCCCCAGGGTGCCGACCTGCAGAAAATCTCGCCGAGTTGTTCCGTTGCATGTCTGGGCTTTGCCGCGTCCAATCAGATCTAACATCGTCGATGATTCCTCATTCGCTCGCTGCCTGCGGTCGGCTGCTGATAAAACTAGCCAAAGGCAGGCAGGCGCCCACCAGTCTTGCTGGACTGGCAAATCAGCCCCCCAATATTTCGCTGCATCCATGTTAGCCGATCCGGTAGAGCCCGCAAAGTTTATTGGCTCATTCCGGCTCACTCGCGGCGAGATCCGCTTCGATCGCTCGCTTCAAAATCTGGCCGGTCGCCGATTCCGCAACCTCTTTGACCACCTCGGGTTCGCCCGCCGCGACCACGCGACCGCCATTGCCCGCCGCTCCGGGGCCCATATCGATGATATAGTCCGACGCCTTGATCAGCCGCAGATTGTGTTCGACGACGATCAACGAATGCCCGTCGGCAAGCAGCGCGTCGAAGCAGCCCAACAGCTTGACGATGTCGGCCACATGCAGCCCCGTGGTCGGTTCGTCCATCAGGAACAGCGTCCGGCGTCGCTGAGCGGCACTTAAGAAGGCTGCCAGTTTTAGCCGCTGCGCTTCGCCGCTGCTGAGCGTATTGGCCGGCTGGCCCAACTGAAGGTAATCGAGCCCCACGTCGGTCAACCGCTTCAACTTCTCTTGCACCTTGTCGTAGCCGCGGAAGAACGAGACCGCTTGGCGAACTGTCATCTTCAACACGTCGGCGATGTTTCGATCGCGGTAGCGGATCTTCAAGATCTCGTCGCGATAACGCGTCCCTTTGCACTCGGGACATTGCATGTAGATGTCGGCCAGGAACTGCATGTCGATCTGCAGCATCCCATCCCCTTCGCACGCCTCGCAGCGGCCGGCGGCGGAATTAAAACTGAAGTGGCCGGCGCCAAAATTGCGAGTCCGCGCCTCCAACGTATCGGCGAACACCTTGCGAATCGAATCGAACGCTTTGACATACGTCACCGGATTGCTGCGCGGGCTGCGGCTGATCGGCGACTGATCGACTAACAACACGTCTTCCAGTTGCCCATCGCCCACCAGATCCGTGTAAGGCAGACTGGTTGCGCCCGACTTTTTCTTGCGCCGGCAGATCGCTCCGTACAACGTATCGTGAACCAGACTACTCTTGCCGCTCCCCGAAACGCCCGTCACCACGCACAGCACGCCCAACGGGAAATCGACGTCGATCGATTGCAGATTGTTTCCGCTGGCCCCCGTCAGTTTCAGCCACCCTCGCGGCTGCAGCCGATCGCGTTGCAACGACAACATCCCTCGGCGGCCCGACAGGTAATCGCCCGTCAGGCTTCCCTGCGTCTCGACCATCTCGTCGGCGGTCCCCTCGAAGACGATCTCGCCACCGGAAGCTCCCGCCCCTGGGCCGACTTCGATCAACCGATCCGCCGCCGCAATGACCGCTTCATTATGTTCGACGACCGCCACGGTGTTGCCTCGATCGCGCAGCCGCACGATCGATTCAATCAAGCTGGGAACGTCGGCCGGATGCAGTCCCGCCGTCGGTTCATCCAGAACGTAAAGCATGTTGACCAAGCTGGATCCAAGAGCGCTGGTCAACGCGACGCGTTGGGCTTCGCCGCCGGAGAGCGTTCGCAGCGTGCGATCCAGCTGCAGATAGCCCAGCCCGACCGATTGCAGATAGCCCAGCCGATTGCGGACCTGGTGCAAGACATCGTCCGCGATCTCCGCCTCCCGATCGGCAAGCTTCACGTCGGCGAAGAACTGCGCGATCGCATCGACTTCCATCGCGCAGACCTGGGCGATGTTCTTGCCGCCGACGCGATAGGCAAGCACTTCATCCTTCAGTCGCTGTCCGTTGCAAGTCGTGCACCGGCGATAGCTTCGCCAACGGCTCAAGAAGACGCGGATATGCATCTTGTACTTTTTGCGTTCCAACCAGGCGAAGAAGCCATTCAGCCCACCGAACTCCCGCTCGGGAACTCCTTCGTCGATCAGCCGCCGCTGTTTTTTGGTCAGCCGCGAAAAGGGAACGTCGACCGGCAGATCGTAATCATCGGCCAACGCCAACAACTCTTCCAATTCATGCTGATACGAAGGCGTGTTCCACGGTTGGATCGCCCCTTCGCGGAGCGTCTTCGACCGATCGGGAACGACCAAATCCATATCGACATCGACGATATCGCCGAACCCTTCGCACGCCGGACACGCTCCCAAAGGGTTATTGAAATTGAACAACCGCGGCTCGGGATCGGGATAGGTGATCTGGCACGTTTCACACTTCCGCTGGCGACTCCACTTCATCACCGTCCACGACTTGCCGTCGACAACTGTCTCGCCCTCAGCGGATTCGATCAGCGCCACCGCTTGGCCGGCCCCTTCGGCAAACGCCGTCTCCATCGATTCGGTCAAACGTCCGGCTGCGTCCGACGTTTTCAAGCGATCGACGATCACGATCGCTTCGGCTCCATCGCCGATCGCCTCGGCCAATTCGCCGCGCGATTCATCGCCGAGATTGAACGTCCGATCGCCGACGATCAGTCGCAGGAAGCCCTGCTGCTGCAGATAGGAGAGCTCATCGACCGCATGCAGCTTCGATTCCAACAGCAATGGAAAACCGAGCATCGCGCGGGCCGCCGGCTCGGTCGCCGCCAACTGGTTCGCCGCCGATTGGGGATCGTCGCTGCGAACCGGTTGGCCACAGTTCAGACAAGTCAGATCGGCTACCTTAGCGAACAGCAACCGCAGGTAGTCGGCAGTTTCAGTAGCCGTTCCGATCGTGCTGCGGTTGGAACGCGAAGCCCCACCGCGAGTGACGGCGATCGCCGGAGGAATGCCTTCGATCGATTCGCAATCGGGTCGATCCAACCGCTGCAGGAACTGACGCGTATACGCCGAGAAGCTCTCGATGTAGCGTCGCTGCCCCTCGGCATAAAGCGTATCGAGGGCCAAGCTAGTCTTGCCGCTGCCGCTGACGCCACAAAACACGACCAGCTGATGATGAGGGACGTCGACGTCGACATCGCGCAAGTTGTGAACGCGGACTCCGCGCAGCCGAATACTCCGTTGATTCAATTCCGCGTCCAGTGGTTCAAGATTCGAAGAGGCTTGTCAATTAAAGAGAGATGAACCTTCCACTGTAGCGTTCAACGAGCGGGATGAAAATCGCGGGGGTCGTGCAATTCCATCGCTGAATCGTTGGTTTCTAGCCGCGGTTACCGAGCAAAACACGATGCATGCGTGGAAACCGACTTACGCCCGCGCCCGTCGACACACGCCCCAAAGCCACCCGCGTCAACGGAGCCAATGATTCCAACTTCACCCGCCCGGCAACGCCGGGAGGGGCGAAAAACGAGCGCCGAGCGAGTTTTTCGGAGAGGGCCGTTCGCGAGTCGAGAACTAGTAAAACCTACCTCACGCAAAGCCTCCCCGAACGTAGCTGCGCTCGTTCGACCCTCCACTTCAAACTGCGTATGGTGGAGGGTGAAGGACGCGCTACTTCACCCGCCCGGCAACGCCGGGAGGGTCGGAAAACGAGCGCCGAGCGATGTTTTTCGGGGAGGGCTGTCCGTGAGTCAAACTCGTAAAAACAACCTCACGCAAAGCCTCCCCGAACGTAGCTACGCTCGTTCGACCCTCCACCTCAAACTGCGTTTGGTGGAGGGTGAAGGACGTGCAACTTCACCCGCCCGGCGACGCTGGGAGGGTCGAAAAACGAGCGTTTAGCGATGTTTTTCGGGGAGGGCCATCCGTGAGTCAAACTAGTAAAACCTACCTCACGCAAAGCCTCCCCGAACGTAGCTGCGCTCGTTCGACCCTCCACCTCAAACTGCGTTTGGTGGAGGGTGAAGGACGTGCAACTTCACCCGCCCGGCGACGCTGGGAGGGTCGAAAAACGAGCGTTTAGCGATGTTTTTCGGGGAGGGCCATCCGTGAGTCAAACTAGTAAAACCTACCTCACGCAAAGCCTCCCCGAACGTAGCTGCGCTCGTTCGACCCTCCACCTCAAACTGCGTTTGGTGGAGGGTGAAGGACGCGCTACTTCACCCGCCCGGCAACGCAGGGAGGGTCGAAAACCGAGCGCCGAGCGATTTTTTCGGAGAGGGCCGTCCGCGAGACGATGCTACGCGGACCAAATGAAAGACTGCCGATTTACATCGATGCCAAGAGGGCAGGGTGCGGCAGGATGACTGGCTCCGAATCGTCGATCGCTTCGACGCGTTCCAGCGCCTGCTCAGCCAGTTTCGTGTCGGCGTCAATCGCAACTCGGATCGTTCGCGGCGAATCGGGACACCATCCGCCAAGGATCACGACCAGATCGTTTGGAGTCGCCTTGTTGATCGTCCACTGAATGGCAGCTTCACGATTGGCGATCAACTGAGGCTTCGCGGGGTCGACGACGCCGTCGAGCATCTCGTGAACAAGCGACAGGAATTCGTCGGTGCCCGACACGCCGGATGTCAGCACCAAATGATCGCTGCATCGTTCGGTGATGTAACCCAAGTTGGCCGCGTGGGTTGCGGTCCGACGATGATCGCAAGCGGCGATGCACCAGATCTTACCGCGACGCGGCAGCTCTTTGCGAAGTGTGTTGATCGTCGCCATCACGCGTTCGGGACAGTCCGCATCGTCCAACACGATCTGCGGACCGGTGTACGAAGCAACGCGTTGCATCCGGCCAGGAATTTTTTCCATCGCCGATAGCCCAGCGGCAACGGTCTCCAACGGGAAATCCATCACCAGTGCCGTTGCGGCGGCAGCCAATTGGTGATGGAACATCCAATCGCCCGTCATCCGCGATCGAACCGCAGCGGTGGTATCGCCGGCGGTGATCAGAAACGTCGTTTCGCCAGCGTGCCGTTCCATGATCCGTCCAACCACATCGGCTTCCTGCGACGTGCCGTAGGTCAGGATCGAAAGGTCGGAAGATTCAGCAGCCTGAGCCGCGACGGCGTTGCTTTCATTAAGGATCACCAGTCCCTTGGAGCGGACGTGGCTGATCGCTTCGTTGAACAGCGAACCGCCTTGAGCGCTCTTCAGGTAGGCGTGATCCGAATCGCCCGACAAGATCATGATGTCGAACGAAGTGCCATCGGCAGCGTGGCTGCGAAGCATCGCTTCGGACAATTCGACGACGGCAACTTGGCATCCCGAGTCGGACGCGTCGGCGTACCAATCGGTCAGGTCTTGCGCGTCGGACAGTCGACGGCGAGGAACATCTTGGATGATCCCATCGCTGCGTCCCAAGTCGCAATTGTAAGCAACTCGCAGCCCCGACTTCCGCAGCGCCGCGGCAACCATCAAGGTCGTGCTGGTCTTGCCATCGATTCCGGCGACGCCGATCGAGAGCATTTGTTGAGAGGGCTTGCCCGCCAGTTCAGAAACCAAATGAGCGTAAGCCTGGCGTGCGTCGGCGACGATGCACTGCGGGACCGACACGGGCAACAATTGTTCGGTGATGATTCCGATCGCACCGCCGGCAACCGCTTCAGCCGCAGCTTCGTCGGCGGGGGTATCGTCGATGCCGGCGACAAACACGTCGCCGGGAGAGCAATCCGATGCGTCGGCCGAACACCGTCGCACGGTCATGTCGGGGGTCGAGATCATGCGTGCTGCGGGGAACAGCTGACGCAAACTGACATCTTGGGAACCGATTCGCTTCGCCACATCCATCGTCGGCCTCCTTGCCTAGATAAGTTGGACGTTTTGTGAAGATCGCGCTACCGGAAGTCAAACGATCCGTCGTTTGCGGGGCTTCCGATGTCCCGATCCAAAGTCCTGGGTCGAATTGATTCTTTACATCCGCACCGGTTCGTCAACCCGAATCGAGACGGTTCACTGGACAATAATTGTCGATCACACGACAATGCAACCCCAATCCCTCGACCGCGTAACGACTTACAGCGAAATGCTAGCAGATGTCTGAAGAAAATTTTGATGTAGCTGGACTGGCCGCTTACCTGCACCTGACGCCCGATCAAGTTAACAAGATGGCACAACGAGGCCGTCTGCCGGGACGCCGTGTGAGCGGAGGGTGGATCTTCTCCGAAGCCGAGGTCCACCATTGGCTCGAACAACAGATCGGGGCCAGCGATCTGGAACAATTGGACAAGGTCGACGCGGTTTTATCGCGGGCCGACAATATCGATAACGACATCGCGATCGCGAGCTTCTGTTCGCTGGATGTGATCGAAGTTCCCTTGCAGGCTCGCACCAAAGGCTCGGTGATTCGTTCGATGTCCGCCCTCGCAGCCCGCGGCGGAATGCTTTGGGATCCCGCCGCGATGGCCGAAGCTGTCAAAGCGCGTGAAGAGTTGCATCCGACGGCGCTCGACTGCGGCGTCGCGTTGTTGCACCCGCGGCGTCCGCAAACCTCGATCCTGGCCGATTCAGTCGTCGCCTTGGGCCGCACTTCGCAACCGCTTCCCTTCTCCGATACAGGCCAATTGACCGACGTCTTCTTCCTGCTGGCCTCTTACGACGATCGCGTTCACCTGCGAATTCTGTCTCGGATCAGCCGAATGCTCACCGACGAGATCTTCCTCGGGCAATTGCGAGAAGCTCCCGATGCCGCTTCGGCGCGGCAAGCGATCCTCGACGTCGAAGAACGGATCGACGAAGTATGATGCTGTGGATCGGCGACAACCAACATCCCGAATTTCGAGATGCGTGGACCTGGGCCAGCCAGTCGGGCCAATGCGAACATCGCGATTCAATCGATGCCGCAATTGAGCACCCCGTCGCGAGATCGATCCCGCGGATCGTGATCGCGCGAGCCGACCGACAACCGCTGCCCGCCGCAACGTTTAGCGCACTGCAACAACAATATCCGCTGGCCAGTTACGCCACGCTGTTGGGCAGTTTGTGCGAAGGGGAGCAACGGACCGGAACTCCCTGGCCCCATTGCCAACGCATCTACTGGCACCGCTGGAGTTTCCAATTGGTCGCGTGGAGCGGCCTTGATTCCCAAGCACTCCCATCGGCACCGGCAACATCGGGTTACATCGGGATCGTCAGCCGCAGCCGTTGGATCGGGGCGGGAGTTGTCGATTCGCTGCGTCATGCCAACATCCCCTGTGTCGCCGTCGCGCCGCAGCAATTAGCGGTCGCCGGTCCGTACAGCGATCTGTTGTGGGACGATTCGGTGATCGCGACGCTCGACGACTGGCAAGCTCAAGCCGCCGCCGTTGCCGCTCACGCCGGAACCGCTCGACATCACTGGCTGGTCAGCAGCCCGCGGGTCGAGACGTGGCATGCCCTGCAAGCGTCCGGCTTTGAATCGCTGCACAGCAAGCCGCTGGATCTCGATGGCATCCTCGACAGCTTGAATCGCCGCGCCGCAACCGCGTAAACACATTGGTGCCGCGAAGCGTTATGGTTTTGCCAGGAACCGGCAGGAACGCGGCCGCGGCCAGTGCGGTCGCCGAGGAGGCGATGGGGAGTTATCATTTCGGCAGCAGCTGCGAAGCGCGGCCGCTCGACGCCCCACCTCCTTTCTTCAAGCAACGGACCGATCTGTTGGGAAACAATTCGCTGCAATTCGTAAAATCGTTCCTGCGTCAGCCGGGAGCGGTTGGCGCGATCGCCCCCAGTTCCGAACAACTCGCCCAAACGATGGTCGACTGGTTCGATTGGGAATCGGCTCGCGGCGTCGTCGAATATGGACCGGGGACCGGCGTCTTCACAAAACATGTCGTCCAGAAACTGCATCCCGACGCCAAGTTCTTCGCGATCGAACGCGATCCCGAATTGGTCGCAATCGTCCAGCAGAAGTTGCCCGACGTGGACGTTGTCGAAGAGAGCGTCGCCAACGTTGTCGCGCTGTGCCAAGCTCGCGGCATCGAACAAGTCGATGCGATCGTCTGCGGACTGCCTTGGGCTTCGTTCCCCGATACGCTGCAGCGGGAGTGCATCGACGCGATGATGCAGGTACTGCGGCCGGGGGGCCAATTCGCCACGTTCGCCTACTGGCAAGGCTTGCTGTTGCCCGCCGGCCAACGCTTCAAGCGACGCCTGGGCGATTACTTCTCGACCGTCGAATACAGCCCAACCGTCTGGCGCAACCTGCCTCCTGCATTTGTCTATCGCTGCACGCGGTAGCAGATGGAAATGTCCGGTCATCGCCTCTGGAGCTGACTAACTTAGCGCGTACGATTTTCGCGTTTGAAGCGGAGCGTCAGGACGCTCATCCTACTGTGGGGAAGAGATAAATGAACGGTGTAGCGCGGCGCAGAGATCGCAGATTTGATCAGAGCTGCTCGACTCGCTTTCTCCAAACCGCAAATCCTTTGGGACATCGCTGAGCCATAATTGACAAATCGGCGACCTCTGCCAGGTTGGCATAACATTCGGCAAGCCCTAAATCGATACCGCTCGCATCCCGAAGATCTCTTACCGTTTGCTTTGCATCGCGATTGGATTCAGGGTCCTTCTGCATGTCGACGTTGCATCGCAAGGTCGATGATAGAGATTTTTCATCCGCCAAAAAACATGCATCGAAAGTTTCAATCGCGACACCAAAGGCACGCGCCATAGCAAATGTTTCGTCGTATTGAGCACGATCCACCGACTGAACTCTGCCAGGGTCGCGGTCACAATCAATCACACAAACGACGCCATCGTATTGAAGCTCACTCGCATCGATCAACGCCGCAATCAACTTTTTGAAAACGCCATCACCTTTTGGCGACGCCCGAAACCTTCGCTTCACTCCTCGCGGATTTTTCCAAGACTCAAAAACAAATTCACACGCAGTCGCCGCAGGCATGATTCGTCGAATCAAGCACTCCAGTGCGCCGCTTTGTTCATGTTTGCCTTCACAGATCACCCAGATCCTTCGTTGGACCGCAGCATCCAATGAACGTGTTGAAATCACTGGGGTGCCAACTCCGATGATGTGTCCAAATAGTTCGACCAAATTTCACCAAGCTCGAACAAATCCTTTTGCTGTTGCACCAGTTCATTTGCGTCCAACCGCTGTGTCGTAACGCGACCATTCTCGCGGCGACACCAGGTGACCTCATGTGGTTGCATCTCGTCGACGAGATACGGCGAGTGGCTGGTCATGATTACTTGGATCTTTGGATCGTTTTCGGTCATTTGTCGAAGCAGGCGTACGATTTCCCGAACCCGTCCGGGATGGATTCCGTTTTCGGGTTCTTCGACTAACAAAATCTTGGGAGGTTTGGGCAGGTACGCAATCGCCAAATAAGCCAAAGTATAAAGCATCCCTTCTGCAGCTTGAGGAGCTGGGATTTCCGATCCATTTTCAAGCAAAAAATAGAGTTGCTTGCCGTTGCCCGGCTTGAGCGTCAACGTTTGCTCGGGATCATCGACCGGACTGTCGAATGCCTGCTCCTGTTTGAGCTGCAGGCCCTTCACACCGGAAAACTGAGCACAGAACTTTCGTTCCAACTCACCAAATCGCTCACGGCTTTCGCCCAGCAAATCATCCAGCATCGTTGGTAAACCAAATCCATTGCCCGCCAACCGCAGGTGTCGCTTTGGAGAAAGCGTTGCAGGCAACGACAGGTTCCTCGCCGACCAACGAAGATACCAACAGGGACTAATCGCGTCGGCGAGTCGTTCACAAAGCGGAAAATTTTCCTTTTTCATGGCGAGACCACGATCGTGAAAACCAGTCAACGTTTCATCGCCCAGCACTACTGACTGCCCTCCCAAGTTCGCCTCCGCCAAAGTCACTCTGCGGTTCTGATCTGGGAAATCGCAAACGATTCTATATGTCCCATCGACGCTGCCATCAACATCGGCCTCGAAGGCCACCTTCCTCTCTGCCGAGTCCGAGTGGACAAGTTGGCGCGATGTCCAGCGACCAAGAAAGGTGGTCGCGAGCGTATGATCAAGACTTCGCGAAATGGCAGCGATTGCTTCCAGAAAACTGGTTTTGCCCGAATCGTTGGGGCCTATCAGCAAATGCAGCGGCGACAACGAGAGTTCCGCGTCGGCGATCGCTTTAAAATTTTGAACGCGAATTCGAGTAAGCATTAAAACGACTTTTTAGGTTTGTAGCGTTGACTTCAACTGGAAGCACTTCACAACGTGATTGTACACCGCCGTGAAAGCATCTTCGACGCTGGTTTGTATCGAACAAGTGCTTAAAAGCACGCGACCGACGAGCATCTTATCACTGTGCATGCAGGGCCGCACCTGGAAACGGAGGGCCGCTGCACGCATAATGTCGCCCGAAAACGCTTCCGCGAGAAAATAATATGATGCGACACAGGACTGAACCATCTCTCTGTTAAGAACCATGCCAGAACCGATGAGAGCGGCAGTACGCCACAGTTATGGACCGCCGGAGGTCTTGGAGATTCGTGCGATTGATCGTCCCAATTGCGGGCCCGATCAAGTGCTGGTTCGCGTCCACGCGACAACGGTTAATCGCACCGACTGCGCCGTCTTGATGGCGAAGCCGTTCATCATGCGACCGATGACCGGTTGGATCCATCCAAAGCGAGCGACAACCGGAACCGACTTTGCCGGCGAAGTCGTTGCCGTTGGAGCGGAGGTCGATGAATTTGAGATCGGAGACCGCGTCTGGGGTTTTCACGACGAAGGGCTCAGTTCGCACGCGGAGTATCTGGTCGCCGGCCGACGCGAGAACGTCGCGAAGATGCCAGCTGGAGTTTCGTTCGACGATGCGGCAGCGAGTCTCGAAGCGGCTCACTACGCAGCCAACTTCGTCAAACGCTTGCAGGTACACCAAGGGGACCGCGTGCTGGTCAACGGCGCCTCGGGAGCGATCGGATCGGCGGTCGTCCAACTGCTAAAGAACAAAGGCGTGATCGTCACTGCGGTCTGCGGCACTCCCAATATCCCGCGAGTCGAGACGCTCAATCCCGACGAGATCATCGATTATGAGCGCGAAGACTTCCGTGAAACCAGCACCCGATTTCACGCGGTGCTCGATGCGGTTGGCAAGAGTAGCTTTGGTCGTTGCCGACACCTACTGCTACCCCGCGGCGTCTACATCTCTTCGGAACTCGGCTGGGGCTGCCAGAACCCGCTGCTCGCCTTGATGACTCCGTGCCTGCGGGGCAAAGTCGTTCGCTTCCCATTGCCAACCAACATCGCTGCCAGCATGCAGCAGATAAGCGCATTGCTGACCGAGGGAAAGTTTGCCCCACTGATCGACCGCCAATATCCGCTGGAAGAAATCCGCGACGCCTTCGGTTACGTCCTGACCGGCGAAAAGTGCGGCAACGTCATGCTGACGTTTGATGCCAATTGAATCGCTCGCTTCGATGGGAATCGAAGTTACGATTTCTTGCTCAATGGAAAAACGCCTTCGGTGATCAGTTGGCGACGATGCGAAACGCGGTGACCAACATTTATTTGCAGCAGGGCAACCGTTGTCCTCCCCTTTGAGGTCAGGCCAAGGAGGAGCGGTCCATCCCAAATAAAGTGTTGACTCCAGTTGTCATTTCGCGGGTCGAACAAGAACGCTTTTGAGCCATCCACCGGATCAATACCCGCGATGTTGGGACCCTTGTGGTTGTTGCACTTAAAACAAGCCAGGGCAAGGTTCTCTTCGACCGATTCGCCCCCCATCTTCCCCGGAACAATATGGTCGACTTCAAATGTCGCCGGATCGTAGTCCTGCGGCATTTGGCAGTACTCGCAACAGTTACCCGCACGCTCCCAGATCGTCTGCCGCAAAGCGACCGAGAGACTCATGTCCCGGCGT
This sequence comes from Rosistilla ulvae, assembly GCF_007741475.1. Lineage (NCBI taxonomy): Bacteria > Pseudomonadati > Planctomycetota > Planctomycetia > Pirellulales > Pirellulaceae > Rosistilla > Rosistilla ulvae. The sequence goes on along the minus strand of NZ_CP036261.1, from coordinate 5,759,303 downwards.
TCCGCAAAGCGACACGTGCACGCGACTGAAGAATTCCAAGCAGACTGCTGATCCGCTCAAAACTTGTCGCCTGCTCGCGTTCCTCTTCGGTGAGCTCACCCGCACGAGCTTTCTCCGCCAGCAGCCTCATCACCCGACGCTGATCCTCGGAGAAGCCGAGGGACAAAATACCTTCGGCCGCCTGAGGCGACAGGGTTCCGCTGAGATTCGAGAGAATGGCGTCGTCATAGGTTTCGATTGATTGAGACATGCACCCATTCTATCACGAACTAGAGCGTTCAAGGGAAATGCAGTTGCGACAAATTGCAGAGAGCACGGCCGCTATTTGCCGGTGGCTGTGGGCATAAAAAAACGCGTGGCCCTTCGGGTCACGCGTTTTCTGCATGCAACGGCTGCGTCGGTTATTGTTCCAACTGACGCAGCGTTTCTTCCAACGTGTACTGCAACGCATCGTCGACGTCGTGGTTCAGTACTTCCAATGCCAGTTCGGCAGCTTCATCGCCACTGAGGAAACTGAGCGCTCGGACCGCTTCCAAGCGGACGCGTGGATGTTCGTCGTTGATCCGTGGGGTCAACAATTCGATCGGGCTGTCGAGATCATCGGCCCAGAACGAAACGACGCGTGTCGCAGCGGCTCTCGCACGGTGGTCCTTGGCGTTCAAGACTTGGCCCAACAGTTCGGTCTGGATCGCATGATGCGTTTGGCAAACCCACAACGCTTCGGTCAGATGGTGATCGTAGTCGGCGTCCGATGGGTCCAAGTTTTTGGTCCACTCGTTTACCGCCGCAACGACCTCGGCTGGATCCTGCTCGGCTAGTTCACGTCGCACGCGATAGCGAGTGCGATCTTCGGGCAGCTTCAGCAGATCCAACAGCGCCGCAATCGGCTGGCCCGCGATATTCGCCGGTTCGACCAACGGACGCGTCTTGTGCGTGATCCGCCAGATTCGGCCATGGCTGTGGTCGCGGCTTGGATCACGCAGGTTGTGCTGCAGGTGTCCGATCAACGCATTGTGCCAATCGACGATGTACAGCGAGCCATCGGGGGCGATCTGCAAGTCGACGGGGCGGAAGTTGCCATCTTTGCCTTCGACGATTTTTTCGACTTCAACGCCGACAAAACCCGAACCGTCTTCGGTGATCTTGTGATTCAAAACCGCTCGATCGCCGATGCAGTTGGTGACAAGGAAGTTGCCCTGCCATTCATCGGGAAAGTGACGGCTGGAGATCATCGCACATCCGCCCAGCGGACGCGTTCGCTTTGGATACAGCGTCGGCAGCGCGAACTTGGGATCGCCACCGGCGATTCCGTCGCTGGTTTCCAGTTTCGCCACGCGGCGATGCTGCGATCCGCCAGGGTGTTTCATCGGGTATTGAATCTTGCCCGAAATCGGTGCAGCCCAGTAGCTGAAGCCGGGGGACGCATCGCCGATGAAGTTCTGGCCCCAGCGGTCGAAGACGTGTCCCCAAGGGTTCGAGAAGGCGACGCTAACGTGCACACCAAACCGCTCGGTCACGGGGTGATATTGCCAAATGCCCCCTTCGTGCAAACGATTCAGGCCATAAGGACTTTCGACCTGCGAGTATTTAAAGGTTCCCTCTTCGAAGTAGAGGTTCCCACCGGGGCCCCATTCGAATGCGGAGATGCCGTGGTGCGAGTCGGCCGAACAGAAGCCCGCCAGTTTGCGAATCACGGTGTCGGCGGCATCATCACCATCGAGATCTTGAGCGAACAAAATGTCAGGCTGTTGGGCGATAAAAGCGCCTCCCTTGCCCAGCTCGAATCCAGTCGGCTGGTGCAAGCCGCCGGCAAAGACCTTGCACTCGTCCGCCTTGCCGTCGTTATCGACATCTTCCAAGATCAGCAGCTTGTCGTCCAGTTTGCTCTTGGGTTGCCAGTGCGGATACGAGGCCATCGTCGAGACCCACAGTCGCCCCTTGTTGTCGAACTGCAACGAGACCGGATTGGCAAGTTCGGGGAACTGTTCTTCGGAGGCGAACAGTTCGATCTGCAGCCCATCAGCCAATTCGAACATCTTCTGCTGTTCGGCGGCGGTGTGGTAATCCAACGATCCCAACTTGCCCCGCTTCTTGTTTACATCGTCGGCGCCACCAACATTAGTCGTCACGTTGATAAACGGCAGCGTGTTGCTGTCGTCGACTTCCGCAGGGACGCTGCCGCCCTGAGCGATCGCCCAGATCCGAGCATCTCGGTTGGCGGTCATCTGATCCAGGATTGCCCGCTCGCGTTCCATGACGTCGCGATTGTTGTAGGTTCGCGTGCCGTCTTGGCCCGCCAAACCGCGGTCGCCGTAGATCGAAAATCCGTTGACGGCGCGATAGCGGTGCCACCAATGAAAGTTCTTGTCGTCGACTTCCGCCTTCAGTTCGGGTTTGATCTCGGCGGCATCGCTGCCTCCCATCGCGCTGACAAACGCGGGAGCCAACGCTTGGTAGCCCTTTTCGTTTAGATGCGAACCGTTGAGCGTGAGCCTTTCGTCGTGCGATTCGAACAGTTTTTGCGACGGATGAAACAGATCGACAAATCCCACCTCGGTCTGCTTCGCAACATCGGCTAAGGCCGCGGTGTACATCTCCAACCGCGGATTGTGCTGGCTGCCGTCGGGAAGGTTCTTGTCGCCGGTCTTCTCGAACGCGATCGGCGAAACGAGGATGATCTTTGGCGCCCCGTTGCCGCTGTAGTCCTTCGCCTTGGTCTCGTTGACCAATTGAGTCATCTGGTCGGTGAACTCCGCCAGTCCCTCTTCACCGGCAAACGATTCGTTGAAACCGAAGAACATCATCACGACCGACGCTTTGCTGTGGGTCAGATGCGAATCGGGATCGCCAAAGTTCTTCGAACGGATCCGATCCATCGGCTCATCGCCGGGGAAGCAGAGGTTGCGAACGGTCAGTTCGTGCTGGGGGAAGCTTTGGTGCAGCAGCGATTCCCAATAATTATGGTGCTGCATCCGCTCGCCCAACTCGTTGCCGATCAGGCAGATGTGATCCCCCTTCTCCAGCTTGACCTCCGCCGCAGAGGCGGAGAGTGCGGACACCAAGACGATTATTAACAACGACAATCTCATGCGGGGGATCCTCTCGATGGATAGTACAGACAGGTGGGGTAAGTCTCGCAGTGGCGAGGATTCCGGCGGAATCCTCGTGTTTGTGTGCGGCTTATTATCCACAAACTTGTCGGCGACGTCTACGATCTGCCCGCCGGCTGTCGGCTAATTCATATAGGCTTTGACCAACTCCAGTTGACCTAACTGAGTCTTTTCAGACTGCGTCAGTTGTATGTCATCATACAGATGCACCTTCTGCAGCTTGTCCATCTCGGTCAACGCTTTAACGAGCGTCTTTCGCAGCTCGGCGCTGCGGTACATGCTGTCGGGGCTAATCGTTCGATCGGGCCAACCAATCCACAACTCGACAACCGAATCCAACAAGTTCAACGACTCGACACCATTTTTCGTCAGTGGGTTGTTGGCCAGCCGCAATCGCTTCAGGTTGACCATCGGTTGGATCACCGAAGCGTCCTCGATACGGCAGTTGGAAAGGTCGAGGTATTCGACATTTTTGAAGTTCCGGTTGGCAAAACGCAAGACGTCGCCATCGGTAACCCCGGCGCCGACGCGGTTCACACCAAACGGTGCAAAGTGCAACTGTGTAATTCCCGGCAGCGTTCCGCCATACAAAATCGCCTGGCGGACATCGTTGGCCGAGCGAATCGTGTAGAACCCGAGCCCTTGCAGTACTGGCATCCCCACGGAGCTCAATTTGTCGCCGTCGCGCAGTACTTCGCCCCCTAAAGAGACAAAACGATCGATCGATCGCATCTCCATCTGCTGGCGAATCGATTCATCGCTCCGCGAAACAGCAACCTTTGCGGCCATATATCCCCCCGCCAGCGATCCGGCAAAACAGGCGACAATCATCTGCACCCAGGCAGGCCAAGAAGGAATCGAAAAACGAGTGGGACTGTAAGCTTGAACCATTGAATACCCTCACATTCGGGGGAGCGGAGACATCGCAAAATCATCTTCCGTTCGCGGGCCGCCCAGATAGGTTTAAAGAAGCAGAAAAAACAGGGATGAACGAGGGTGATACAGGTTTCCCCCATTCGAAGTATCTAAATTAAGTTGACAAAAGATCGATGTTCGGGAATACATAGCATTCCTTGACAAAAGGAGGGGGGCAACCAAATGTTGTTCCAACGATCACGATTGTATTACCTGTACCAAGAAGATCCCTTGGACTCCTAAACGCGTAACGCATGGCGAATCCCAGTGTTTCCACATTCCGTAAAATTTTCAGAATTTTGCGTGTACCGGGAGTGGCGAACATGTGCTGATGTACATGCCTAGCGGAGCCTCTAGCATATCGCGTTAGGGGGAAGCGATACCCCACCCCGTAGCTAAACGCAAACCTGCTCCGGCGGTGCCCCCTCTTCCTTGTCACGTAGGAGTTCCTGGCTATGAAATCAGTATCAATCGTCCGACTGGCTGTCGCCGGCTTTATGATCGCCGCCTTGGCAGACGTCGGCCTGGCTCAATCGAAACCAGCGATCCGCCCAAGCACCAGCCCATCTGAGGTACCGCCTTCGAGGAATGCCCCCGATCCGTTTCAGAAACAAGTCCCCTTCACAACCGTTGCTCAACCGCCTGCCGGGTCGCAAAATGCGTCGAAGCCGATGCGGGCCGATAACTCGGAGACCAGGAGCAGATCTGCGGCGGTCGAGAGAATCGAAGAAGCGTTGGCCCGCCCCGTCCCTGCCAAATTCCACGACGAACCGTTTGGAAATGTTGTCAAGATCCTCGCCGACAAGGCGGGGATCCCGATTCGCATCGATCGTCGCGCGCTGGAAGATCTAGGGCTAACAGCAGACATTGCGGTAACCACGGCGATCGATCAGGCCAGCCTTGAAGGGGCCCTGTCGATCATTTTACGTGACCTCGACCTGACGCATACGATTACAAACGAGCACCTTGTCATCACCAGCGTGGAGGCCGCCGAATCGCAGCTGATCACGCGGATCTATTGGGCGGGGGAGACCGGGCTGCAGGCAGATCGCAATTCGGTCGAGATGATTGTCGCGATCGTCACCCCCGGGACATGGGAGGAACTTGGCGGCCCCAGCGTAATTCGGCTGATCGAAACCGAAACGGGTTCGGCGAATGCATTTGTTGTCACGACGACGTACGTCACTCATCGAAAGCTGCAGCAACTGTTGGACATGATCGCCGCAAGCTCCGAGGAAAAAGTGATCGCGATGGAGATGAAATCTCCTGCACCGACACCCTAGCTGACAAACTCCTCCTCTTCTTCGCCGGTCGGTCGCGAGATCTCGCCGGCGTCTTCGAGCGTGCGGACCATATCGACGATCCCTTGCTGCGCCGCTTCGACATCGGACAAGCGGACGGCGCCCAGGAAGCCCATCTCTTCGCGGAGGTTGTCTGCCGCGCGGGAACTCATGTTCTTCATCACCTTGTTGACCAACGGCTCGCTGCAACCCTTCAACGCGCAAGCCCACTTGCTCGCTTCGACATTCTTTAACAGCGACTGGATGTCCTTGTCGCCCATCTTGGCGATATCTTCGAAGACGAACATCAGGTGCCGGATCTCGTCGACAAGTTCCGGCTCATCTTCGGCCAGCGCTTCCATGATCGTCCGTTCGACCGAGCGTTCGGAGACGTTCAAGATTCCTGCCACGTGTTCGACGCCGCCGACATGTAGATTGGTTCCGTTGACCAAACTAGCCAATCGCATCTCCAGGCCGCGTTCCAGATCGGCCATCGCCAACGTGTCGGCGCTTCCCACGACAGCGATCCGTTGGATCACCTCCAACTGCTTTTCGGGATCCAGCCCCGACAAGACTTCGGCGCAATAGCCTTCGGGCAGATGGCTCAGGATCAGCGCGATCGTCTGCGGATGTTCGTCTTGAACAAACTGGATCAGATTTCGCGGTTCGATCCGGCGGACAAAGGCGAACGGTTTCTGTTCGATCGATTGTTCGATCCGTTGGATTACCGGATCGGCGTCGTTCCCCATCGATTGGCGAATTAGTTCCTTGGCGAGATTCAAGCCGCCGCAGCTGACATTCAGCGCGCTGGTCTTGGTTCCCATAAACTCATGCATCACCTCCTCTTGCTCGGTCCCGCCGACCGATTCCATCCGCGCGATCTCTAGACTGATCGCTTCGACCTGTGCTGTCGTCAGACGCGACATCACGATCGTGGCCGCCTTGGTCGACAGGCTCATCAATAAGACAGCACAGCGTCGCAAACTGGTTTCGAACTTCGATTTTTCCAACGTCTTCCCCTTCGAAACAATCCGTTGCCCACGGGCGGTGAACCGATGCGTCTGGACGGCGATGAGCCTGGTCGACTGACCTCTCCGCTGCGCCTCAAAGTTCGTGCAGCCACCGTACGCTCTATTATCGGATTGTTTTGTCGGAACAATTCAGAGAGGCCCGCAAGGTGAGGAACCTGTCGGTTCTGCAGGCAAGTCGGCTGGGAAACAATTCGGCAATCGTTAAGATCGGAACTTTTGCCATCCCCTGCCTACCGGCCTCTTGGGTCCCCGCGATGCTAGCCCCCGTCCAACCGAGCGATCGTCGACGTGCCATCGTCGCACTGGTGCTGGTCAACAGCATGTGGGGACTTTCGTTTCCGATGATGAAGTGCTTGAACATGCAGGTCGATGAGCACTTCTCGGTAACACAGCTGACCGCATCGCCGATGCTGCGATCCTCTGCGGCAGCCTGGATGATCGGAATCCGGTTTACCGCCGCGATGCTTCTCTATTTGCTCTTCTTCCACCGCACGCTTCGCCAGGTGCAGATGCCGCATCTCCTGGCCGGCGCCGCGATCGGGGCGATGTTTGTGATGGGGCTGATCTTGCAAGTCATCGGCCTGGGGACGATCCCCGCCTCGCGCAGCGGTTTCCTTACCAGCCTGGTGGTCGTGGTGACCCCGATCATTTCGGCGATCGCCCAGCGGCGGATGCCGCGGCCGACGGTGATCGCCGGAGCGATGTTGGCCCTGTTCGGGGTAGCCGTCCTGGCGGAAGTGATCCAATTGCGCGACGGGCGAATCGGTTTCGCCGCCGACATGCGGCAGACCTGGACCACCGGCGACTGGTTGACCCTGCTTTCAGTCTTCTTTTTCAGCGGCCAGATCCTGCTGTTGGATCAACTGGGCAAACGCTACCACTCGATCGCCTTTACCCCCAGTATGTTTGCCACCACGGCACTGCTCGCCTTTTGCACATTCGCTTGGCTGCAATTCCACGTCCCCGAATCAGCCGTTGGCGGTTGGACGTCGCTGGCCGTCAAACCCTCCTTCTATTTAATGTTGATCCTGCTCTGCTCGATCCCGTCGCTGATCGCTTTCGCTTGGATGAACAAGTACCAACCGATGATTTCGGCGGGGCAGGCGGCCGTGATCTACACCCTTGAGCCCGTCTTTGCATCGTTGTGGGCGATGACGCTTCCCGCAACGCTCAGCCTCTGCTGCACCGTCGCCTACGCTAACGAAACGTTCAGCACGCCCCTGGTAATCGGGGGGGCCTTGGTCCTAGCCGCCAACGCGTTGGCGCTGTGGCCACAACGCAGGGGCGGCCCCCATTGAACGCCGCAGCAGGCAAGCGGGAGTTCCCACAACAAACCTGGCAACTTAGGGGCACTGGGCAGTGCTGCCCCCCGATAAAGTGCGATTAACTCACTTTAAGCTGCCATTTGTTTTCTTGACCCCCCCTTGGATCGGCGTACAATCCGTTCTTAGGTTTGCTGGCAACGCGCGGATAACTCCAGCTTGTATTCTCCTTATTTGGTCGCGCGTTGGTAACAGATCTCGGGCTTGCAACCGAACACCTTGTCCGCAGCCCCATCGTTATGTCGGTGGCATGAACATCATTGACGCTAGGTAGCAACTTGACATGCATGCGAACCAACCCCCAGCGGTTGAGATCAATACCCCCGCCAAGCTGAACCTGTTTCTTGAGCTGCTGGACCGTCGCGCCGACGGTTTTCATGAACTCGAAACGGTGATGGTCGCGATCAATCGCTTCGATCGCATTCGTGTAGCCCTTTCCGATACCGATGATGTACGCGTCGAATGCGGTTGGCTGCCACATCAAGCGGCCGTCGTCGAGCGCTATCGAGGTTCACAGGCCGTCGCCACGCTCCCTCGCTCGCAAGACAATCTCGTGACCCGAGCTCTGGAACAATTCCGCCAACGGTTTTCCATCGCCGACGGTTTTCGCGCGACGATCGCCAAGACGATCCCGGCGGGAGCGGGGATGGGCGGCGCCAGCAGCGATGCAGCCGGCGCCTTGCGAGCCGCCGCTCAGTTGTGCCAGATCGACCAGCATGACCAACGCCTGTTGCAGCTTGCGGGAGAACTAGGGAGCGACATTCCGTTCTTCTTTGGTTCGCCGCAGGGGTCGATGTCCGCGGCGATCGCGACAGGACGTGGCGAACAGATCGATCCGGTTTCGATCGGCGGCAAGCTGCACTTTGTCGTCGTCCATCCGCCGGAAAGCGTTTCGACGGCGGAGGTCTATCGCCGCTGCCAAGTTCCCTCGCGCCCCAGCTCCGCTGCAGCGATGCTCGCCGCGCTCGTCGGGGGACGTGGCACTCAGATCGCATCCCAGTTATTGAATCGGTTGTCGGAGCCCGCTCGCGCGACCAGCGAGTGGATCGACCGCGTTCTTTCGGCGATCGCTCGAACGCCCGTCTTGGGATATCAGGTGACCGGCAGCGGATCAGCATGTTTTGGCGTCTGCCCCAACGCGGCGGTCGCATCGAGAATCGCTCACAACCTACAAGCCGCCGGCATCGGCAGCGCTTTTGCAGCGCATTCGGTTTGCATTGCCAGCCCCACGCGGGATTTGGGATAATTTTAACAGCACTCGGTTAGGGAGGGTCGGACAGTGGATATCACCGAAGTACGCGTCAAGCTGATGGAAAACTCAGAGGATCGATTGCGGGCGTTTTGCTCGATCACCTTCGATTCCTGTTTTGTCATCCGCGATTTGAAAATCATCGACGGCACCAACGGGCCATTTGTCGCGATGCCCAGCCGTAAACTGACAGGTCACTGCAACCGATGTGGCCACAAGAATTACCTGCGAGCCCCGTTCTGCAATCAATGCGGAACCAAACAGCGTGGTGGCAATGGCGACAACGACGGGCCTCAGAAACTGTACGCCGACGTCGCCCATCCGATCAATTCGGAATGCCGCGAACAGATCCAACGGCACGTGATCGAAGAGTTCGAATTGGAACTGCAACGCGCCCAACAGCCCGGTTACCGATCTCGTTACGACGACGATTTTGACAACGAAGATGTCGCCGCGGCCGCTGCCCCCCAAGCCTCCGAAGTGCCAGCCAAGCTTCCGCCTCCGGCGCCTCATTTCCACCAACGTCCCAGCGGGGAAGCCAGCTCACCGCGAGGCGGGAAAGACAACGACGACAGCTTTGGCGCCGGCGTTTTCTAAAGCACGGCGTCCTACACCACAGGGACGCTTCGGGACGCTCAGGGACGCTCAACCACTAGTGCTTCGTCCACTTTTGACTTTAGCGTGGTGGACGAGGGCACGAGTCCTTTCGCGCCAAAGATTATTGGGACCTAGTAACCTCGTCCACTACCAACAGTCCTAAAATCAAAGTTTGACAAACCGCTAGTGTCGCGAGCGGTACTCATTGATCAAGATCACAAAGAAGTCGCGAATCGACTGCAGCGAAAGCTCCGCATGTTTCATGTGGTCTTCGAGATGTTCGATCTCCGAATCCTGAGCGGCTTCCTCGCGACGCTGCAGCTCGGTGTTTAATTCATGTAGCGTTGTTTCGGTTTCCGCGATCAGGTTGCGAAGACTCTTGATCGACATCCGAGGCAGGTCCGACATTTATAAACTCCCTTCAGAAATGTGGGTTGGTGAAATCGATCGCGGCGCATCGGCGACCGCGGATTAAGGCAGGCCACTCCCGGCCATTGCCACGCGCTACAACATGCTGGTGACACCCAAGCACATGCCGGGGATGACAAAGAAAACGCTCAAGATGTAGGCCAACGCGACCAACTTGTTCTCCGACGCCGTTTCGCCAAGCCACTCTGCCGCCTTGACCGGTAGATACCGCAGCATCGGCACCCCATAGATGAACAGCACGCCCAGGACGTTGTAGGTCAAGTGGATGAAGGCGATCTGAAGCGCCGCCGCCGCATTCCCATCGACCGCCGTCGCGGCCAACAGCGCAGTGATGCACGTTCCAATGTTTGCCCCCAGCGTAAACGGATAGATCTGTTTCAGCCCAAAGGCGCCCGACCCTGCTAGGGGCACCATCAACGAAGTCGTCGTCGAGGAGGACTGCACAAGAACGGTCACCAGCGTGCCGGAGAAGATTCCCGAAACGGGCCCCTTGCCGATCGCCGCATGCATCAATTCCTTGGCTTTGCCAACCATCAACGTCTTCAACAGCTTGCCGACGTAATGAATCGAAAGAAAGATCAGCACGATCCCGGCCAGAATCAGGGCGATCCCGCCGCCGGTCGTCCCCATCCCTTCCACGCTCTGTTTGAAGAAGTTAACGACCGGCGCCGTCGCAGCTTTGACGAAATTCAGGCCTCCCATCGAGGCATCGCCAACGACAAAGATGCCCGCCAATGCGCTGCCGATCTTTTCCAGGAACCCGGTAGCCATCTCCAACGGCAGGAAGATCACCACCGACAATAGATTGAAGAAATCATGCACCGTCGCCGCCGAAAACGCGCGGGCAAATTCCTTCTTCTCGCGGACATGCCCAAGCGAAACGATCGTGTTGGTGATCGATGTTCCAATGTTCGCTCCCATCACCATCGGCACGGCGACCGACACGGGCAGGCCACCGGCAACCAAGCCTACGATGATCGAGGTCACCGTCGAGGAGGATTGGATCAACGCGGTGGCGACGGTTCCGACCACAAGGCCTGCAAACGGATTGGTGGCGAATTCGAACATCTCTTTCGCTTGGCTGCCCGTCGCGGTCTTGAACCCCGACCCGATCAAACCAACAGCGCAGATCAGCACATAGACAAGTCCGGCGACCATCAGCCACTGACGCCAAGCGCTCTGATTCGACGCCGCTTCGGAAGCTTCTTCCGGTACTGCAATGTCCATGCGATCTCGCATCTATAAATAGAAGGTGTAGTGTTGCCAGGGGAGCGAGGCAGATAGCATTCGACCTCCCGCGGGGTGGCCGAGTTTAGTTCTTTTAAAAAAGCCAGCAACAACCCTAGACGGGGCACCAGACCACCTGAGCGTGTCCGTTTGGACAGGCCAGCACCAACGATTCGCGGGCTTTCGCAACAATCGGCCTCTCGGCCAGCCCCACCCGCAGAGGGGAACGGTTCGCCGTTTATTCGCCAAATACTTATCCACTTGTCATCGTCGGGGCGGCCGGCCATGCCCCCTTAAGCGGGGAGATCGCCGCAAAAGCTAGCAATCAACGCACGATTTTTCTTCCCTCGATTTCCGTTATGTCCCCAAACAGATCTTGGTAAAGAATCCAAATTTTCGTTAAACTCTGCGACTGATAATACCGACAGAGCGCGCCGCACGGCTGTGGCAGACGTGGTAGATTTGAAAACCGATCGGGCCAGGAGGGAACGATGACTGGCGAATCCTTTCGATTTATACATGCCAGCGACTTTCATCTGGAACGTCCTTTGGGCGACCTAGACGAAGTCCCACAGCACTTGCGCGAAGCGATGGCGGGTGCGGCATGGAAGGCGGCCGCGACGGTCTTCGAAACCGCGGTTCTCGAAAACGTCGACTTTGTGTTGCTCTCGGGCGACCTGTTCCATCCGATTACCGCCGGTCCCCGTGGGATGGCGATGCTGGTCGAACAGTTTGAACAGCTGCATCAACAGAACATTCAGGTCTTCTGGACGACAGGGCAAGTCGACGATCTCGCCAAGCTAGGCGACGGATTGGCTCTGCCCCCAAACGTGACTGTCTTCCCCAGGGATCGATCCGAACAAGCGTACGTGCGTCGCGCCGGCGATACGATTGCCGTCGTCGTCGGTCGCAGCAACGACGGACGCAGTGGTCTGCACGTCCCTAGTTTCCGGCACGATCCGGTCGAAGAGTTCACGATCGCGTTGGGCTACGGCACCAGCGACGCAACCGCATTGGCCGAAGGCCGCTTCGATTACTGGGCTCTCGGTGGCGAACATCAACGCCGCACTTTGGACGGTGCCGCGGGCGTCGGTGCAAGCTATTGTGGTTCGCCGCAAGGACGCAGCCTCAGCGAAACCGGAGCCCACGGGTTCCACTTGGTCGACATCGATGCCGATGGCAGCAGCCGCGTTCACTTCATCGAATCGGACAGCTTCCGTTACGTGAACGTCGAACTCGGCGGGGCGGACCTAGGGACCGCTAGCGATTTGCGAAGCCTGCTGTCGCAACGGATCGCTCGCTTGCAGCACGAACATGGCGACCGGCATTTGTTGGTCGGCTGGGAAATTCACTTGGGAGCCGATTCGCCGATGGGCGCCGGCGACCCGACAGAACTGCTGTCGTGGTTGCGTCGCGAATTCGGACACGGCAGCCCGGCAGCTTGGTCGGTGAAACTGGACGTGATAGCTCCGCCACAGTTTCCCCAATCGTGGCTCGAAGAGGATACGATCTTAGGTGACTTCCTGCGAGCTGCAGGAACTCACCGTAAAACAGGCGGGCGCGACCTACAATTGGCGTCATTGACCGAAGAACATCCGGGATTGGCACCCGCTATGGAAGCCGCGTTGGTCGAGGCAGATCCTGCCAGCCGCGCAGCGACTTTGGACCACGCGACGCTGTTGGGGGTGGAATTGCTGCGTGGCGGCAAACCGCGGCTCGCGACGGTTGGTGACGGCAAAGAGTATCGATAGTTTCATCATGGCGAAATGATCGCGCCACCGGTCACAGGGAGGTCTACCGGTGAAAATTAAAGATTTACAAATAGATGGTTTTGGCGTCTGGACGGGTTTAAGCGTCGACAGTCTGCCCGATGGCATGACGTTGTTCTACGGTCCCAACGAGGCTGGCAAGACAACGCTGATGCAGTTCCTGCGCGCGATGCTGTACGGCTTTACTACCGAACGCCGCGAGCGTTACCTGCCACCGGTCTACGGTGGTTCGCCCGGTGGGGCGCTGCGCGTCACCGGTCCTGGCGGTGGGTACGAATTGCGACGGCGGGCCCAATTGACCGACGCCGATGGCAACGGCAGTCTGACCGTGACCGGAACCGACGGGCTGGTCCAGGGAGAGCATCGATTGAAGATGCTGCTGGGACAGATCGACGAACCGATCTTCAAAAACGTCTTTGCGATCGGGCTCCGCGAATTGCAGGAACTCGGCACGCTCGACGACACATCCGCTGCCGACGAACTCTATAAACTGTCCAGCGGTCTGGACCGCGTTTCGTTGGTCGACGTCACGCGTCAATTGCGCGATGCCCGTTCGCAGGTCCTCGGCAGCGAATCGTCCAATCGCAACGGACACCAATTGGCCGAACTGATCAGCCGACGCGACCGACTTCGCGACGAGGTCGATCAACTCACCCGCCGCGGTCGACGCTGGGCGGAACTGGCCACCCAACGCCGCACGCAGATCCAAGAGATCGAACATCTGCGGGTCAAGCTTGGACAATGGGAACACGACGCTCGGGTTACCGAAGTCGGTTCGACAGCGCGGGAAACCTGGGTCAAACGCCAGGAACTGCGCGATCAGATCGAACGGACCGAACGCGGACTCGATCTCCCCGAAGACGCTCCGATGCAGTTGGTGCATATCGAAGCACAGGTCGAAGAGCGAAAAGGGAAGCTCGAAGAGGTGAAACGCCAGCGTCGCGAACTGCGCGACAAAGCTGCCGCACTGCCGCTGAGCCAACGCTTGCTGGCCCTTCAATCGCGGATCGAAGCCGCATCGCAGCAGGCGACTTGGATCGAAGCCCTTCGCGATCAGATCGCGAAGCTCGACAAGCAGGTGGAAAAAGCAGAGCAACAACTCGATGCCGACGCACACCGCTTGGGGCTGACCGACGAGGAACGCAAGTCGCTGATCGAAGGCTCCAAATCGGAGATGCCCGATCTATCGCGAGCCACCTTGGCGACGCTGGGCGGGCCGGCGCGAACCGTCAAAGAATTCCTCTTCCAGGCCAAACAAGCGCGCGACGAGAGCCTGAAGGATCGCCAAGAGATCCAGGTCCAGGAGAAACAACTGCGCGAGAAGATCGGACACTTGCAGAGCGACGATCTGCACGAATCGATCAAGCTGCAAGGCGCCGTGATCGCGAGGTTCCGCAAAGCGATCCAGACCGAGGAACACCTCGACAAGCTGCGTCGACACTACAAGGAACTCGAAAACGAAGCGATTAATCTAACCACCGCCGAAGCGTTGCCTGTCGATCGATCGATCTTCATGGCGGCACCGTTCCTGTTTGGTGGCGTCGGATTGATCTACGGCCTTGTCAAGACGACGGGCATCTGGAATGTCGCCGAACGCGATCCAACCTTCGGCATGTTCTCGATGCTGATCGGCATGGCCTGCTTGGCGATGTGGTATATGGGTCGGCAACTGTTCGACCGCGGTACCAGCAGCGATTTACACGACACCGAACGGCAGATCGAAGTCGTTCGCAAACAGATCCGCGAAACCGAACGCGAACACGAAGAGATCCAAAAGGATCTGCCCGCTGGGGCCGGTCCGCTGGAATCGCGATTGCGTGAAGCGCTCGCGGAACTGCAAGCTCAAGAGGACGCGCTGCCGCTGTATCACGCCAACCAGGCGTTGGTGCAACGTTACAAGGCGGCGCGGAAACGTGCCGAAGAAGCTGTCGAAGGCCTCAAACGGGCGCGTGCCGATTGGAAACGCACGCTCCTGAAACTGGGGCTGTCCGAATCGCTCTCGCCCAAGAGCATTCGGGAGATGAGTGACGGTTACGAAACGCTGCAAGCGTCGCGTCGCCGTGTCGACGAATTGCGCGACGAGAAGGCGGAGCGGAAGCGGGAACTCGCAGCCCTTGGCAAACGCGTCGAATCGCTGTATCGCGAAGCATTGGGAGAGGAAGAGCCCGAAAGTGCGTTGGCCTCTGCGACGCAACAGGACCTCAAAGATCCGATCCAAGCCGTCAAAGACTTCATCAACGATGAAGACGAGGCCGAGGATTACCGTCCCTCGCGGCGCGGCAACGATTCGCGTCGCCAAACCGATTCGGGACGATCCAACGAACCGCGGGTCTCGCGACGCATTCCTACCGATCCGTTGGAGCAATTGAATCAGATGATTCAAGAACTCGAACGCCAACAGCACTGGATCAAGAAGCGCCGCGAGCTCAAGGAGCACGACGCACAGTTCCGCAAGGCGAGCGCAAGCCACGCCCGAGCGATCGAACGCTACGAACAGAACCGCCGCTCGCTGTGGGCGCAATGTGGTGTCGCAACGCAGGAACAGTTCTACGCGCTTGTCGATCGAAAGACTTCGCTGCTGGAGATGCGGCAGAACTTGGAAGCGACGCAGACCAAGCTCGATTCGTTGATCGGCAAAAAGATTGATTCCGGCGAAGTGATTCGCGTATTGGAAGAGACCAAGGCCGAAGATCTCGATCGACGCTGGGAATCGTTGAATCAAAAGATCGAACAGACCAAGGAACGGATCGGCGGGTTGCAAACCCGGCAGGGCGAATTGACCGCCGAGATGAAGCAATTGACCGAAGACCGCCGACTGACCGAAGCACAACTGGAACTCGGCTGCATCGAGCTCCAGATCCGCAAGTGCATCGAACAGTGGCAAACGCTTGGCATGACCAGCAAGCTGTTGGACGAAGTCTGTGCGACGTTTGAAAAGGAACGCCAACCCGAAACGCTTCGCGAGGCGTCGTCGTTCTTGAAGCAGCTGACCGATGGCAAATACCTACGGATCTGGACGCCGCTGGGAACCAATCGCTTGAACGTCGATAACCGCGATGGCAAAGCGTTGCCGATCGAAGTCCTCAGCCGCGGTACTCGCGAAGCTGTCTTCATCGCGCTGCGATTGGCTCTGGCCGCCGCCTACGCTCGCCGTGGTGTGATGCTGCCGCTGGTCCTGGACGACGTGCTTGTCAACTTCGACCGTCGCCGCGCCGTGCACGCAGTCCGCACCCTGCAGCACTTCGCTGAACTCGGGCACCAAGTGATGATGTTCACCTGCCACGAACACATCGTCGAGATCTTCCACGAGGTAGCCGCCGAAGTCCGTCTGCTGCCGCCACAAGGCACGCCGGGAGTCGCCACAGTGCTGTTGCCCGAACCGCCAGAAGAGATCGTCGAAGAAGTGGTAGAGGAGATCGTCGAAGAGGAACCCGAAGAGGAACCTGTCGCCGAAGTCGCTGAGGTGGTCGAAGAGACTGTCGAAGAGGAGACTTGGGAGGAACCCGAGGTCGAAGAGGTGGCTGAAGAAGAGGTTGCCGAGGAAGAACCGATCGAAGAGGAGATCGTGGAAGAAGTGATCGAAGAGATCGTTTCGGAAACGCCCGAGCCCGAGCCGGAAATCATCGACGAAATCGAGGAAGAGGTCGAAGAGTTCTACGAAGAACCCGAGCCCGTGATCGTGACCAAGGTGGAGCGTCATCGACGGCGTCCTACTCCCGTCATCGAAGACGATCTCGAACCAGTCGATCTCAATTGGGTCTGGTTCGACACCGATCCGCTTCCGCAGGACGATGACGAATCGGACGAAGAGCATTCCGGTCCGCGGAACGCCTGGGAACACGAAGACGCATGGTGGGCCGGCAAACCGGCGGGCGTCGGGCAAGCCGACGACGAGGACCTGCGATAATCGATTTCCTTCGACCAGCGAACGCTCGCTAGAAACACGAAGTCCTAAACGCGAACAACCCGCGGCATCCTCGATGGTGCCGCGGGTTGTTGCGTTGATTCAAACATCGGCTGCTTCGAACATGCAACTTCGACGGATAATCGGATCCGTCCGGCAACGCTTCACACGCGAAGCATGAAGCGTTGACCAGTCGCTGTTGCTGCCTACTTCGCGTCGGCGGTAACACCCTTCCAATCGTCGGTGCGGAACGGAGTCAGCGGCAGGCCGTTGCGAGCTGTTACGTTGGCGATCGGGTTGGTGGCCCAGGCGTAACGCACGGCAACCGGTTCGGAAACCTCATCGCTCCAGACAACAACCTTGTCCTTGCCAACCAGCTTCGCTTGGGCATCGACAAACTTCTGATCCTCGCCCGCGATCGTGAACCCAATCGGGTGCTTGACGTCGAAGGTATAGAGCCCTTTGGCACCGACGTGATCAAACGTCAGCGTCATCTTGTTCCCTTCGGTTTCTACCGACTTGTAACGTGGACTTTGGTGTTCGATCTCCAGTCCGTAATCCTTCGCCAAAGCCCAGCGAGCCAACCGTTTGGCAACATCTTGTTTGTTGCGAGGATGGATGTCGCGGCCTTCGCCGATGTCGATGATCACCGCTTCGCCCGTGTTGGGCAAACGATCCATCGTCATCGTCTGCGCCTCACGCAACTCAGCCCAATCGCTATCTCCAGGTTCGCTGACTTCGTTGCGGTAGTCGGCCAATTGAACCCAATAGAATGGAAAGTCTCCCTGGTTCCATTCCTCGCGCCAAGATTTGATCATCAACGGGAAGAGATCGCGATATTGGTACGCGCGGCTGGCGTTGGATTCACCTTGGTACCAGATCGTACCGCGAATCCCGTAGCCCAAGATCGGATTCAGCACGCCACAATACAGATTGCCGGGACGATGCTGCCCTGTCATGCGTTGCTTTAGTTTTGCCAGCTGCTTCGCCTGCTTGTCATCCTCCGCCTCCGCGGCGCTCAATTTTTCATACTGTGCTTCCTCTTTGCCCCATCGCTCCAACAGGGGCCCGTAAGCTTCGTCGGCCTCCAACAGATCGCGGTTGACCCAAGCTTCGCACGCCGAACCGCCCCACGAATTGTCGATCAAACCGATCGGCACGCCGAGGGATTGGTGCAATTGACGGCCGAAGAAATAGCCGACCGCGGAGAACGAACCGACAGTACTGGAAGTGCACTGTAACCACTCCCCTTGAAAATCGTCTTTTGGCTCTTGCACGCCAACAAGAGGTACCGAGATCAAGCGAATGTGAGGGTAATTGGCCGTCATCTTTTCCAGATCGGCATCGTTGGCTTGATTGACCGAATACTGCATGTTCGATTGGCCGCTGCACAACCAAACCTCTCCGATCAAGACATCGGTGAACTCCAGTCGGTTCTTGCCTTCGATCACCATTGTCTTGGCGTCGCCCAAAGTCAGCGGGTCCAACGTCACGCGCCATTTGCCTTGATCGTCGGCCTTCGTCTTTTTGGTTTGACCGGCAATCGTCACGACGACCTCTTCCCCCGGTTCAGCCCAGCCCCAGACGGGATTGGCTTGGTCGCGTTGCAGCACCATGTTGCTGCCGAAAATCGCCGGGACGCGAACGTCGGCCATCGCGGAGGTTGCGACGGTTGCGGAAACGAGCAATCCGAAAATTGCCCGTCGAATACTCGGAAAGTCACTTGTCATTGTGGGTCCGTAGCTCTCTGAAGGTTGTTGAGGTGGGAAAAAATCTGTCGTTGAAACGATAACGAATTCAAAACCGAAAAGAAACGGTCTCCCTGTTTTCGCGAGGCGTTTTTGGCAGTTCCCCCCCGTCGCGCCGGAACCTTGAAAACTGCCGTCCGGGCATCCGCAGATGTTATACTTACCCTAGCGTGCGCATCCGGCACGCCGACCTCGGCACAGGCTTTGTTTTTTCGGGCCGCGCGGGATATAGCACCATGAGTTCGCAACACAGCCCCAGTTGCCCATCGCGACTGGGGCGAGAGACGCGCTTGCTCAACGCTCCACGGCAACCGATGCTGATGATCGCCGTGGCCGGTTTGATCGGGATCTTGTGCGATCATCGCTTGGACATTTCGTCGGACCATTGGCCGCTGTTGGTCGCCGTCGCAATCGCGGTGGTAACGATTGCGTGGGTCTGCCAGCCGCTCCGCATCGCAGCGATCCTGCTGGCAACCGCAGGCAGCTTCGGTTTCTATCACCATCAACAACTGTACCAATACGAACGCCAAACGTTGGCTGGGTTCTTGAGCGACGCTTGGCAACCGATCTGGGTCGAAGCGATCGTCCGCTCCCCGATCCAACGGCGGCCCGATGTGCTCGCCGAACAGCGATCCGAACATCCGGCGGAGGCTTGGCAATCATTGATGACCATCGAAGCGGTGGCCATTCGCGATGGGGCCAGCTACCGCGCGGCCAGCGGCACAGCGCGAGTGATCGTTGAAGGCGAAGTGACTGGCCTGCTGTACGGCGATCGAATTCGTTTCGCAGGCCACGCCCAACGCATTCCCGCCGCGTCGAATCCGGGCGAGGTCGACTTGCAACAGGCCTATCGTGCCCGTCGCCAACTGGTCCGCATGCACGTCGATACGCCCGCGCAAATCGACGTCGTTGCCGCGGGCAACTGGTCGCTGCGCCGCGCGATCGATGCGATTGGAAATCGCGGTCAGCAGGCGCTTGTGGCGAACCTGAAACCGGAACAAGCTCCGCTCGCCGAGGCGTTGGTTTTAGGCCGCCGCGAAGCTGTCGACCGATCGATGCGAGATCGGTTGTTGGAAACCGGCACGATCCATCTGCTGGCTGTCAGCGGTTTGCATGTCGGCATCGTGGCGATTGCAGCTTCCTGGCTGGCGATCTTTCTGGGCGGTTCGCGAACCACGAACCTTCTATTTGTGATCGGCGTCTGTTTGGCCTACATGCTCGTCACCGGAGCGCGACCGCCAGTCGTTCGAGCGGCGACGTTGATCAGCATCTTTCTGATCGGTCGCTTGATCGGGAAACGCTCCGATCCATTGAACGCGCTGGCCAGCGCCGCGGTCTTGCTGATGTTGATCGATCCATTGTCGATCGGCCAGATCGGCACACACCTCTCGTTTCTCGCGGTCGCGACGATCGTGTTGTGCAGCGATCTGCCCGATCCACGGCCTCAACTGGACCCGCTGGATGAACTGCTGCAGAGCCGCTGGGCGATGCTGCTGGCCTTAGGGCAAACCGCGTGGCAGAGCGTCCGCCAGCTGATCTCGATAAGTTTCTGGATCTGGATCATCGGATTGCCTATCGTCTGGCACCACTTCCACGTCATCACGCCGATCTCGGTCATCGCCAACGTTCTGTTGTGGATCCCTTTGACGGTGGCCCTCGTCTCGGGATTGGTGACCGCGGTGCTGGGCGGAATCTGGCTTCCCCTCGGTTCGATATCGGGAGAGATCTGCAGTCGGTCGCTGCAAATCATAGTTCGCCTGGTCGACGGACTGGCAAACGTCGACGGCGCGTTCTTCTGGCTCCCCTCGCCACCGCACTGGATGCTGCCAGTCTTTTATCTTGGGATCGCCGCCGCAGCTTTTCTGATGCCCCATCGATATAAGAGACCTGCAGTCCTGGCCTGCGCCGCCCTCTGGCTCGCCGTCGCGATGGGGCTAGCGACGCGGCGGGCCGATCCCGATCGCATGGTCGCGACCTTCATCGACGTGGGGCACGGAACAAGCGTCCTTCTGGAGTTTCCCAACGGCGAAAATTGGCTGTACGACGCGGGACGCTTGGGCGATCCCGCATTCGCTCGCTGGCCGATCGAAGCTGTCCTTTGGAGCGAGGGGATTCGGCATCTCGACGGCCTGATCGTCTCGCATGCCGATTCGGACCACTACAACGCGATCGCCGGATTAGCCGAACGATTTTCGATCGCTCGCGTCGTGGGATCACGCGAATTGTTCGAGGACAAACAGCAAGGGATCATCGAAGTCGAGCGTGTTTTAAACGCAAAGGGGATTCCGATCGAAAGCCTTGCGGCCGGAGACCTGTTGTTGCAGCAACCTCATTGCCGCGTCACGGCGCTCCATCCGCCAGCCAAACACGTGCCGGGGAAGGACAACGCCAACAGCATCGTGCTGCGGATCGATTGCTTCGATCGCACGATCCTGCTGCCGGGCGATCTGGAACAACCGGGGACCGCGTTACTGTTGAGCCAATCGAGACCGCGACCTGGCGGCGTGTTGATGGCGCCGCATCACGGCAGCCTGTCGCAGGATATCTTTCCGATCCTGCAGTGGGCCGATCCATCGATCGTTATCGCCAGCGGCGGCAAGCGCGCCGCGGGACCGCGGGTGCGGAAGATGCTGACCGAAACGGGAGCCCAAGGATTTGTGACTCACCGCGACGGAGCGATCCGCGTGAGCATCACCCGAGATGGAATCGTGGTCCGCACGTGGCGGCAGAGCCCCTGGCCCAAAGGCGGATAAATCGAAGCGCCCGCCGCCGCCAGTCGCGGCTTGCCATTAGCTTGCCGCTGACCTGCGAGAATTTACTCCTCGCCGTCATCCGCATCGGCAGGCTCTTTGACAAACCGATAACCGGCATCGCGGATCGTCAGCAGATGCCTCGGGTTCGACGGATCGACTTCAAACACTTTCCTCAACCGCACGATAAACTGATCGACGGCGCGGGTTTGCAATTGGCCGGGCAGCTCCCAAACCTCGGTCAACAATTCCTGGCGGCTGATCACGCGGCCTTCGTTTTCGACGAAGTACTTCAGCAAGCGAAGCTCCTTGGGAGTCATCCGCGCCGGTTTGTCGTCGACTTCGACCTCGAAGGTTTCGAAGTTCACGAACGTCGTCGCAAAACGGACCTCTTTGACCGGCTCGGGTTTCGGTTTTCGCGGCGTTCGATTCGGCCGCGACAGCTGCAACAGGTTCTTCACGCGGCTTAACAGTTCGTCCAGATCAAACGGCTTGGCCAAATACTGATTCGCCCCAACGTCGAAACCTCGGGTGCGATCTTCGGCCAAGGTGCGAGCCGACAGCATCAGGATCGGCAGAGTCAGCCCCCAGTCGCGGACGGTTTCGCAAACCGTATAGCCACTCATTCCGGGCAGCATCAGATCCAGAACCATCAGGTCGATCGATTCGGGCATCTGTTCGATCAGCTTCAGCGCCGTCGGCCCATCGGCGCACAGCGTCACACGATAACCTTCCTGTTCCAGGTTGTACTTGATGCCAACCCCCAGGTGTTCTTCGTCTTCGACGATCAATATATGAGTGGAACCTTTCATTGCCTTCTTCGTCTGCGCGGTTTCGGAGTCGACATTGTGTTGGATTAAGTGCCGGGTCGATAGGGACCGTCGATGCGTTACAGCAGCGGCGTCGGTGCGACATGCGATTGTTCCGGTGGGTCGTTCTCGGGAGGTTCGATCCGCAGCCCCGGCAGGATCACTTCGAATTCGGTCCCCGTCGTCCCGCGACGATCTTCGACACGGATCGTGCCGCGCAGCGACTTCACCAACGTCCGGACCAGATACAGTCCCAGCCCTGTCCCTGGCTTGGCTCGCTCCAGTTCATTACCGACGCGAATGAAGCGACCAAATATTCTCCGCCGCAGCTCCTTCGGAATCCCCGGCCCGTTGTCGGTGATCCGAATGCACAACTTGCCCGCGGACATCGGCCGCAAGCGAACGATCACCTCCGGCGGGGAACCGCTGTATTTGACAGCGTTGTCGATCAGATTACGGAACAGAATTCCCAGATCGACCGGCGGCGCGGTGATCATCGCCGGTTCGGCATGCACCGTCACCGTCTCCAATGGTTGGCGGTATCGCAGACAAACCGCGTGTGCACATTGGTTCAGGATCTGATCGACGCGGCAATCTTCTGCCGGATTTGGTTCCGCTTCGCGATCCAATCTTGCCGCATCCAACAGGTGGTTGATCAGATTATCTAAACGCTCGACATCCTCCATCATGAAGCGATGGAAATCCTGACGCTGCTGCTCGCTCACCTGCCGACGACTGAGTGTTTGTAGGTACAGCTTCAGGCTTGCAATCGGACTCTTCAGCTCGTGCGTCACGCTATCAATGAAGTTCGATTGCCGTTGATTCAGCTTGATCGCTTTGACGGTCACCGTCAGGTAGACGATTACGCCGGCCAACATACAAATCAGCAGCACCGCCCCGATACTCAGGCTGACCCAATAGATCGGCGCACTCTCAGGGTCTTTGAGTCCGCCGATAACGGTCAAAATCACCCAGCCAATGGTCAACGTGACCACCAACAGGATCATGACGACGCCCAGAATTACGGGCCATTTAATACTGCGACGTTCGAACATGCAGGAATTCGCGAGTGGGAAAGAGGCGGAAAACGGGACGATTTTTCAAAACCGAGCGTGACGTGAAAGAATCGCCTTCTCTATAATAACCAGTTGGGTGTTAGGTCTGGATCAACTCACAGCATATTTCGTTGGCGGATCCTTGGAGGGACAGCCGATGCCATCTCATGCCAGCAAACAACAGTATTCTGAACAAACGCTTCGGCAGGTAGCTGCCGATTGTCGTCGTTCGCTGCAGCGCGGCCAATTCGATGTGGAGCAATCGCGGGTCGAGCGTTTGCGTTGTGTCGACGACCAAGATGAAACGGAAGATCAGTTTGGGCGTCAATTGTGGTACTTCGAAGGACGTGCCCTTTCGACCGATGATCGTCGCGTGCGCGTCTACGGCGTGATCGAATATTCGGTCCAGTATGGGTTGCAGGAATTGATCGAGGATGGCGTCTTTGATGCTCCCGATCAACGCGACAGGTTTCGCGAGATCTACCATCACGTTCCCTCCCGATTTTCGTGGCGGCACCCGTCGGTTCGGTTATTGATCGCGGGGACCTTTGGCGTCGCCGCCGCTTATCTGGCCTACGTCGCTTCCCGTTTGGCAGGCTAGATTTTTTCGCTCCCGCGGTGGATTCTGGTGTCTGTGACACGTCCGGTGCATTTTCAAGAGCTTCGCAACACGCAGAAATTCGGACGCCCGTGGATTCGCCTCTCGCCATCGACATTCAGGATCTTCGCAAAACCTATCGCGAAGGGATCTTCCGCAAACGCCGTCAACAAGCCCTGCGTGGAGTCTCGTTGGATGTGCGACCGGGGGAGGTCTTCGGGTTGCTGGGCCCCAACGGCGCGGGCAAGACGACGATGATCAAGATCCTGCTGGGGATCGTGCACAAGTCGAGCGGCACGGCTTCGTTGCTGGGACACGCTGCGGGCAGCCAGATCAGCCGCAGTCGTGTTGGCTACCTGCCAGAGAACCTACGCGTCGCCAGGCATCACACGGCGCGAACGGCACTCAATTTTTACGGTCGCTTGAGCCGAATGTCGACGCAGCAGATCGCCCGCCGCAGCGATGAACTTTTGGAATTGGTCGGCCTTCGACATCGCGACCGCGAATCGGTTCGCGGCTTCAGCAAAGGGATGGGCCAACGCCTGGGACTGGCTCAAGCGTTGTTGCACGATCCCGATCTCTTGATCCTCGATGAACCAACCGATGGCCTCGATCCGTTGGGACGTTCGCAAGTTCGCGACATCATCAACCAACTGAAGGGACAAGGGAAGACGATCTTCTTGAACAGCCACATTCTGCAAGAGGTCGAAACGATCTGCGACCGGTTTGCGATTCTGGCTCAGGGCGAAGTGCGAGCGATCGGTTCGATCGATGACCTGCGAGGCACAAACGCAGAGACCGCGGCAACGTTGATCGTCAGTCATCTGCCCAGCGACGCGATCGAAAAATTGGCACAAGCAGACGTGACCGCAACGACCGAGACGATCAATCCCGACTTGCAGCGTGTGCTGATCGATCGATGTCCGCAAGCCGATCTCGATCGCGCCGTCGACGCGTTGCGGGCGGCGGGTGCCAGTATCCATCAGATTCAACGCGGCACGTCGACGTTGGAACAGATCTTTCTCTCCCTGGTCCAGCCTCAACCGCCCGAGTCATTGTGAAACCGTACATCGCCGTTATCACCGATGCATTTCGCGAAGCGCTCGCCTCACGCGTCTTGTGGCTTGTCTTGTTAGGCGTTCTGTTGTTCTTGGCCGTCCTTGCGCCATTGGGAGTGCGAGACGAAGTCACCACGCAATTTAAGCGGTTTGATGTTACCAGCAGCCAACGCTTGAAATCGTTGCTGGAATCGTCGGCCAAGTCGACTCGCGATTCGGCCGCCTCGCGAGTCGTGCAGGCGTTGGATCCCACGATCCAAACCCGGCTGCGCGACGCGGGGAAAGCCAACGTCGATCGCTTGCGAACGCACGAAGTACTCGACGGCCTAAACGGTTTGTTGGACAAACAAGACTGGCACGACGCCGAGTTGTGGAAATCGACGACGCGATTGAGCGAACTGCGGGAACTGGACCAAGCCGACGCGGAGACCTTGAGCGAAGAGCAATTGCGCCGTCGCAACCGCTTGCGTTTGGAAGCCGCCCTGCCCGGTGCGTTCCATCCAAGATCGGGCGATTCGGTCCGATTGCGGTACGCTGCGTTCGACTTCCCCGACGCGTTTGTCGTCACCCGAACGCAATTCCTGGAGATCTTAAACAAGATCGCGCTGCCATTAATCGTCAATTTGCTGCTGGGCGTGTTAGGGGTGTTCATCGCGATCTTGGTCACCGGATCGATCATCCCAGAAATGTTTCAAAGTGGATCGCTGCAACTGCTGCTCAGCAAACCGATCTCCCGATCGCTGCTGTTTCTTGCCAAATTTATCGGCGGCTGCTCGTTCGTCTTCGTCAACATCACGTTGATGATCGTTGGCCTTTGGCTGATCGTCGGCTTTCGCTTACAGATCTGGAACCACAACCTGTTGCTGTGCATTCCGTTGTTTGTCTTTCTGTTCGTCGTCTACTACAGCGTTTCCGCCGTGGCGGGACTGATCTGGCGAAACGCAATCGTATCGATCGCCGTGACAGTGATCTTTTGGATGGCTTGTTTCCTGGTCGACGTAACCCACGAATTGTTTGATCAATTGGTCGCTCAACCAGCGACGATCACACAACTTGCCCAGCTGGATGGCGAATTGTTCGCTGCGACGCGGAAGGGGGAGGTGTTGCGGTATGACGAAGAAGAATCCAAATGGCAAACCTTGCTGGAGACGGAGTTTGGCAGCGGAACGCGCGCCCTCGGCCCGCTGGCTCTCCCCGAATCCGATCAGGTTCTGGTCGCCCAAATTTCGAGTGGACGTTTCCGACAGTTCTCCGGCAGCAACGACAATCTGTTGCTGTTGTCGAGTCGAGAAGAATGGAAACCGATCGATGGTATCAAGCTTCCGCCGGGCAGTCGCGAGATGCTTGCGGGTTCCGATGGAGCGTTGATCGTCTACGGTACGCGAGGCATCTCGCGAGCTGCCGCCGGTGGTCTGGAATCGGAACCGTCGGAGAAGAAGGACAGCGGTATGTTCGGCGGGCTAATGTCGATGCTGCAATCCGAAACCGATGGATTCACCGTGATCAGTCCTCCCGACTTGAATCTCGATACGCCGATGAGTGTCGACGCCGTACCGCGGTCGTCATCGGTGGTCGCTTACACGCGTGGTCGCTTGATTCGTTTGACCGCCGGCGAAGACCGACGACTGAAGATCGATCGAGAGATCAGCCTGCCGGGGGCGGCGAACCAACGGGGCGCCATCGCTGCGACATCCCAACACCTGATGATCGCGCGGGAGGATTCGGGAATCGAAATCTACGACCTGCAAACGCTGGAGAAGCTGTACGACGTCGACCTCGATGCGGCTAGCACCCCGACCGAACTGCGGGCGGCCCGCGATGGCGGTGATCGCGTCGCGATCCTGTTTGCCGACAAAACGGTCCAGGTGATCGATACGTCGATGGGAACCTCCATCCCCGTCTCGATCCCGCACCAAGGTTCGATTGCCCAACTGAACTGGAGCGATTCAAACACATTGTTGATCGCTTACGAATTGGACCATGTTCTGGCGCTCGACCTGACCGACGGTTCGGTCCAGGCAACATGGCAACCCGAGCGTGGTATTTGGCGCTGGCTGCAGGATTGGATCGTCCAACCGATCCATACGGTTTTCCCCAAGCCGGGCGAATTGGGAGAAACTGTCGAAGGGATCGTGATCGGCGAGCGAGAAATCGCCGCCGGGCCACCATCGGAAGTCGATTTGGCCTACGATCGACGCGTCTTGAAGATCTGGCAGCCGTTGGTGAACTGTGGGATTTTCACGCTTTTGATGCTCGGCTGCGGCTGCTACTACGTTTCGCGACAAGACTTTTAACACCCCAAACGTTTCCGGCGGCTGCCAGCTGTCCCGACACCGCCGCGTTGGGGACAGATTCGATTTGACTTTTGTTTCCGCCGCGATGCGTTAGGATAGAAAGACGCAAATTCCGCATCCCGATTCCCTGAATCGAAACGCTTGGTGATGTCTCCGATGATTCTGCGATTGCTGCAACGTAAACGATGCTGGTTCTCGGTGGCTGTTCTTGTGAGCGGTTGCCTGATGCGGTCGCCCGCCTTGGCGCAATCGCCTCAGCCGTCGCCCCATGACGATCGCTTGCAGCAGAGGCTCTCCAGCCGCGAATTCTCCGACCGTCAGAACGCCATGCAGGAGATGTGGGAACTGGGCAGTGAGGCGGAGGTGCTGGCGGCGGAACAGAGCGACGACCCCGAAGTGCGCATGCGGGCCCGTTGGATTCAGGAGCAATGGAAACTGGGGATTCGCCAACAGACCCCTGCAAACGTTGCCCGATTGTTGCGCGGTGCCGACGACGAAAATCAGCCCAGCCTTGCCGACCTGATCGCGTTGGAACAATTGAGCGGGTTAAACGTGGCGCTGCGACAATCGAAGTCCCAGGCGTTTCGTCAGCGTGTGCAAATTGATCTGTTGCGTCATTTCCCTTACCTCGCCTACCTCGCTCTGGAAAGAGGCCAGTCCGAACCGTTTATCGAACTGTTAGGCGAGATGTCGCACATGCCGATCGTCGCGCTCCGACGCAGCCAGATGATGTTTCAAATGGGCAGCAGCCACGACGATTGCCTCACGCTCGCGCAAGCCGCCGATGAGATGCAGCCTGCCAGCCGCCGGAAGGTCGAAGTTTTCATCCGTTGGACGATGGGCATGCAGGACGAAGCGATCCAATGGGCCGGCCAGGACGATCCGGAATTGATGTCGCGTCTGCAGTTTGCCGCTTTGGATTGGAAGGGGTTGGTCGAATCATCGCGACAACAAACCGATGCGGTGGAATTGCTCGAGCCCATCGAACTCGATGACGCTCAAAACGCTGCCTCCTATTTGATGCGATGTCGTGAAAAAGCGAAACCGATGTTGTTGTGGATCATTGGACTGTATCGCAGCCAACAAACCGAACAATGCGACGAGATCGTGAATCGGTTGGTCGAACTGGTTACGTCCGACGACTTCCTAACGGCGATCGATACGCTTCAGTCGCAATCCCGACGGTATCGCAGCGATCTCACAACCACAGTCTTCGAAGCAGCGGAGACGTTGATCGCGGTCGACCGAACCGATCGGGCCATCGAGGTATTATCGGATCGAATGCCGCTTCAAGCGGCCGAACTGTTGGTCCAGCAAACCGATTACCAGCGCGCATTGGAAATCCTTGGGGGCGATACCGCCTCGCTGGAATCGAGCCTGTTGGCAATGGCGGATGAAACGCGACAGCAGGCGGAAAACCTGGAGGATGACGACCTTCCAACGCAGCGGCCACAAGCCTTCGAACGTTGCCTCGCCGCCTGTTCGCTGGCCTACCAGTTAGGCTATGCTCCGGCGGCGCGGCAAGCGCTGCGACGCGTCTCGTCGCTGACGCGTGGCGAAGGGATTATGCACCGTTTGGAAGTTATCCAAACGGTGCTGCAACGCAACGACTCAACCTTTGCGATCGAACTTGCCGAACCGTTGCTGAGGATGCCTTCGAGCGATGGGAAAGCGACCGAAGCGTTGTTTGGAACATCGATCGGCAATGAACTTTGGCATGCTTTAGACCAACTGGAACCTGGCTGGACGGTCACACAGCGGGCTCGCGTGTTGGTCGATCTGTCGCACGGCAAATTGCCCGCGGGCTGGAATCGTAGTATCGACCTGAATCGTTTGGCAACCTGGTTGTACGATCAATTGGACAGCGACGATGGGCAGTTCAACGTCGTGTTGTGCCGAGAAATTGCCGAGTTCTTCCAAACTTATGCTCGCGACGACTGGGCCAATACGTTTTATCGAAGGGCCGCTCAAAACAACGACTATGAAGCGACGACCGCACTCGCACGCCGGCAGTTCCAATTGGGGAACATGCGGGCCGCGGCGGACTCTTATCAAAATCTCTGGGAACGCTTTCCGAACCATCCCGAAACCCTTGTCGGTTTGTCCAAATCGCGACGGCTAGCCGGACAAGAGGACGAAGCGAAAGCGATCGTCGATCGGTTGGACCTGTTAGCTTTGGATGCCGCCCAGTACTTCGACGTCGCGGTCGCGTTCGGTCAGTTCGACGATCTGCCAGGCGCCATCCGATACGCCAACAAAGTCATTCACGATACTCCCGAGAACTCCTCCGGTTCGTATCACTACCGCGCGATCCGATTGCTGTTGGGACTAGAGGACAACAAGTCGCCACAGGAGATCGCTCGGCTGAACCAACGCTTGCTGGACCGGACGCTGAGTCCCACGATGTTGCGAGACATGGGGTCTTACCAAAACATCGTCTTCGATTCTTACGAAGCGTCCGCGCGGCAGGCACTCAACCGCGGAGACGTCGCGACGGCGACACAGCAAATGAAAATGGCGCTCCGCTCCAGCCCAGCCAACATTGATTTTGCCGAGCAGCAATTGCTGGAAATCCGCGCACAAGGACACACCCAATTCGCCGACCAAACCTTGGACAAGATCTTTGCTGCGGCAACCAAACACCTGACTCGCTTTCCGTTGAACGCCAACATGGCCAACAACATCGCTTGGGTTGCCGCGATCCACAATCGCCACTTGGATCGCGCATTGGAGCTGTCGATGTCGGCGGTGGCGGAATTTCCCGAGTCGTATTCCTACCGCGATACGTTGGCCGAGGTCCTGTTTCGGATGGGCGAGACCGATCAAGCGATCCAAGTCGAAATGAACTGTTTGTTAGACGTTCCCGACGACTACCACCTGCACGAACAACTGAAACGTTTTCGCGGTGGCAATTAAGACAGCCCACCTTTATTCGCCCAGCAAAGCCAACGAGTTTCCCGACGAGGGCACAGCACGAGGTCGCACCGACACATCTTTGCACAGCGAACTCACCTCCCCGAACAACGCTGCGCTCGTTCGACCCTCCGCTTCAAACTACGTCTGGCGGAGGGTGAAGAACGCGCAACTTCACCCGCCCGGCAACGCCGGGAGGGTCAAAAAACGAGCGTTTAGCAAGTTTTTCGGGGAGGGCTGTCCGTGAGTCAAAGACGCCGGAGTCGATCTCACGCAAAGCCTCCCCGAACAACGCTGCGCTCGTTCGACCCTCCCCTTCAAACTACGTTTGGGGAGGGTGAAGAACGCGCAACTTCACCCGTCCGGCAACGCCGGGAGGGTCGCAAAACGAGCGTTTAGCAAGTTTTTCGGGGAGGGCTGTCCGTGAGTCAAAGACGCCGAAGTCGATCTCACGCAAAGCCTCCCCGAACAACGCTGCGCTCGTTCGACCCTCCCCTTCAAACTACGTTTGGCGGAGGGTGAAGAACGCGCAACTTCACCCGCCCGGCAACGCCGGGAGGGTCGAAAAACGAGCGTTTAGCGAGTTTTTCGGGGAGGGCTGTCCGTGAGTCAAAGACGCCGAAGTCGATCTCACGCAAAGCCTCCCCGAACAACGCTGCGCTCGTTCGACCCTCCCCTTCAAACTACGTTTGGCGGAGGGTGAAGAACGCGCAACTTCACCCGCCCGGCAACGCCGGGAGGGTCGAAAAACGAGCGTTTAGCGAGTTTTTCGGGGAGGGCTGTCCGTGAGTCAAAGACGCCGAAGTCGATCTCACGCAAAGCCTCCCCGATCAACGCTGCGCTCGTTCGACCCTCCCCTTCAAACTGCGTCTGGCGGAGGGTGAAGAACGACAAACTTCACTCGCCGGGCGCATCCAGCGAGACGAAGTTCTTCAGCAACTTCATTCCGTTGCCTTGGCTCTTTTCGGGATGGAACTGAGTCGCGTGCAGATTGTCGCGCCAGATCGCGGCACAGAAAGGAGCCCCGTAGTCGGCTTCGATCGCGACGACGCTGCGATCGCTCGGCTTGACGTAATAGGAGTGAACGAAGTAGAAGTGCGTCCCCGGCTCGATCCCCTGCATCAGCGGCGTCGGTTGCGTGATCTGGACCTGGTTCCAGCCCATGTGCGGCACCTTCAACGCGGGGTCTGCGGGAAAGCGAACGACTTCTCCGGGAATGATTCCCAGTCCCTCGTGCTGCCCCCCCTCTTCGCTGCTGTCGAATAGCATCTGCAGCCCCAGGCAGATCCCCAGAAAGGGGAGTCCCGAATCGATGAAATCACGGATTGGGTTGGCTAGGTCGCGGCGATTCAGTTCGGCGATGGCATCTTTGAAACCGCCGACGCCCGGCAAAATCAACTTCTCCGCCGACGCGATCTCGCCCGGGTCCGACGTGATCAGCGTCTCTTCCCCCACGCGTTGGATCGCCTTACTGACGCTGCGGAGGTTGCCCATTTGGTAATCGACAATCGTGATCATGATGACTTGGCCGGTGGAGTTTCGTTTGACGGATGCGTTGATTTCGGGCCTGTGCCGCGTTGCTCGGCGATTTTAACCCGATAGACGGTATTCGCGAAGGGTTGGTTCGCGGTGGCCCAACGCTGCAAGCTCTCTCACCAACGCAACTGGTCACTTTGCGATGGCGGCTGCGCTGTGGCGGACATCCGATCCAACCGCGTCCAACAACGGACGATCTGTCACAGTTGACACCGTTCCCCAGAAGATCTACAAAAGCTGTGCCAAATATGCATCTTTAGCGATCGACGCGAATCTTGCTCCCCTTTCTGCGAACAGGAGACTCTGGAATGAAGCGAATCTCTCTTAAAGTCCGTCTGGCGACACTGGCCGTCGCTGCGATTGGTGGTTTTCAGGTGATCACCTCCCCCAACGCACCGGCTCAGGACCCGGCCCCCAACGCGAAAGCGGTCCAGCGATCGCGGCAGACCGTGCAAACGCTCGACAACATCTTTAAGCAAACGATCGTTTTGGTGACCGACAAATACGTCAACGACGATGACGACTTTGCCGCCGGAAGCGCCGCGGTCCTGTTGTTCAAAAACATCTCCGAGGGGAGCGACAATACGATTCGCTTGATCGACGCCACCGGCGATCCCTACGAATCGGACAACGTCGCCAAAGACGACTTTGAAAAATCGGGTATCAAGAAATTGAAAGCGGGTGCAAAGACTGTCGATCAAGTGGTCGTCCGCGACGGCAAACATTATCTGCGCGCGTTGACTCCCGTACCCGTGGTGATGCAAAAATGTGTAATGTGCCACGCGCACTACGCTGACGCCAAACCAGGCGAACCGATCGGAGCGATCAGTTACACCGTGCCGATCCAATAGGTTGGCAACCACTCAGGCAATGCCGTTTGCGATACCACGACGCGGCAACAACCAGACGCTTCGTTTTTCACGGAGCGTCTTTCTATCAACTCGACAATAACGAGATATTCAACCGCCACACCCACAACGAGGAACACGACGCATGTCGGATCCGGAGCCAAAAAAAACGAAAGTTGAAGTGATCAAAGAAGCCAGCTGTGGGTTGCGTGGTTCGATCGCCGACGAATTGGCCGATGCCGCTACCGACCACGTCGCCGATGCCACAACCAAGCTGCTGAAATTTCACGGCACCTACCAACAGGACGACCGCGACCTGCGGACGCCTCGCCGAAAAGAAGGGCTTGGCAAAGCCTATTCCTTCATGGTTCGCAATCGCATCCCCGGCGGCAAGATCACCGCCACACAGTTTCTCGGGGAACTGGACATCGCCGACGAACTGGGCAATGGGACGATTCGGATCACGACGCGACAGAGCATCCAGTTGCACGGGGTGGTGAAAGCCAATCTCTGGAGCACGATTCATCGCATCAATGAGATCAAGCTTTCCACGCAATCGGCTTGCGGCGACGTGACGCGCAACGTCTGCTGTTGCCCGGCACCGCTGCGCCAGAACGGGCTCCGCGATCGCTTGCAGGAAATTGCCGACGAGATCGCTGTCCACGTGCGGCCAAAGACGCAAGCCTATCATGAAATCTGGATCAAGGATCCGCAGTCGGGTGAACGCCAGCAGGTCGTCGGACCGCCGGATGAACCCGAACCCGATCCGATCTATGGCAAAGCCTATCTGCCGCGGAAATTTAAAATCGGCCTCGCGCTCAGCGATGACAATTGCATCGACGTCTACGACAACGACCTCGGCCTGCTGGGCGTCACCAGCGGGGACGAACTGGTTGGATTCAACGTTTTGGTTGGCGGCGGCATGGGGACGACTCCCAGCAAGAAGAACTGTTTCCCAGCACTAGCGCATCGATTGACGTTTGTCACGCCCGATCAATTGCTGCCGATCATCACCGCGATCATCCTGGTGCAACGCGACTTCGGCAACCGCGCCGACCGCAGCCAAGCCCGGATGAAATATCTGATCCACAACCTGGGTCTCGCGGCGTTTAAAGCGAAAGTCGAATCGTATCTGTCCGAAGCCGAATCGATCTGCGGCGTTGCCGATGGCAGCTTGCCACGTCCGTTGCCCGCTCCCAATCCGGTCGACGTGACACGACACGATGATCACATGGGATGGCACGCGCAAGGAGACGGCAAGTTCTTCTTGGGGCTGCCGATCGAAAACGGTCGAGTCAAAGACGATGGCCCGCTGCGACTGAAGACAGCTCTTCGCAAGCTGTTCACCGACCATGTCAGCAACGCTCGACTGACCGCTCAGCAAAACATCTTGTTGTGCGATCTCGAAGAAGATCAACGCGACACTATCCAACAACTGCTGGCCGAACACGGCGTTGTCACTGTCGATCAGATCAGCAACGCCCGGCGGTTTGCGTTCGCATGTCCGGCGCTGCCAACCTGCGGCTTGGCGATTACCGAAAGCGAACGCGTGTTGCCGACTGTGATCGGCGCGGTCGAAGCCGAACTCAGCTTACTTGGTTTGGCGGACGAACAGTTCACGATCCGGATGACCGGATGTCCCAACGGCTGTGCCCGACCCTATAACGCCGACATCGGTCTGGTTGGCCGTAGTGCCGACGGCAAGACGGGCGAAGGCCGCTACACGCTGTTCATCGGTGGCAACCTGCTGGGTACGCGAATGAACAAAGTCTTCAAGGATCAGGTTCCGATGAGCCGGATCGTCGACGAACTGCGTCCCGTGTTGGTTCATTTCAAACAGCATCGAACCGCGGGGGAGAGTCTTGGCGATTACTGCAATCGCGTCGGCGTCGAAGCGTTGTTGCAGTTAGATCAAGAAACGTGAGTCCTCGAGAACTGAGTTAATGAAAACCGATTTGGACCTCGACCAATTCGTTCAATGTGTCGGCGATGCCATCATCGCCGTCGATCGCCGCGGCGAGATCATCTTGTGGAATCCGGGAGCCGTTCGCTTGCTGGGGTACAGCGCCGACGAAGTCCTGGGCAAATCGATGGACTTCTTTATTCCCCACGCTTCGCGAAAACCACACTGGGACGGTTTTCATAGTGCGATCGCGTCGGGGCAGACGCATCTGGGGACCAACCTGATCCGCGTTCCAGCACTCCACAAGAACGGCCAGACGATCCGGATCGCTCTGACCGTTGCGATCATCCGCGAAGACCTGCAAGCACCGAAACAAACGGATTAGTCCTGCCGGCTTTGGTCCCTCGCTACGATGGCTCATCCGCTGCGGGCGGAGGGGATTCGGCATCATCGCTGGGAAAGATCGGCTGCAACACGACCGGCAACACCCGCACGACAGGTTGCGGCGCGCGATCGACGATGCTTGCCGCGGCATCCAACACATTCATGCTGTTCTGTCGCATCAACTGACATGAAAGCCCAAACTGCAGCTCGCAGGAAAAGCCTCGATCGTCGGCAGCTTCCAAAAACAGCTCCGCCGCTCGCCGCGCGTGGCGCCGAACGCCAACCAGTTTCCCCTGCCGCGCTTTGACACCGGCCGCGGCGAGTTTGATCAGCCCCTTCAGAAACGTCGCCGCAGGGCCGACGCGTCCAGCAGCGATCCACAGCGACTCCCACGCTTCATGCGCTTCCCAGACGTAGCCGTGGTTAAACAGATCGACCGCCCAAAGGTGACGATTGCGGATCGACACCCGGTCGGCGGGATCAACCGCCCTGGCCACCGCGTCCCAGCTGTGCCCGCGAGGATCCGAGAACGGATGGGGATGCATCCCCGGAACGTAGGCGTAGACAGGAAACCGGCGCGTTGAAAAACGCGGCGGCGGCATCGGCGGGTCGGTCGATTCCGGTTTCTTCACGATCGATTCCAGTCAAAAGAAGAGTCCAGGTCATTGCGGAATAACGCCACCACAGCAACCACTCGCTCGGTCCAACACACACACGCCATTCCTACCAAACCTCATGCCCTAGTTTTAAGCAGCGTAGCTCAACGACAAGGCATTCGTTGCGAAACACAAATAACTCAAAAAAAAAACGGCGCCGCAAAGGCATCGTGCCCAACTTCCGTTACGGAATCCAACATGCCGTAAGCGAGGCATCAGCGAAGTAATCCTCGCCACCCACCATGCGTTCTAGCCATTGTGGTGCAGAGCCCGTGTGGCACAACCGCGATACACCAGAAGCGTTGCAGCGACATTTCTTGGCACTCCGTGTGCATCTATCAGCCGGGGCCCCAATCCCAATATTAAATTCTCACCCCTCTAAATTCAGGACCCGCCCGCATGAAATCACGGCACGTTTCCCCGTCCCAGCACCGCTCACTTCGCCCCAACACGCAACCACACCGCTCGGGGTTCACACTTGTCGAATTGTTAGTCGTAATTGCGATCATTGGTATTCTGGTTGGGCTGCTTTTGCCTGCCGTTCAAGCCGCTCGCGAAGCCGCTCGTCGGATGTCATGTTCCAATAACATGAAGCAGATCGGTCTGGCGCTGCACAACTATCACGACACGCATCGAGTCTTTCCCTACTCCACTTCGGGTGACGGTTCGGTCACCGCCGAAAGTGCCGCTCCCGCAGCAAACGGCGTTTTGAACCATCGCGGTTGGATGCTGTTGCTACCCTTTATCGAACTGCAAAACCTGCAGGATCAAATCGACATGAACCTCCCCACCGGCGGCTACGATCGCGGTGGCGTTGGATTCGCCGGCCCGAAACCAGGTGAAGCGGGCAACGCCAACGATGTCGTCGTCAGCACATCGGTCGAAGCCTTCTTGTGCCCATCGGATCCCAACCCAACCCACTACCCCACCGACTCGGCGAGCTATTCGATTTCGGCCGGTACGACCAGCTTGTTGGGTGCCTACACGAATTACGACTTCAGCATGCGTCGGTTGTCCAGCACCGCCGAGAAGTGGAGCCGTGACACCGGGTTCACCAGCAAACGTCTGTTTGGACACGACGAATCGTCGCGGTTTCGCGATATCACCGATGGAACCAGCAACACCGTTGCCGTAGCCGAAACGCTGCGTGCGGTCGTCGATGGATCGGTTCCCACTTGGGGCTATGCCAAATGGGCCGGTCAAGGCGTCGATCTGGGATGGTCTCGCGGTATCAACGACAACGAGTGCTGCAACTGGGATTCGCCTCCCAATTCGCGAACGCCCCGCGCTAGCCAATTGGGCGAATGGGGAACCGCCGGAAGCACCCATCCCGGCGGAGCCCAAGCGGTATTCGCCGATGGATCGGTCCATTTCATGACCGAAACCACCGACCAAGTGGTCCTCAACAACATCACCGCGATCTCCGACGGAAACGTCGTTGGTGAATTTTAATCTCGAACCATGCCTTGCGGCGCACAATTCCAGGACGGGCCGATTCGCCGGTCCTGGAAGCGTCGCCGCGGTTAAAACACTACCCAATACTCATCTCGCAAGTCAATTCCCTCTCGTTCTGGAGCCCCCTTCTGATGACTCTCGTTTATGATCGTCGCTTGTTCTGTGCCGCTTCTTTGTTGGTTCTGCTGGCCGTTGGCTGTGACGGCGGTCCTCCGTTGGCCGACGTCTATCCGGCATCGGGCCGCGTGCTAATGGATGGCAAGCCAATCGAAGGTGTCTCGGTATCGTTGTTGCCCGAAGCGGGCGTCGCTGGACGCGGCGGTTTTGGTGTCACCGATGCGAACGGCGCGTTCAGCGTCACGTCGGTCGAGGGGCAAGATGGCGTTCGGGAAGGCAAATACAAAGTCATCTTCCAAAAGCTGGCTCAACCCGATGGCTCGCCGATCCCTCCTGGAGCTACCGCCGCAGATGTGGGGGCCGAAAACATCTTGCCTCCCGCATACAACAACCCGGAGATGTGCACGATGTTTGCCGACATCAAAGCCGGAACCAATCCGGAAATGGAATTCGATCTGAACTCGAAACGCAAACGTTAGGTCGACCGCACCAGTCCTAACACATCCATTTATCGCCACGCGCATAGGCTGTCAACAGACGGACGATCGACGTGGCTTTGGGAACGATCGACGCGGTGTCGACCCATTCATCGGGGCTGTGTAGATTGCCGCCGCGAGGGCCCAACGTGTCGACGTTGGGCAGTCCATAAAATGCGAGCTTGCTGCCGTCGCAAGCTCCGCCGGTCGGTTGCCATCGGATCGCCGGTTCCGAAGCATCTAAAGAAGCTTCGACAGCGCGTTGAATTTCCCGTGTGCGATCGTCGACACTCTTTGGCGGCGCATGGAAACCGCCATGCAAGCGAACCTCAAAGCCTTCGCGTTCATTGGCTTGGTCGACAATCTGGCTCAGCCGATTCTCAAAGTCCGCTAGCGCCGACGCATCGTTGACGCGAACGTTCAAGCGGCCGATCGCCAGATCGGGAACGCGGTTCAGCGGCCCGCCTCCTTCGATGCGGCCAACGTTGACCGTCGTGCCAGCATGCGGATCGTTCAACCGATCGACCTCACCGACCACCTGCGACAACAACACGATCGCGTTGCGACCGTCTTCGGGATCGCGGCCGGAGTGCGCCGAGCGGCCGCGAACGACGATCGTAAAGTTCCCCGAACCCTTTCGCTGTGAGACCATCGCGCCATCGGGGAGACAGGGTTCGAACAGCAGACCAAAATCGTGCAGCCCCGCCTGTTGTTGGAACAGCGCCGCGCTGGCTGGCGAACCGATCTCTTCATCGGGATTCAGGATCGCGGTCCATCCGATCTCTCCCGCGAGATCAAACTTCTCGATCGCTGCCAAGGCCCACATCATCACCAACAGCCCTCCCTTGGCATCAACGACGCCGGGGCCGCGCAAGCGATCGGCATCGAGCCACTGGCACTGCTTGAAATCGCTCTCTTGTTCGTAAACGGTGTCGAAGTGAATCGCCAATAACACCCGCCGGGCGGCCCCGGGACGTTGGCGGGCGACCAAGGCATCGACACTCTTCCATTCCACAATCTCCCCCTGGGAAGCGACCTCTTGGATCGCCGACAACGGCGTCGGTTGCAATGTGAAACCATGATGCTGCCAGTCTGCCCGCAGCCGATTAGACATCCGTTGCAAGCCCACGGTGTCGTGCGATCCCGAAGCGATTTCAGCCCACTGCACCAGTTGTTCTTTGATCGCCGGCTCTTGAGACCGCAGCCAATCGCTGGCATCGCGTAAACCATCGGTTGGACTCATCACTGTCGCACTCCAATTTGGTTCGCCTGGGAATCGTTTGGCTGGATTGTCGGCGGATGAAGCTAGCTGAACGACCGAAAGAAACCAATCGCCAGTACGACCAGATTCCCCAAGGTCGCCGCCAACGCTAACGTGGGACGTCGCGTGACCAATGCCATCGCCCCCAACAAACAGCCCCCCGCACCGATCAATACCGCACCGATCGGGAAAATGGCAACCGCACCAAGACCAAACAGAATCATGATCAACGACGCCAAGAGCCCGCCTAACATCGTCTCGCGCCATACGCCCGCTTCGAAGCTGATCGGTTGTCCAACCAGATCCAACGGCAACGCGGTCCCGGGGGCAAAGGGAGATCCCGTCGGAATCTCCGCAGCCAGTTCCGCAGCTTCGCTATCGGAAACGATCCGCAATTGCGGCGTCGGTTCCACCAGTTCGATGTCGCTGGATCGAAGCGATGCGGAATCGGTGTTCATAAAAGAAGATCTGCACAAGCGAAAACCGGCGCAGTGGCGACGGTGAGGATTACGCCGATTGCTTTTCGGCAGCAACCGTGTTCAGCTTGTTATACAGGGTTTTCAGGCTAATGCCCAGTTCCGCCGCGACAGCCGATTTGTTGCCGTCGTGCCGTTCCAACGCCTGTTCGATCGCCACGTGCTCCATCTCTCGCAGGCTCATCGGGCCGCTGCTGCGTAACTCTTTTCGTAGCTGACGATCGCCAAAGTGCCGCGGCAGATGTTCGGGGCGGATCGGCAGCGCGTCGCACAAAATGACTGCGTGTTCGATCACGTTAGCCAGTTCGCGAACATTGCCCGGCCAGACGTGGGCCGTCAGAGCGCTCATCGTTTCGGGCGTGAACAGCTCCGCATCGCTCAGTTGTTCGTTGTTGAAGCGACGCAGCAGATGCGCGGCCAGTTCCGGAATGTCGCTCGCCCGCTCGCGGAGCGACGGAACGTCGATCTCAAAGGTGTTGATGCGGAACATCAAGTCCTCGCGGAATTCGCCCTGTTCGACCATCTGTTCGAGATTTCGGTGCGTCGCACAGACGACGCGAACATCGATCTTTTCGACTTGGTTGTCGCCGACGCGGCGGATCTCACGCGATTCGAGCACGCGCAACAACTTGGCTTGCATCGACAGCGGCAGCTCGCCGATCTCGTCCAGGAAAATCGTTCCGCCATCGGCGACTTGGAACATGCCGGTGCGAGCCGCATCGGCGCCGGTGAAGGCACCGCGGCAATGACCGAACAGTTCGCTTTCGATCAGGTTTTCGGGAAGTGCGCCACAGTTGATCGCGACAAACGATTCTGCCGCTCGTCGGCTCTGGTCGTGGACCGCGCGAGCGACTAGCTCTTTACCGCATCCGGTTTCGCCACGGATCAAGACGGTGCTTTCGGTTGGCGCGACTTTGGCGATCAATTTCGCAACACGCTCCATCGACGGATGCTTACCGATCAATTGAGGATCTCCCTCGGCGCGGCGCAGCCGCAACTGAAGCGCCGACATCTGCTTGCTGATCTGGCGGCGTTCGGCAACGCGTCCCAAGAGCGTGGCGAGATCGGCCAGCCGCGACGGTTTAGTCAGATAGTCGAAGGCGCCGCACTTCACAGCGATGATCGCCGATTCGGTCGTCGATTTACCGGTCAGCACGATCGCTTCGCACAGCGGTTGCAGTTCTTTGGTTCGCTGCAAGACTTCGATCCCGTTCATGCCAGGCATGTCGAGATCGACGATGATGCAATCGTAAGCCTGCTTTTCGACAGCCGCCAACGCGGTCAGCCCATCGGGGCAGACGGTGACGGTGTGTCCCAAGCGGGGCAATTCGGCTGCCATCAACTCCTGCAGGCCGGGCTCATCGTCGGCGAACATGATCGACAAACCGGCGTTAGGCTGCGTTTTTTTGGACATCGGCTTCCATGGTGTGTTCAAGAGGTAGTGTGACATCTAAACGGGCGCCCCGGCCCCGTCCTTCGCTCTGCGCCGACATCCGGCCGCCATGCTGTTGGACGATACGATAGGAAATGCTCAGCCCCAAACCGGTTCCCTGCCCTTCTTTACCGCTGGTGAAAAAGGGTTCGAACAGATGGTTCTGAACGTGTTCATCCATCCCGCAGCCGTCGTCTTCGACAGTCAGCACGGCGACATCGCCGCGTTGCCGCAGCCGGACGTCGATCGCTCCGTCGGTGTCGACGCTCTCCAACGCGTTGGTCAGCAGGTTCAGGACAACTTGTTTGATCTCCTGGCCGTTGATCGCCGCATTGACTTCATCGGGACAGTCCAAACGGATCGTCTTGCAGCGGTATTGGCCTAGCGTGCCAACCATCGCAACAACGTCTTCGACCAAGTGCTTCAGGTCGGTCGGTTCGCGTTTGACGTTCCCCAAGCGGCTGAAGTCCAGCAGGTGTTCGGTGATCCCTTTGCAACGGAACGCCTCGTCTTGAATTCGACGCAGGTTGGTTCGCAGCGTCGACAATTGGTCGTTGTTCAGCGGTTGCGATGGTCCGTCGGAATCGGTGTCGTAGAGTTGATCGTGCAGCCGCGATTCGAGCGCTTCGGCACTCCACGCGATCGACGCCAACGGATTGTTGATCTCGTGAGCGACCCCGGCGGCGAGGAACCCGACGCTGGCCAGTTGTTCGTTGCGGATCGCTTCGTTGGTTCGATTGCGGATCTCTTCCTCTTTGCCCGCGATCACATCCTTCAATTCCGATTCGGTGCTCAAGAACCGAGCGGTCATGTCGTTCATCGAATTTGCCAGTTCCGCCAGTTCGTCGCCGGTCCCCAGTTCGATCCGATGGGCGAAGACTCCTTCGCTGATCGTGCGGCTGCCCTGCAGCAGCGACCCAAACGGTTTAACGACGACGAGATGGAACAGGAAGATCAAGGCGGCGAACATTCCTAACGCCAGCAGCGAACTGCCCCACATCACGGCGATCGCCGTGCGGTAAAAACCGCGAACGTCGTCGCGTAGGCTGAGCATGTGTTGCTGCAGAAAGGTTGGCAGCTGTTGCGCCGAATCGGCCAAGCTATCCAGCTCGATCTCCAAGCGGGCGTAATCGATCTCTTTGAGCGCCCAGTTTTCGGCGCGGACGATGTCGTCGATGCGTTCGAGCCCACGCAACATCGCATCGATGGTATGTCGTTCGCGCGACCGATCCGAAAGGACTGTCGCTTCATCATCTCCAGCGTCCAGTTCGCCACGGTAGGCGTTGGCTGAAGAGCGAACGTCGGCAACGCAGGTCCGAAATTGATCGCGTTCGTTGGTCAACGAGATTCGAGCCAGCGGATTTTCGCTGCTCGAATGGTCGTGGATGCGGTGGTAGGTGTTCCGCAGCAGCTCGACGTCGCGAGTCAGCGAACTGGTCAGCGGCAGCTCCGCCGCCCGATCGCTAATGCTGCTGGCGAGTTGCCGATAGGCATAGATCGACTGAAAACCGCCGAGCGAAATTGTCAACACAATCGCGCATAGCAATCCGAGGGCGATCAGTAGTTTGGTTCGGATTTTGTAGTTTCGGAGCACGCGCGACCCTCCGTATAGACGAGACAATTGGGGGGCGGAGTGTAGCAGGAACGGGAATCGCGAGGCAATAACAATCAGGCCCCCTCGGCGATGGGGGCTGGTATGGTAAGTAGAGCGAGCAGCCTTTTTGAGTGAACGATTTGCCCGAAGCGGAGTCAAATAGAAGGGCACCTGAGCTGGGCGACTTCCGCGGGCGAGAGATCGCGGCGGCGCAAACCGATCGCCGATGGTTTTGCTGTCACCTGCAAGACTCTGTCCTATATTTGAAATGCAGGGCAATTTAGTGTTTCAGCTCGGGCGAATTCGCCAGCCCGCGGCAGCGCGGTGTTGGCCAGAGAACCGGACGCTAGCGCGTGCCAGCTGATAGCTCAAATAGAAACACTGCTCCGCCCCGATTTGTAATACAGATGATGAGTACAAGCGGCACCGCAGATGGTACACTGCGGCAAAGATTCCAAGCGAAGTATCCTGCCAGCGCGATAGATCTTCCATGACCGATCCCACCGGCCCTTTCGATCTGCAATCCGCACTGCAAAAGGTGCGGTCTCGACTCGTCGCGCAAACCGACGGTTCTGCCGATGAAGAAGAATTGCTGGCAGCCTGGGATCAGATTGCTCGCCGCGCCGAAGCGGCTGAATCGACGTTTTCTCAGCTGCCGCCGCAGCAACCGAGCGAAATTTTTATCGACTCCCAAGATCCGAGTTCGGCGCTGGGAGAGACGCGGATTCTGTACCACACGCTGGTCGATAACCTTCCGATCAATTTGGTCTTAAAGGATTTGCACGGCCGCCGAGTGTTCGCCAATGAACGCTACCTTCAACTGCATCAGATGACGTTGCAGGAACTCCGCGGCAAGACCGACTTTGATATCTTCCCGGAACATCTCGCCAAGGCGTACCAG
Organism: Rosistilla ulvae; assembly: GCF_007741475.1. Taxonomy (NCBI): domain Bacteria; kingdom Pseudomonadati; phylum Planctomycetota; class Planctomycetia; order Pirellulales; family Pirellulaceae; genus Rosistilla; species Rosistilla ulvae. Next base: position 5,716,206 of record NZ_CP036261.1, on the reverse strand, counting down.
CTGGACGATCAACAGGTGATCCGCGAGGGGATCGTTCTGCACGACACCGAACCCTATCTGGCGAAAGATGGGAACGAGTGTTGGATCGAACGGGTCAAAGCTCCCGTCCGCGACGCCCAGGGAAAAATCACCGGCGTGCAGTTGCTGTTCTGGGACGTCACCGAGCGGAAGCATTTGGACCAAGACCTGGAGAAAGCCCGCTATCTGCTGAACACGCTGCTGAACAATATCCCCGACAGCATCTATTTCAAAGATCGCGACAGTCGGTTCATCCGGATCAGCCGCAGCATGGCGAAGAAGTTCCATTGGAAAAACGCCGAGATCGCAGTCGGCAAGACCGATGCCGATATCTTCACCAGCGAACACGCGGCCAACGCCCGAGCTAGCGAGCTGGAGATCATGGATACCGGCGTGCCGATGGTCGCCGAGATCGAACGCGAAACCTGGGCCGATCGCCCCGACAGCTGGTGTTCGTCGACCAAGATGCCGCTCCGCGATGATGCCGGCCGAATTGTCGGGACCTTCGGGATCACTCGCGATGTCACCGATCTGAAGCGGACCGAACAGGAGTTGAAAACAGCCAAGGAGGCGGCTGACGCGGCGAACCAGGCGAAGAGTGATTTCCTGGCGAACATGAGTCACGAAATTCGCACGCCGATGAATGGGATCATCGGGATGGCCGACCTGATGGCTCACACCAATCTTTCGATCGAGCAGCGCGATTACCTGCGGACGATCAAGGATTCCGCCGATTCGCTGCTGCGGATCATCAACGACATCCTCGACTTCTCTAAAATCGAAGCGGGCAAACTCGAACTCGAAGAGACCTCGTTCAACCTTCGCGATTGCGTCGGCCGCACCGTGCAAACGCTTGCCGTCAAAGCTGCCGAAAAAGGCTTGGAACTCGCCTGCCGGATCGATCCCCATCTCCCCAACCAAGTCGCTGGCGATCCGGTCCGCTTGCGACAGATCGTCGTGAATTTGGTCGGCAACGCGATCAAATTTACGCAGCAGGGCGAGGTGGTTGTCGAAGTCACCAACGCCGACGATCCCAAAGTGATCGCGATCACCAATCCGCTGGCAAACGGTCAATCGCATCTGCCGCTCGAAGCTCTCGACGCCGGTGCGATTCGGTTGCAGTTTGCCGTTCGCGATACGGGGATCGGGATTCCCGGCGAAAAGGTGCAGACAGTTTTCGAAGAGTTTGCCCAGGCCGACGTCTCGACCACGCGGCAGTTCGGCGGCACCGGTTTGGGATTGGCGATCTCCGCTCGCCTTGTCGATCTGATGCACGGCAACATCTGGCTCGACAGTCAGGTGGGCGTCGGCACGACCTTCTATTTTACGGCGGAGTTCCTGTTGGCCGATGCGGCCGTGGCTCCGACCGAAAATCTCGACAGCCTACGTGGCCTCCCGACGATCGTCGTCGACGACAACAACACCAATCGTCAGATCTTCGGCGAGATGCTGGACGCTTGGCAGTTGAACCCAACGTTGGTCGCTAGCGCTCCGGCGGCATTGGCCGAACTGCAACGGGCCGCGTCGACCGAGGATCCCTATCGATTGGTGCTGCTGGATTGCATGATGCCGCACATGGATGGATTTGCGTTAGCCGAGTGTATTCGTCAGTCGCCGCTGTTGAAGGGGCTGCCGATCATCATGATCTCCTCGGCCGCGCGAGCCGACGATTCGCAGCGGTGCCGCGAAATGGGGATTCAGCGTTATCTCACCAAGCCGGTGCTGCAGTCGGATCTGTTCGATTCAATTCTCGACGCGATGGACATTCGCAGCCACCACGCCACGTCGACACCTTTGCTAGAACCCGGCGGCAATCAGCGTCCATTGAACATTCTGTTGGCGGAAGATGGATTGGTGAACCAACGCGTCGCGATCGGATTCTTGAGCCGCGAGGGGCACAATGTCACGTTGGCCCGGAACGGGATCGAAGCCGTCATGGAGGTCGCTCGCCAACCCTTTGACCTTGTCCTGATGGACCTGCAGATGCCGGAGATGGACGGCGTCGAAGCGACGCTGGAAATCCGAGTCCGCGATCGCCATCTGGGAATTCATACTCCGATCATCGCCATGACCGCCGCGGCGATGGATGGCGATCGCGAACGCTGTCTTAGCGCGGGCATGGACGATTACATTTCCAAACCGATCAACCCGTCGCAATTGCAAGCTGTGATCGCCGGGGTTTTCGACCGCGAACCTCCGACTGCCGCCGCGGCTCCCGAACGATATCTGCCGCCATTGGAGCTGGCAAATCCGACTCAGATCGTCGACCTGCGGCATGCGATCGAACGAATCGACGGCGGCTGGGAACTGTTGGAACCGCTGACCAGCGCGATGCGTCAGGAAGGCCCGATCCTGATCGATCAGATCCATCACGCCCTGCAGATGGGAGATTGCAAATCGTTGGCGCGTGCAGCCCATACCTTAAAAGGATCCGCCGACGTCTTTGCCGCCAGTCGCGTGGTGGCGGTTTCGATTCGACTCGAAGAACTCGCGCGTGCCAACAAATTGGCCGAGTGCCGTGCGCTGTTGGACGAATTGCAGGACGAGGTCGAAGCGATGTTGGAGCATCTCAACCGCGAAGCCTAAGTCGCTGCCAACCGCTGCGATGATCCGACGCTCCCCTGCGCTACTCGCCGCGAGAGGAATATGCTACGGTCAGGTAGACCGCTTCGCAAACCATGCTCCTCACTACTCGCATTTGATTTTTCCCACCTATGCCCATTCGCCCCCGCTCGATCCTTGCGACCGATCTGGACGGTACGCTGCTGCCGCTGCAAGACGATCCGACTCACATCGCCGACCTGCAAACCTTGCTTGGAAATTTGCAAGCCAACCAGGTGCAGCTGCTTCCCATCACGGGACGCGATCGCGCAGCGATGATCGAAGCGTTGCAGACGTTTCAGATTCCGGCACCCGAAGTCGCGATCTGCGATGGCGGCACGACGATCGTTGTCCGCAACGACGACGGTGGCTTCGACTACCTGCCCGACTTCCAAACGCATCTGGAAGCGAACTTCGCCAGCTTTGCGACCGACGACGTCTCCTACCTGTTGCGAGATCTAGTCGACCTGCGGTTCCGCGCCACCGAAAAACAAAACCAGTTCAAGATCAGCTACTTCGCCGAAGCAAAGACGTTGCAAGCGACGGTTGCCACGATTCAAAGCCGTCTGCGCGACTCGGGGATCGATTGCGATGTGATCTCGGGTTTCAATCTCCATTGGGGTGAAGGGCTGGTCGACATCCTGCCGGCGGGACTTTCCAAAGCCTACGCCTTGCAGTGGTGGTTGGACCGCAGCGGAAATGATCGCGAACAAGTTGTCTTTGCCGGTGATGGTGGCAACGACTTGGAGGTCTTCCTCGCGGGATATCGCACGATCGTCGTTGGCAATGCCGAACCGGAGATCGCGTCGACAGTTTATGCATCGCACCGCACCGGCAATACGTTGGATCGATTCTATCTGTCGGAGGCTCGAGCGACGTCGGGTGTCTTGGAAGGATGTTGTTGGTTCGAGCTCGTGCCGCCCGAAAAACGAGAGTCTCGTTCCAGCGATCCACTGGGCGCTGTCCCGGTCTCCTGCAACGCGACCCACTTCAATATCTGGGCTCCCTACGCCGGCCGACTGGCGATCGAAAAGCAGAACGGCGACGAGATCCAACGCTTCCGCATCCAGCCCGACGAGGATGGATACTTCCATCGCACGGTCCGCGGAATCGGTGGCGGCGATCGGTATCAGATCTCGTTGGACGATCGCGTCAGTCGGCCCGATCCCGCTTCGCGATTTCAACCACAAGGCGTTCACGGCCCTTCGATGGTCGTCGATCATCGCAAATATCCGTGGCACGATGCGGACTATCGCGGCGTCGCAAAAAGCGACCTGGTGATCTACGAAATGCACTTCGGAACCTTTACAAGCGAGGGATCTTATCTGGCAGCGATCGATCGGATCGAAGAACTTGTCTCGCTAGGCATTACCGCTGTCGAAGTGTTACCGTTGGCCCAGTGTGCGGGCTCGCGCAACTGGGGCTATGACGGAGTCCAACTGTACGCAGCCACTGAAAATTACGGGACTCCCGACGATTTCAAACGCTTCGTCGACGCCTGTCACGCCGCCGGAATCGCGGTGATCTTAGACGTCGTCTACAACCATCTGGGGCCCGAGGGGAACTACCTTCACGACTTCGGTCCCTATTTCTCCAAGCGACACCACACGCCTTGGGGCGACGCGTTCAACTACGACGGCGAGAACAGCGAAGCGGCGCGGCGGTTTGTGATCGAGAACGCCATCTATTGGCTGCGCGAATACCATCTGGACGGTTTGCGTTTGGATGCGGTCCATTTCATGTTCGACGACAGCGACCAGCCGATCCTCCGCAGCATCCGTCACGCGGTCACCGATTTTACCGGCACCGTCGATCGCCCGATTCATTTGATCGGCGAAGCGAATATCTACGATCACGCCCTCGTCTCGCCGACCGATGGGACTGCGTACGATGCGATCTGGGCCGACGATATCATGCACGCGATCTATTCCCACACCGTTCCGGAGATCAATCTCGCGCATCGCCATTACGCGGGGGCGAGCGACATCGAAGAAGCGTTGCAGCACGGCTACCTGCACACCGGGCCCAAGGTCACGCGGATCGATAGCGAAGTCCGCCGCCAGATGCACGCCGAGGGAGACTTCTCGTTTTTGCCATCGCTGATCTGCGGTTTGCAGACGCACGATTGTGTCGGCAACCATCCGCATGGCTCCCGCTTCCATCAACTCACCTCGACCGAAACCCAACGCGCTGCGATCCCGCTGCTGATGCTCTATCCATCGATCCCGATGATCTTCATGGGGGAAGAGTACGCCTGCGACGCACCCTTCATGTTTTTTGTCGACTTTGGCGATCTACGATTGCGTCGCGCTGTCGACCGCGGTCGCCGCAACGAATACCCGCATCACCAATGGAAAGGTGCGATCGCGCCGAGCCACGATGATGCGTTTGCGAATTCCAAGTCGATCCAGATCAAAGACCCCGCGATCTGGCAATGGTATCGCGACTTGATCGCGCTGCGGAAAACATGGCAGAAGGAGTCGTTGTTGGATTGGAAAAATCTGTCGGTCGTCTGCGATCCCGCGCGGTCGTTGTTCGCGCTACAATATCAAGCTCCCACCGGCCGACCGAAGTTTGTCGTTTCGCGATTTTCCGCTCCCGCGCATGATTTGCCTCCGCTGTCGCTGCAAATCGACGGCGAGGTGTTGATGCAGTCGTCGACTCATCGCGATTCGCCGACACAGTTGACCCTACAAAATCAAGCGGTTCTGATCGGTGAGGGGACATGGAATCTCGCCGCGGGCCAATAGTGCACATCCTGGAAACTTGAATATGAATCGAACGTTGTCGCCAATAACCGCTGCGCGATCGAAATCCGTTTCGCTGGTGATCTGTATCGCGTTGCTGCTGTCGGGCTGTTCGTCCAGCAGCGACTCTTCGGCCGGCGGATCGACCTCCGAAGCGTCCGGATTGCAGCAGGTGTCGCTGCAATTGAACTGGTTCCCCGAAGCCGAACATGGCGGCTATTACGCGGCCGACGTGCATGGCTACTTCGCCGACGAAGGGCTCGAAGTGACGTTGTTGCCCGGCGGGCCAAACGTCCCGGTCGTCCAGTCGGTTGCGGCCGGGCGAGTTGCATTTGCCGTGACCAATGCCGATCGGGTTTTGTTTGGCCATCAAGCCGGCGCGGAAGTTGTCGCTCTTTTTGCACCGATCCAGAACACGCCGCGATGCATCATGGTCCATCGCGAATCGGGGATTTCGAAGCTGGCCGATCTTCGCGACGTCACGCTGGCGATCGGCACCGGCCCGGCGTTCTTTCAATATATGCAGAAGCATCTGCCGCTGACCGGTGTCGAAACGATCGCCTATCCCGGCAGCATCGGCCCGTTCCTGGCGAACAAGCGGTTCGCGCAACAGGCTTACATCTTCAGCGAGCCCTACGTCGCCAAGCAACAGGGAGCCGATCCGGTCGCGCTGATGGTCTCCGAGATCGGATATAACCCGTACGCCAGCGTGCTGGTTGCGAGCCGCAAGACGTTGGATACGCAGAGCGACCTGGCCCAGCGAATCGTGCGAGCGAGCGCTCGCGGTTGGCAGAAGTACCTCGACGATCCGGTCGAAACCAACGCCCTGATCGATTCGATCAATCCCGACATGGACGCCGGCGCGCTCGCGTTTGGGGCAGAGCAGATTCGCCCGTTATGCGATCGCGAAGATCCCGCCGCGCCGCTGGGCCAGATGACCGCCGCGCGATGGAAGACGTTGATCGATCAAATGGTCGAAATCGAACTTGTCGATGCCGACAAGGTCCCAGCCGCCCGCGTCTTCGACGCCCGCTTCATCACTCCAACTGCACCGCAGGAATGATCTTGTTAGCCGAAGAATCTTGGGCGGCAGACGGCAGCGAGACGTGGCTGCGTGCGAACGGATTCGTGTTCCCCGAATGGAAAGTGGCAGAATGATTTTGGTGTGATGTGCCGGTGTAAGATGAGGTTTGTTGTTCGCTATTCCCTCTTGTCATTCTGACCCGGTTATTCTGCCAAACGAGTCGCCTCGATCGATCCGTAGTCCAGCATGGGAAGTGGCAGAATGATTCAAGGTGTCGTGCGAGGCGGGCAATAGCAGCGGCTTCGGTTTTGCGGGTACGACTTCCGCTACTGCTCGCATGATCGTACAGCCGGCCCGTTGGGCCTGAAACGGTTTTGTGGGCATCGGTTTCCCAGGGCGTTGCCCTGGGCTGGCATACGGCCGGCCCCGTTGGGCCTAAGGAACGTTGCTCGCATGTCCGCTCGGTTGGGCCCGTGGAAGGTTGCCTGAATGTCCGCGTCGATGAACCGGTGCATACGCCAAACGCATTGCCATCCGATTCGGTGCGTTGTAACCGTTCGTGCACCGCCCCAACGGGGTAGCTCTATGCCAGCCCAGGGCGACGCCCTGGGTTTGGGGAGCGGCACAAACGACGGCGGCCCTGAGCCACGGTCCCGTTACGTCACGCCAGCGCGTTGGTGCGTGTGGACGCGGTGCGTTGCCGCCGCGGTCAAACGATAGCGCTCAACATGTTCCTGTTCGACAGGCCCAACGGGGCCGGTGCTACGCCAGCCCAGGGCATCGCCCAGGGTTTTGGGGGCGATGAAAACGGCGGCGGAGCCCCAACGGGGCCACTGCTGGGGCCCCGAGAATCGTTGCAGTCGATAGGGTCGTGCGCAGGATGCCCAAACGTGGCGAATTCTCAACGCCAAATGTTGCATCCAGGCATCATTGCGCCATGGGAATGCTAGGTTTCTGCGGGCAAGGTCTGCCTGAACGGATTCGTTTGTGGAACCCGCAAAAACTGCAAGAGCGATGTTTGCTACAAGGACCCACCACCACTTCACCGCGGCGCTTTTGGCGTGCTTTCTGTTGATGCCATGCGTCACCGGTTGCACTCATTTGCAGCTGCCGGCTATCGATCCGACGGGCGACTGCTTTTTCCTGCCTTGCCCGAATACTACGACACTGACGCTGCCTTGCACCGATAAATTGCAAAATGGCTGCGGTCCGTTTGGGTGTCTGCCCGAGCCGGCGTTCACCGATCCTGCGCCGCCGCCGCCGTGCCTGCAGGGAGCAGGTGTGCCGCGAACCGCCCCCGCTCCGCCACCAGCCAAGGTGGTCGATGAGTGCGCCGACGGTCCCAAAGCGGTTCTGTTCGACAAACATTGCGATCTGCATAAGTTGTTGCATCTGCCCGATCGCGGCAAACGCGGCCGAATCCTATTGAACCATCGCAAGATCATCGCGCCGGTCGGCGGCGAAGTCGTCCTGCTGTCGGGTGTATGTGGAACCGATGGTTATCTGATGACCGGCGAACCGTTGGAATGGATGTTGACGCCCGATAGCGTCGGCACCTTCATCGACGTCGGCGACGATAAACAAGGAGCGCTGCATCGCTTGGTCGCTCGTAACCCGGTCGAAAAGAAAACCGGCAGCTATGCGCTTGGGCGGACCAGCACCGTCGCATCGTTGATCACGCGTGGGAACCTCCGCCGCGGCGACGATGTGCCTGTCAAAAAGGGAGAGACTTGGTTGTCGATCAGCTCGCCCAGCGAAGGGATCAGCCGCGTCACGGTGATGGCTCCCGAAAGCGATTGCTGGGATCAACGCAAAGCGACCGCCACGATCTACTGGGTCGATGCGCATTGGCAATTCCCTGCGCCGCTGAATCTGCGGGCTGGCGAACAAGCTCAACTGACCACACATGTGACTCGCAAAGAGGGCGAACTGCCGGCATCGGGCTGGAAGGTCCGTTATCAGGTGATGAATCCTGAAGTCGCACTGTTCGACAATGGCCAATCGCAACCGCAAGCGGTGATCGAAGCGGTCGTCAACGAAAATGGTGATGCCACCGCGATTCTGCGTCCGATCGCACCGGTTGCCGGAACCGCGTTCATTCAAACCACAGTGATCCGTCCCGCGGGACTCGACGAAGCGTTGCCGCGGATGACGTTGGGAGCCGGTCAGACGATGGTCACTTGGTCGGCACCACGGTTGGTCGTTCGGACCGGTGCCCCGCCGTTTGTCGCTCGCGACGAAGAGTTTGCGATCGGCATCAACGTCTCCAACTCGGGCGATTTGACTGCGGAAAACGTTCGCGTTTTGACCGAACTGCCGCCTGGCGTCGAACTGGTCAGCACCTCGTTGATCCAAGCTGATGGCAGCCGAGTGCCCGCGCAACATACGCTGGTCGGAGCTCAGATTTTGTGGGACATCGACAACCTGCCCGCTCAGACGCAACTGGACATTGAATTGAACGTTCGCGCCAAAGCGAGCTTCCAGATTCCGGTGCAGGCTCGTGGAGCGGAGAACACGTTTGCCGAGGACACCGTCAACGTGACCGTTGTCCAACGGAACCTGGTCGTGACGATCACGCCAGCCGATCCGAACGCTCGTGCCGAGGTAGGGCAAGAGACGACGTTCAATATTGAAGTACGCAACAACGGCGATCAACCGATCTCGGGCGTCCAAGTGCACGCTCAAGGGGATCAAGGTCTGTTGGCCTTTGCCGCCGACACCGGGCAGTGGCAACAGCATGTCGTGAAGGTCTTGGAAGAGCCTCTACTGCCTGGCAAGCCTTGGACAATTCAAGCGACCTACCAGGTTCGTGAACCGGGGCAACGCTGTGTTCAAGCGACAGCGACCGGCGGCAATGCTCAACGAGCGACGGAATCGGCGTGCGTCAACGCGGTCAATCCGCCACCCGCGAACCCGATGGTTTCGGCTCGCATCGTGACCGGGAGTCAGTCGGTGCAACAGGGGGAGGAAGTGCTGGTGAAGTACTTCGTCTACAACAACGGGACCGTGCCGCTGACCGACGTCCGCGTCGTGGCCACCTACGACCCCGCGTTGACTGCGTTGCAATTCACCCAAGGTTACGACTCGTCGCAGCTAGGGATCTTCACAGTCAGCTGGGTTTTACCAAGCATCCAACCAGGTGAGGAATTGCCGGTCGAAGGGGAGTTCCGCGTCGACGGCCGCCCTGGCGTGGCTCGACTGGATGTGGCGATCTCGACGGAACAGGGTGCCAACGCATCGGCTGATACCACGCTGGAGGTGTTGCCGCCAGCGGTGGCTCCTCCTCCCGCGACGGGGCCAACTCCCACGCCGCAGCCAACACAGCCGCGGCAGCAACCGACGCCTCAGCCGCCCCCGATCGGTGCTCCGCCAATCAATGGCAGCACGACTCCGATCCCCGGCCCGACGACTCCACCGGCTCAAACGCCAGGTGCGGTTGGCAGCGGAATCGGCGGCCTGCAGGTCGACATCGAATCTCGCGACAACCCGGTCGTCGTCGGCGATCGCATCTCGCTGGACTTGGTCGTGACGAACAATCGCAACGTTCCCGAGGACGACGTCATACTGAACATCCTGTTGCCAGCCGGAACGCGGCTGGAGGCGGTGCAATCGACGATGTTCCAAGGGGATCCCGTCGAAAACATCTCCGCCGATGGGATTGTTCGGTTGCAGCCGATCAGCCAGTTGAGGGCGGGTGAGGCGATCCGCTACACGGTGTTAATCACGGGAAATCAGCCGCAATTGATGACCGTGCGGGCCGAAGCGACCAGCCGCCAGTCGCCCGATGGCGTCGGTGACGAGACGCGGTTGCAGGTTCAGGCCCGCTAAAAAGGGGCTGTGCGAACGATTCCGACGGTCGAGTCGATCGTTGGGCGATTCGCGGCCCTTGGGCGGCGAAAAAGGGAGTAATCGCCGTCCCCTCGCGGAAATCATTCGTATATAATGCGAAGACGACACTGATCGCTGTGAGTTGGTCGCCGTCCCCTCTTTTGCCAGAATAGGGTCGGGATCGGGCAACGCGTGCAGCTTTAACTTCGCAATTAAATGAACCAAGGATCCCAATGATGCAGAACGACTCTACACGTCGAGGCTTTTTAAAGACATCTACGATTGCCGCCACGGGAGCGGCGTTGTCCAGTTCGGTGGCTCGCACCGCGCATGCTGCTGGCAGCGACGAAATCCGCTTTGTAGTAGTCGGTTGTGGTGGTCGTGGTACCGGTGCCGCGATGCAGATCATGAACACCAAAGGGAACACCAAGCTGGTTGCCGTCGCTGACGCTTTTGGCGACAAAGCCGAACGCTCGATCAAGAGCTTGGCCAACAAGCACAAAGACAAAGTCGACGTTCCTAAGGAGCGGATCTTCACCGGTTTGGACGCTTACAAGCAAGCGATCGACGTCGATTGCGATCTGGTTGTGATCGCGACTCCTCCGGGCTTCAAGCCGCAACAGTTCGAATATGCGGTTAACAAGGGACGCCACATCTTCATGGAGAAGCCGGTTGCCGTCGACGCACCAGGCGTTCGCCGCGTGTTGAAGTCGGTGGAAGAATCGAAGAAGAAGAACCTGATGGTCGGTATCGGACTGCAACGCCGCCACGAACCCCAATACATCGAAACCATCGACCGCATCCACAACGGTGCGATCGGCGACGTGATCGCTCAGCGCGTCTATTGGAACGGCAACGGCATCTGGTATCGTCCCAAGACCGAAGGCCAGTCGGAAATGGCGTTCCAGTGCAACAACTGGTACCACTTCAATTGGATCTGCGGCGACCAGATCTGCGAGCAACACATCCACAACCTCGACGTCGGTTGTTGGGTCAAGGGATCGTATCCTGTCGAATGCAACGGCATGGGCGGTCGCGAGATGCGAATGGGAGGCGATGCCACCAAGAGCCAGATCTTCGACCACACGTTCTGCGAATACACCTTCTCCGACGGCACGAAGATGTTCAGCCAAGGACGCCACTTGGGCGGATCGTGGACTCACGTCGGCGAAGCGGTTCACGGTTCCAAGGGTACCGCCGATCCATCGGGATCGATCACCGGCCCCAACGCGTGGAAGTTCTCTGGTCAACGACTCAACGGTCACCAGCAAGAACAACACGACCTGATCGAAGCCCTGATGGCGGGCGAGATCTACAACGAAGGTGAATACGGTGCGAAGAGTACCTTCACCGCGATCCTGGGCCGCGAAGCCTGCTACTCGGGCAAGGTGATCAAATGGGATCAATTGTTGGCCGAAGGAAAGGATCTGTGCCCGGGCATCGATGAATACACAATCGATTCGGATCCACCAACCATGCCTGGTGAAGATGGCAAGTACCCGCATCCGGTTCCCGGCAAGTACAACCCATTCGCCTAATCGCCATCCGGTTGAAAACTGTTAAATCTCAAACGCCCTGTCATCGCGACAGGGCGTTTTTTTGTTTGCCCTGCGAGCACTCACCGCAAGCTTGCAATCATGCTGCGGTTGGGCCACCATAAAGCCTTCCCATCCCGCCTGAAATCCCACCAAAAAGGATCCTCTGAATGATGTTGCCCACCGATCGTCGTGGTTTGAACGGTTCGTTCGCCACAGTTGCCCTGTTGGCCGCGTTTCTGATCAACTCGCTGGCATCCAACCACGCCGCCGCCGAACACGAGGGACGCGTGCAAATCCTGCTGCTCGGCGATAGCACAGCCGAAGGGAGCGTGCCGCGGCGGATCCGTCCCGAAGGACCGCATCTGGAGACGGTGCTGGAACAGTTGCTGGCGGCGGAAGAGGATCTGCCCGCTTGCGACGTGATCAATTCGAGTCTCAGTGGCGAATATATCCGCCGGTTGTTCGATTCAAATCGCTACGATCGCGACGTCGCCAAGCTGCCGGGGCTCGATTACATCTTCATCCGCTATGGCTTAAACGATCGAGCGCGGCTGGATGATTTCGCCAGCGGCTTTCCCGCCGACTTCAAGAAACTGATAGCTCGACTTCGCGCCGACCATCCCGGTGCGATACTGATCCCGATGACAGTCATCCCGTTTTCGGGAGAGGAGGCGAGCAAGCAGATCAACGATCTGGTTCGCGGCGTAGCGAAGGAAGAGAAACTGGAACTCTTCGATATTTATCCGCGTTATTCAGCGGAGTTGGAGAAGGGATACAACATGCTCAACTACCGACGCTACCCGTTGGCGAAGATCCCAGCCAAGTACCATGAACTCGTCAAGCCGTTTGTGTATGGCCCCAGTGTCGAAGTGATGGGGAACGAGCTCGATGCGATCTTGGGACATCTGCCGGGTTGGACCGGAGATCGGCACCCGAACCTCGCCGGGTACAACGTGATCGCCGATGAGACGGCCAAATATCTGGCCCCGCTGTTGCGGAAGCGAGCGGGAAAATAGAGGCCAGCGGCCTGCAGAGAACTGTTCGAGCAGGCGGGCACAATCGGCCCGCACGCTCGAATTTGTACAGCCGCGATTATTCGGCGTGGACGCGTGTTCCAAACTCTTTCAGCTTGGCCAGCTGTTGCTTCTTCGCGTCGTCCGAAAGCGGATTCCCTTTCACGTACAGCTTCAGGAAGGGAGCGAATCGCTTCGACCCTTCGAAGTCTTTTTTGCACATCTCGACCAACACGCTGAGGTCGGCAATCTTGTTGTCCTGCAGCAGCATGAAGTCGAGATCGCTCAACGACTTCAGCGGGCTGAGATCGGAAACTCCGTTGCGTTGGATGTCCAGCGTCGTCAGCCAACCGAGGTTCGCCAGCGGGCTGAGGTCGCTGATCTGATTCCCCGCGGCGTCGAGCGACCAAATTTTGGTCAGTTCGGCGATCGGTGCCAGCGTGGCTAGCTTGTTATCGGCCACGTACAAGGTCCGCAGATTCGACATCGCCTTCAGTGGTGCTAGGTCGCTGACCTGGTTCCGCGACAGATCCAACAGTTGCATTTTGGTAAGTCCGGCCAGCGGTTTGATATCGCTGATCTTGTTCCCTGCCAGCGTGACCGATTGCAGGCGGGTGAGGTCTTTGATCGGCCCGAGGTCGGTGATCTCGTTGTCCTCCAAATCGATCAGCATGATCGCTTTGCAGTGTTGAAGGCCTTCGAGGCTCTTGATTCCTTTTCCCTTGCCGACAACGCGCGAGATGTTTTTCACGTCCTCAGCGGTGATCGGTTCGTTGTTGTATCGCTTGGCAAACACCTCGGCTCGCACCGCCGCTTCGAGCGCCTTGTCGGGGAAGGTCGGCGCTGGCTTGGCTTCCGGTTTCTTCTCTTCCGGCTTCGCTTCAGCCTTCATTTCCTTGGGCTTTGCCGCTGGCTTGGCTTCTTTTTTCGGCTCGGGCTTTGCTTCCTTCTTGGGTGCCGGTTTATCTTCCTTCTTGGGCTCGGGCTTCGCCTCTTTCTTCGCCTCAGGCTTCGCCTCGGGCTTTGCGTCTTTCTTTTCTTCCGGCTTTTTCGCCTCAGGTTTTGCTTCTGCCGCCGGTGCGGGCTTCGCCGGATCGGCGGTCTTGTCGTCGGCGAATGTTGTACCAAGCATCAAGCAAGTGATCGCAAGCCAGCCAGAGATTCGAGTGTTAACCATCAGATATTGTCGTGGGTTTTGAGGAAGGCAGAGATGTCGGTTTCCGTAGACGATCATTGATACAACCGAAGCATGGTTGTACGGGGTGGGCGATCGCCCGTAGCGGTGTGACCACGGGCGTTCGGGTAAGCTGTAGGTTAATCGCTAGCGGGGGCGATTTCCAGTCGTCCGACGGAGTCGCCGTTGTCGAAGCCCCTAGACCATCGAAGCGGTCCAGGCGGGGGGATCGCTTGCTGGAAACGACTCGTCCAACGCCTCATCGATCGAGTTTTCGCTCAATCGCCCACATGATGGCAGCGGCGCCTGCCAGGTCTTGGCGAGCTCGGCCGCTTCCCGAACCCGAACGAGCAGTTCCGGGTAGCTCTCTGGCGGGGCAAGGGCACTGAAATCCCGAGCTTCTTGACCAAAATGGTCGCTTCGATCGAACCGCCGTCCCAGTCGACTCGCAGACCGGGCTACGCGTTGGCAGAGATCGTTCCACTCTCGAGTTACAAATACGTCGTTCATCAAACACCTCCTGACACAAAAAAGAATCAGGAGTTTAAGCGTGCAAACGACATGCCGAGCGATCAGTCGATGTGCCGCAACAGTGGGAATAAGATCACGTCGCGGATGCTCTTCGAATTCGTCAGCAGCATCACCAGGCGATCGATCCCGACGCCCAGGCCCCCCGCAGGAGGCATTCCATGCCGAAGAGCCTTGATGAAATCGTTGTCCATCTTGGCCATCGAATCCTCTTCCTCTTGACCGTCCAACTGGGTTTTGAACAGTTCTTCCTGAAGGTCGGGATCGTTCAGTTCGGTATAGGCGTTTGCTAGTTCCATCCCGCAGATGAACATTTCAAAGCGTTCGGCGATCGCGGGATTGTCGGTTTTGCGTTTGGTCAGCGGGCAGATGCTCGCCGGGTAATCGATCACAAAAACGGGACCGACAAGCGTGTCTTCGACCTTCTCTTCGAAGATCTCGTTTTTGATCACGTCGGGATGTTTGCCGGTTGGATCGAGGCCGACGCTTTTCGCATAAGCCGTCAATTGATCGGCGTCGTGAGGATCGATCCCCGTATGCTGGGCGACCAGGTCGTCGTATTTATGGCGTGCAAACGGCGGAGTGAAATCGATTTCGACGTCGCCGAATTTGCGTTTGTAACCGCCGCCGATCGCGTCGATCGCGTTGACGACTAGCTTTTCGGTCAGGTCCATCATCGATTCGTAATCGCCGTACGCTTGGTAGCACTCGAGCATCGTGAACTCGGGATTGTGCCGTGGGCTGATTCCTTCGTTCCGGTAGACACGGCCCAGTTCGTAGACGCGTTCGATGCCGCCGACAAGCAGACGCTTCAGATGCAATTCCAACGCGATCCGCATCGTCAGGTCCATGTCCAACGCATTGTGGTGCGTCGTGAAGGGGCGAGCCGCGGCGCCACCGGCGATCGTGTGCAGCGTCGGCCCTTCGACTTCCCAGAAGCTCTCTTGGTCCAACGTCTCGCGAATGCTTTTGACGATTCGCGTGCGGTTCAAGAACGTGTCGCGGACTCCATCGGTGTAAACCAAATCGAGGTAACGCATCCGCTGACGCAGTTCCACGTCGGCCAGACCGGCATGTTTCTCGGGTGGTGGCTCGAGCATCTTGCAATGGAAGTGCAAGCGTTCGGCAAAGACAGTCAGTTCGCCGGTGTTGGTTCGTCCTAACCGTCCGTCGACGCCAACCAGATCGCCGAGATCGAACAGTTTGGAGAGCGCAAAGTTCTCTTCGCCGACCTGGTTCTTTCCGATGAAGATCTGGATATCGCCGGTCATGTCGCGGAGGTTCAAGAAGACCAGCTTACCGGTCGGTCGCATCAGGATGATCCGTCCGGCGACGCGAACCTTGGGGCCGATCTCCGCACCCGGTCCCTGGTCCGATTTCCATTGACGGTATTCAAGGTCGGGTTGATCGAAATCGGGCAGTTCGACCAGCGTCCCATCTTCCAGCTTGAATTTGACCTCTTCGGCCCGTTGCCGCACCTCTTGGATCATCGACCGGTCGTCGAATCGCTGGCCCCACGGATCGACTCCGGCGGCGTTCAGTTTCGCCAGTTTTTCGCGTCGCGCGCGTTGGTGATCGCCATCGTCGTTCAGAGCGTCGTCGGGAGAATTATTCATCGTGGAATCAAGCGTTAACGGAAAGAGGGAAGAAAACGAGGGCGGCTGCAGACTTTTGACACCGGTGGGGGGCGGAATCCGCAGCCCCAGGTCGTCCGCAGTCGATCGGCTCGCTGGGGCGATTGTAGACTTGCGGTTATTTGCTGCAACCGCACCAAACGGCGCGATCACCTGACAAATCGTCAAGAATTACCCAATCGGATTACAAGCGGATCGATTTTAGTGCCGATTTTGTTCCAGATGGGCCCGCGAAGGCAAGCGTCGGGATGCCCCTGCCGTTGCCAACGTGGTTCGCCCGGTCTTTGAAATGACGAGGAACGAAGCCATGTCTCACATTACCCACCGGCACCGCAGCGGCGCGACCCTGTTGGTCGTCGACCCCCGCCCCGTAAGCCTGACGGCGCTTGCGGCGGTGATCGATTCGCAAGGTTACGAATGTTATTGCGCTCGCAACGCCAAAGCGGCTTGCAAGGCGGTCGAGCAACGGCCGATCGATATGATCGTGTGGGATGTCGCCGATGATGCAGCCGCAGCGATCGATCAAATTCACGCGCTTCGTGAGCTGCACCCCGAATCGTTGGCCGACGTGCCAGTGATCCTGATCGCCGAAAGCTGTTGGGCCGGGCTGGAGACGCGGCTCGACCCGATCTCGCCGGCTCGCTGCCTGTTCAAGCCGCTGGACCCCAACACGCTGATCGATCTGATTCAGCAATCGCTGTGGGTGCCGCACGTGATCCGCGGCCATCACTTGAATGTGCAAAAGCCCCAGCGGCCGGGTTGGGTTCAGTTGTAGCCGCGCCGCCCTATTGCTTGGCTGCGTTGGCGCCGACGGGAGCTTGCGGCCAGGGCGTTTCTCCCGGAGCCCATTGCTGCGGCTGTTTGGCGCGGACCGCATCGACAGCTTGTTTGAGCCACGCCGGCGGCGCGAGACTCTCTTTCTGACCGTAGATATAGGGCAGCGGCGGATCCATCAGTAGCGGCTTGTCCCCAAGCGGCGACCGCTGGCGGCCAACCATCCTAAACAATGCCACCGCAGATCCGATGGGCACGGCGGTTTGGTTCGATGGAGTCAAGCTGTGCCAGAGCAAGCTGTCTGCGCTCGCCAATCGGGTCGAGACGCGGCGTAATCGAGCCTGACGCCTCGGCAAGCCAACGGTCCATGTGTTCGGGCGTGTGCCGAGCGGTTTGGAGGATCGAACCACAATCAGCGCGTGGAAGATTGTGGATCGATTCGTCGGAGAACCGCTGTCGTTGGATACATCCGACTTGGCACTCGCCGGAGTCGGGCCACGCGACCGGAGAAGCTGCTGCCACTACGTTTCAGGCTGCCATCGCGCGGCAAGATTCCACGCACTTGCGACAAGACTCGGCACAGCGTTGGCAGTGATCGTGCTGGTGGGCTCCGCATTGCTCGGCGCACCACTGGCACACATCCGCACACAGTCGGCAGATTGCGTCGGCAAAACGGCTGTCGCGTGCCATCGCCTGAGCGCACAACAGACAGACGTCGATGCACTCTCGGCAGCAACGCGGGCAATCGTTATTGCTGTCGATGTCGATCATCGCGTCGAGACATTGTTCGCATTCGGTCGCACACTTTTGGCATGCTTCAATACATTCTCGATTCATTGCTATTACTTCCTTCGGGAGTCTACCGACTTCTCCGCCAGTCGGTGGAAATCATTAAACGCGTGTGCGGAGTCACGCTGGAGGCGGTGAAGATCACAACCGAAGTCGGATGCGATCGACGATCTGAATCGCTTGTTGGCCTGTACGGGATCGCGCTGCGGAATTGAGTGCGTTGCCGCATGGATCGCCTGAGCTTCACAGACTCACAAGCACAACATGAACGCTGTCAGCGCATGTTTCTCTTCGGTCGTTAAATCCAACTGCAGCACGAGATTGAAGAACTCGACCGTGTCAGCCAGTGTCAAAAGTCGGCCGTCGTGGTGATAGGGTGGAGAGTCCTTGATGCCGCGCAGTGTGAACGTTTTGATAGGACCGTCGGCGATGTTGAACTGATCACTGATCTTCTCGGGGGCGTAGAATCGTTCTAAATGCAGATCATGCATTTGGTGGTCCAGGTAAAAGGGTGGTTTATGACACTCGTCGCACCGCCCCTTGCCGAAGAAGATTTCTTGACCTTTCATCTCCAGCCGCGTGGCTTTCTCGGGAATCAGCTTGCCAAATTCATCGAGCTTCGGAGCTGGGGGAAAGTCGAACATGTTTTGCATCTGAGACATCATTGCGACGGCGTCGGAACGGTCGGGCAGATGGAGTCCTTTCTTCGCCGCGATCACGTGATCGCCGTCAAAATACGCGGTCCGTTGTTCGAATTGAGTAAAATCTTCAACGCTGCGGAGCGAACGTTTCGAGCCGTGAATCTGTTGGTTGAACATGCCCCGCAAGCTGACCGTATCGAGCCGAAACCGGGCAGCTTGCGGTCGCGTATCGGGATTGAGATGAAACGCAGCGTTGGTGTGACCGTTGGTGTGACAGTCGAGGCAGCTGACGCCCAAGCTTGGTTCGTCCGCCTTGCGGTCCTCGGTCTGGTTGAACTGCTGCTGGGGGAACGGCGTTAGCAGCAACCGCATACCTTCCATTTGGACCGGCGTGACCTTGCCCTTGAGCAGCATGTAGTAGTTCTTGATCGTCAGCACCTTTCCCTGCGATACGTCGCCAAGGTCGGGGCGCGTTGAAAGAAATATCGGTGCTGGGAACTCGGGCGTCAGATGTGTCGGCAGGTCGAATTCGACGTCAAAGCGTTCCAGGTTACGGCTTTCGGCGTCGAGAATCGTTTTGATTTGGTCGTCCGGAAAGACCTGCCCGCCAGTGACGTGATGCGCATGCGGCAGCGGCCGAAAGCCCATTGGGAAGAGGTTCCGACGTTTGATTTCGGCGGGAGACATGTCGGCGAGCTGTTGCCACGAGACGCCGTCACCGAGTTTCACTCGCACACCCTGTTGAACCTTTTTCCTTCCTCCCGACATCGAGACATTCGATGGCGCGTCGCCGAGATCGTACCGCGACTGCAGCAAGTTGGCTTGGCGCTGCATGAATGCAGGCTTTTTTTGTTGGTCGGATTCCCGTGTCGAAGCAAAATCCTTGTCGATCACAACGGGCATATAGGTTTGGTCGGGAAGCGACTGGGATTTCTGATCTTCAGCGTTCGCGCGGGGTTGAGCGGGGGAGGTTTGTCCGTGAGCTAACGGACAGGCCGCGGGAAGAAATGCGATGATGCAACTCAGTAGTCCGGTCCGGCAATTTTCGTTTTGTCGTTTCATTGTTGGTTATCCAAGGTTTGATCACATGTCTGAATTTCGATGGCGGAAGTTCCCTGGTTCGATGCTGGAAGATGAGAACGTGCCTGTTTGCAATGAGCTCCCGCTACGCACTGTGCGTTGGGATCTTTCGTTCTCAGTACGAAAGCTCCGCCAAAGATTTGTCCTGATTCCCCGTCGTAGGAAAGGGGCGGCGCAGCAGGACCCGTTCCCACCAGCGGGCTGGCCGTAAATTGCAATCATCGCCATCGAGTACGTGCCGTTTGCCGCGTCGCGTTCGCACGCAGACAGCCCCACCAGGCAGGATCTTCTCGACACGCCAGAATTTGTCGACACAATAGCTGTAGTGGTCACCACGTGGTGAGGGCCGAACTTGGATCGCGCGTGTGCCCGGTTTTGTGCTTTGTTTACTTATCCGATAGACGACCGGTTGTCCAACTTGGTACATAGATTCGCCTGCTCCAAAAGAGAATGTTTTGCGGGTTCACGAGGAGAAAAGACGGAGCAAAATCTGTGCCGGATCTAAGGAGAGAGGTGAGCTGTTTATACAACTCCGCCGGCCTGTCGCTCAGAACGCAAGATGAAACACTGGCATGCGAATCGCCAAGCCGCGACACCTCCTTGATTCGAGCATTCATCACGACGGGCCGGACGTTCACCAGCAAACGGCAGTGATACCCGTGGTACTTCACCCGATTGCGCCACTCATGAAATCGCACGCCGTCGGACCCGCCAGCCGCCTGCTCCATCGCATGGTATCCGCGTTTGTAGGTCTTCTTGACGCCAGCGATGAGTGGTTCGATCCCTTCCTCTTCGATCGACCAGCGATCGACATGTTCTCTCGCTTCCCGCAACCGCTCCAAGACGGTCTCGCAGGCGTCGTCCATATCGATCGCGTCGGCTAGGTAATGCTTGCGGTTTCACGTAAGCCGCCGACGGATCGAACCAAACGCGTGGCGATCGACCGGATCGTTATAGTGTTCCATCAAATCGTCATAGGTATCGAGAAGAACCTTTGCATCGCGGGCTCCCGACAGCAAACGCGCGGTATCGCGGCACCACCGGTTTCGCTTGTCATAGGTTGCTTCAAAACCGGGGCGAAGCAATCGCAGCAATCCACGCAATTTCTTGCATCGCTTCCGCACTTGATGGACTTGGGTGGGAGGATCGAGACGATTGTCACCCAGTTCGCCGATCGCTTTTTCGATCTGTTCGGTGGCGATTCGCCGGACGCCGTCGTTGATCGTTTCGTTGCGTTCGATTCGATATCCCATCGGCTTGTCTCTTTGCTACCGCTCCACTTCGCCGCTCTACAAAACGCAAGCGGTCGGTATGACGGAGCGATGATCGCCGCGGTCGATGTTAATACGCATTGCGCCGCTGAACCGTTTCGACGACACGAACCGCATCCTTTTCTGGCTTGATACCACTGCCGTACAGTGATGCGTAAGTCTGCGTCGCTTCGGCTCCCAACAGCACGATCATCGCGGTGTAATAGACCCATACAAGGATGACGGCGAACGAGGCGGCAGCGGCACCCAACTGGGCTCCCGGTTCGCTGTAGCTGAAATAGACCTGCATCGCAAACCGTCCCAGTAAAAAGAGGATGGTGGTGATCGCAGCGCCGACAGCAACATCTTTCCAGCGGACGACCGCATCGGGCATGTACTTGAAAATCGCTGCGAACATGACCCAAACCACCATCGCTTGAACGGCAAAATTCGTCGCTTCGCCAAGCATTCCCGACACGCCAACGAGGTCGCTGAATCCTTGCAGCAACGACGAAACGACAAGCGAAACGAGCAACAGAAATCCAAGTCCCAGAATCATCCCGAAGGAGAGCACCCGCTTTCGAATCAAGTCGGTCCAATTCGCCTGGTCTGGATCGGGTTTCACCTGCCAGACTTGGTTCAACGCAGCTTGCAACGATGCCACGACCCCAGTCGCACCGATGACGATCCCGGCGAAGCTGAGCAACGTCTTCCACCATGTGCCGCCAGCGTCTTGATTCCGTTCCAGAATGGTACCGATCTCTTCGGACGCCGCTTGATTGCCGATCATCTGAGCGGCCTGACTCTCCAAAAGCCCCTGAGCTTTCTGCTCGGCGGCTTCGCTGTCGTACATCACCGACAGGCTGAACGTTAGGATCGTGAGCAGCAGGTACAACAGCGGAGGAAGCGCAAATGCGGTGTAGTAGGCGAGCGACGCGGCGAGCGTTGTGCAGCGGTCTTTGGAGAAGTCGGCGAAGGTCTGTTTTAGAAAGTTCATGATCCCGTGTTGTTCCGGTCGGAGGTAGCATCGGCGAAGACTATCGGCAACACGCGTGCCAAATGGTACTTGCGGTTTTTCGCGGCAGCTGCCCCGTCCTAGGCACCGCAGAGTTGGTTGTCGCCACGACTTTTGCAGCGAACGTGGATTTCTCCCGATTTGACGGCAGCCGTGCCTCGGTGCGGCCGAGACTGTTGCGGTACCGACCACAGGCTGGTCGGAAACCGCTCAGACCATCGGGTTGCACGGCGGCATTGCTTTCGCACGAGACGATCAGACAGGTGTCTTGCCGCCGGTACATCCGAAGACTTCCGCGGTGACATAGCTGGCATCGGGGCTCGCTAGCCAAACATAAAGCGGCGCAAGTTCGATCGGCTGAGCTGGTCGTTGGAACAACGTGTCGGCACCGAAGTTCTGCAGGTGGTCCTGCGGCATGGTGCCGGGGATCAGCGGGGTCCAGACCGGTCCAGGAGCGACCGCATTGACGCGGACCCCATGCTTGCTTCCCAACTTTGCCAGGCCCTTGGTCATCCCCAACAACGCTGATTTTGTCGCCGAATAGGGCAGCAAGTAGGCTGAGGGATCATAGCCCTGGATCGAGGCGGTGTTGATGATGCTTCCTCCGGGCGGGAGCCGTTTCATTGCGGCGCGACACAGCCAAAAGGTTGCATAGACATTCGTTTTGAAAATCCGATCGAACGTTTCGGTCGACCAGTCGTCAATTTCTTCTCGCGTTTGTTGGTAGGCGGCGTTGTTGACCAGGATGTCAATCGCACCGAGTTGGTCGAACGCATCATCGACCAACCGCTCGCAGAACGACTCGTCGCGCAAGTCGCCCGGGAGGACCACGGCGTTCGCACCGGCTTCCTTCACCAACTCAGCGGTTTGCTGGGCGTCGTCGCTTTCGGACAAATAGTTGATCGCCACATTCGCCCCTTCGCGAGCATAACAAAGTGCGATCGCACGGCCGATTCCACTGTCGCCACCGGTCACCAGAGCGGACAGGCCGTTGAGCTTTCCAGATCCCCGATACGACTGCTCGCCGTGATCGGGAACCGGATCCATCTGGGCTGTATGCCCGGGCATCTCGATCGGCGACTGATTTTTAAATGGGGGCTTCGCATGAGCATCGCGAGGATCGACCAGCTTAACGCGTTCAGTGGTTTGTACGGACATAGATAGGAACTCCTGTAACGGTACCTTGGGGTGGGATAGCTGACTTGTTTGCGATCCTGTGTTGGTTGCAAACCGCGCGCCAGAAATCATGAGTATCCGGCGGTTGAACTGGCTCTTGTTCAAAAGTTGCAACAGGCAATCGTCGCCAAGGTCGAGTCTGCGATCCAAACGCCAGAACATCTGGAAGTGAAGCGATTGGCTTAGCGATCGATTCTGCATCGGCCAACGTGTCGTTGAAGGGGACGGCCACCCCGCATCATATGTGTGTTCCAACGGCGCCGGGGTCGCTTCCTCGGAGTATCCGCATCTGGGCCGGCAGATGAAGATTGCATTAGCCAAGTCGATGATCTTCTCTCTCGATGATTTCGGCGCAAGGACTGGATGGCCCAGCAACGTTCGGAACGATCTTCGATCAAACAAAAACAACTCGGCAACCGAATTGCCTGGGCGGATGAATCTCATTCAGCTTGGTTGCTTGTTCGGCGAGCTGCTCAGCCGAATCCGGCCTGCCGTTGTTGCACGTCTGGCTGGGGATCGCTGTGCAATTCTGCGGGGAGCTGTATATTGTTTCTGCGAAGCTCAGACATGCGGCTCAGTGGGCAGATGTTTGATCACACGAGGGTCAGTGGGCTTGTCTAAAAAAGCAGCCGACCTCGCTCAGGGCAACTGAATGCTTGGGAAATCACTGGAACTCTTTACCCTTAACGCGACACTTTATGGGCGAGCATAAAACATCAACAACTAGCCAATCGACACACTTTCCTTTCAGCGATTGTGAGATGGCTAGGCGGACGCGGGACTTCGATTGGTCACAGACCCCAGTCGGGCCGATCGAACGTTGGCCTGCTGCCCTCAAGACCGCCGTCCAGATCATGCTTGGTTCGCGTTACGCAATGTGGCTTGGCTGGGGCCCCGATTTCACTTTTTTCTATAACGACGCCTATGCGCAAATGACTTTGGGGCCGAAACATCCCGCGGCGTTTGGGAAGCCGGCACGCGATGTTTGGTCGGAGATTTGGGACGACGTTGGGCCGCGGGCTGAGAAAGTGTTGCGCACGGGGGAAGCGACCTGGGACGAAGGCTTGTTGTTGTTCCTTCAACGGAGCGGTTTTCCCGAAGAGACCTACCATACGTTTTCCTACAGCCCCTTGCCGGGCGATGATGGCACGGTCGACGGAATGTTATGCGTTGTGACCGAGGACACTCAGCGCACGATTGGCGAGCGGCGGTTGAAGACGCTCCGGGAATTGGCTGCCGGTACGACGGACACCCTGCGCAACGCCGCGGACGCCTGCGAGCGGGCTGCTGAAATCCTCGGCAACAATCTTCGCGACTTGCCCTTCTCGTTGATCTATCTGCTCGATAGCGACCAGAGATTTGCGCACCTACACGGGACGGCGGGCTTGCCGCCCGATGAGATCATTGCGCCTGCGTCGATTGATTTGACGAACAATCCGACGCCATGGCCGTTGGCAAACGTGAGCGACAGCGGGACGCCGGTGCATGTCGACGCGCTACCGGATCGATTGCATGAACTGAATGTGGGAATCTGGCCCGAGCCGCCGACGGGTGCCGTCGTGTTGCCCTTGGCTCGCCCCGGGCAGCATCAAATGGACGGTTTCTTGGTGGCGGGAATCAGTCCGCGTCTACCGTTCGAGGACCGCTATCGCGGCTTCTTCGATCTGTTGGCCGGGCAATTGGTCACCGTGGTCGCCAATGCAAAAGCGTATGAAGAGGAGCGGCGGCGGTCCGACGCATTGGCTGAGCTGGATCGCGCCAAGACTGCCTTTTTCTCGAACGTTAGCCATGAGTTTCGTACGCCGCTGACGTTGATTCTCGGTCCGGTCGGCGACATGTTGAACCGGAGCGGTCCGGAGGAAATCTCGCCGCAGATTAAGCGCGATTTGGAAATCGTCAATCGGAACGGAATGCGACTGCTGCGGTTGGTCAACTCGCTGTTGGATTTCTCTCGCTTAGAAGCGGGCCGCGCCGAAGCCCACTTTCGGCCGCTGGACCTTGCCAAACTGACGTCCGAACTGGCCAGCGTGTTCCGTTCAGCCATGGAAAACGCAGGCTTGGAATACCATGTCGATTGCCGCCGGATCCGCCAAGCCGTATTTGTCGATTTCGATCTGTGGGAGAAGATCGTTTTGAATCTCCTGTCCAACGCGCACAAGTACACGCTCAAAGGCAAGGTTTCGATTCTGTTAGACGAAACAGACGATGGGGTTCGCCTGCGGGTGAGCGATACCGGAAGCGGAATTCCGGCCGAACATCTCGCCAAAATCTTCGACCGCTTTCATCGGATAGAGGGGACCGTGGGAAGGTCGCACGAGGGAAGTGGGATTGGATTGGCGTTGGTCCATGATTTGGTCCAAATGCATGGCGGAACCATCGAGGTCGAAAGCCAGTTGGGAGTCGGCAGCGTTTTTACGATCCGTCTGCCTCGGGGAAAAGCTCATCTGCCCAGCGATCAAGTTGTCGATTCTCCCGCCGATTCGCCGGGCGACATGCCGGCAACGAGACTGGCGGTCTCGATCGTGGACGAGGCGTTGCGTTGGTTGCCGCATCAAGCAACGCACGCAAGTGCCGCGAGCCACGACGGGAACAACCAGAACGAATTTGCGGAAACCAGTCCGTCTTCGCGGTCGGACAAGCCTGTGATTCTGGTTGCCGACGACAATGCCGATATGCTCAGCTACGTTTCTCGGCTGTTGGCTTCGCACTATCGAGTCGTCTCGGTTTCCGATGGCCAGCAGGCGCTCGAACGGATCAAAGTCCAACCCCCGGACTTGATTCTCAGCGATGTGATGATGCCGCGGTTGGGAGGGGGCGAATTGCTTGAGCAGGTCCGCGAGGATCGCGAGTTGGCTGACATCCCATTCATCCTGTTGTCGGCCCGCGCCGGCGAAGAGAGTTGTGTGGAGGGGCTCAGGTCGGGAGCGGACGACTACCTGATCAAACCATTCACTGCCCGCGAATTGTTAGCTCGCGTCGAAGCCCATTTGAAAATTGCCAAACTGCGTGGCGAAGCGACACGTTTGGCGAAGGAAAGCGAGGCGCGGTTAACGATCGCCCTTGCCGCGGCGCGGATGTTCGTGTGGGATTGGAATTTGGAATCGGGTGAGGTGACGTTGTCTGAAAATTGCACCGAGGTGCTGCCGAAATTTTTACAGCAGACGCGGTTTGCCTCGGTCTCCGACGTGTTTGAATTGGTGCATCCCGAGGATGTCGACCGTGTCCGCGCGACGATCGATCAAGCTGTCGAATCTGGTTCCGAATTTGAGATTCAATTCCGTTGTCTCAACGAAGAAGGCGAGATTGCGTGGCTGGAAGACCGTGGCCAAGTTATCTCGGATGAGCACGGCAACCCGGTCCGAATGCTGGGAGTCGTGGTCGATGTGACCGAGCAAAAGCATTCGCAGGAATCATTGCATCAGCGAGAGCGGTTTCTACAGGCGATTTTTGATGCAACGCCCGAGTGCATCAAATTGGTCGCGGCCGACGGCACCTTGGTGCAAATGAACACTGCGGGGCTGCAGATGGTTGAGGCGGACAAGGAATCCGATGTCGTGGGGCAGTCGGTGTGGGGGATCATTGCGGCCGAACACCGAGACGCTTTTCGCAACTTCAACGAAGATATCTGCCGAGGGCGAAGAGGCATCTTGGAATTTGATATCGTCGGGAAATCGGGCACGCGGCGGCAGATGGAAACGCATGCGGTCCCCTTGCCATTGGATGACGGTCGGACGGTCCAGTTGGCAGTAACTCGGGACGTCACCGAACGCAAACAGGCGGAGGCTGCGATGCGCGAGCGTGAAGCCGCGTTTCGAGGCATGGCTGACAATGCTCCGGCAATGCTATGGGTCACCGATCCAAAAGGGCATTGCACGTTTATTTCCCGGGGATGGTGTGAGTTTACTGGCCAGACAGCCGACGAGGGCCTCGGCACCGGATGGCTTCGTGCGGTACATCCAGATGACCGCGAGTCGTCGGGCAAAATATTTCAACACGCCAATGAAAATCGGCAGCCATTCACGATCGATTATCGCGTCCTCACCGCTGATGGAGAGTACCGCTGGGCGATCGATATGGGGCGACCTCACTTCGATTCGAATCATAACTTTCTCGGTTTTATTGGCTCGGTCACCGATAATCATCAGCGCAAGACAGCTCAGGACTTTAGGCTCAGCCAAGCGCGCGTGTTGGAGATGATCAACAATCATCGTCCGCTTCGCGAGGTTTTGACCGAGGTCGTCTACTTTTTAGAACGTCAAATCGATGGCGGGCTCGGTTCTATCTTGCTGCTCGATGAGAATTGCGAACGCATGCGTCTTGGGGCCGCTCCGCACCTGGCTGATGCTTACAATCAGGCAATCGACGGCATCCGCATCGGAGAAGGGCAGGGATCGTGCGGCACCGCTGCCCATCGTCGTGCGACGGTTCTGGTGGAAGATATCCAGTCGGATCCGCTGTGGACCAATTTCCGCGATTTAGCTGCCGTGCATGGTATCGCCGGTGCCTGTTGGTCGGAGCCGATCCTTTTGGGGGACGGGACTTTGCTCGGAACCTTGGCGGTTTATTTCCCCGTTCCGCGAACTGCCCGTGAGGAGGAATTCGCGGCGATGCAGCAGCTGGCTGGATTTGCTGCGATTGCGATCGAACGCTACCGGGCGCACAAGGCGATTCACGAGAGCGAACAACGGTTCCGGATCCTTGCCGACAACATGAGCCAACTGGCCTGGACCTGCGATGCATTTGGTGAAGTCAATTGGTTCAACCAACGATGGTATGACTACACAGGTCGCTCATTTGAGGAGATGCGGGGTTGGGGGTGGACAAAGGTGCTCCAAGCCGAACACCGCGCCCGGGTCGTCGATGGAGTCGAACGGGCCCGCAATCGAGAAGACGTTTGGGAAGATACATTTCCGATGCTCGGTGCCAATGGCGAATACCGTTGGTTCCTATCCCGCGCCGTTCCGATCCGCGGCGAACAAGGAAAGGTGTTGCGTTGGTTCGGAACGAATACCGATGTCACCGAACTGCGCGATGTTCAGCAGTTATTGCGAGACGCCGATCAACGCAAAGATGAATTCTTGGCAATGCTGGCTCACGAGCTGCGGAATCCGCTCGCTCCGATCCGCAGTGGGCTCGACCTGCTAGCGATGGAACCCGAGCATCCGCAAAACGATATGATCAAGATGATGCAGGACCAAGTCGATCATGTCGTTCGGCTTGTCGACGACCTGTTGGATGTAGCGCGGATCATGCGTGGCAAAGTCGAATTGCGCAGGGAGCCGGTGGAGCTGGCCCCGTTGGTAAGACAATCTGTCGACGCGGTCCGACCGGCGATCGACAGCCACCAGCACGAGCTGACAGTGTCGTTGCCTAATCGTTCAGTCTGGCTGGACGCGGACCCCGTGCGGATTGTCCAGGTGATCGAAAACCTGCTCGGTAACGCGGCCAAATACATGGAAGCGGGGGGCAATATCCAATTGTCCGTCGATCCGCATGACGATCGCGTATCGATCTGTGTTCGAGACGAAGGCATTGGCATCGATGCGGAATTGTTGCCCAGGGTGTTCCAGTTGTTTACGCAATCGTCGCGCTCCCTCGACCGTTCCCAGGGGGGACTGGGGATTGGGCTGACGTTGGTCAAGCAATTGGTCGAACTGCATGGCGGAACCGTCATGGTTGAAAGCGAAGGGATCGGCCATGGCAGCCAATTTACGGTTACATTGCCAACCGGAAAGGTGTCCGCTCAACAATCCGAGGAATCCCCCGATCAACACCAGCTCAGCAAGGTGCGTCGGATTGTGCTTGTCGACGACAATCGCAGCGCAGTCTTTTTGCTCGATCGTCTGTTGAAGAAATTCGGCAAACATGAAATCCATCATGCCTCCGACGGCCCATCGGCGCTGGAACTGATTCGCAAAGAACATCCCGAGATCGTGTTGCTGGATATTGGGCTGCCGGGACTCGATGGATTTCAAGTGGCTGAGGCGATCCGGCAAGAGGGCAAATTTGACGATATCCTAATGATCGCGTTGACCGGGTACGGACACGAAGAGGCACGCCAGCGATGCGAGCGTGTTGGTTTTGATGAGCACCTTGTCAAACCTCCGTCTGTCGACCAGATCAAGAAGATCCTCAGCCATTGCAAACTTCGCTGACAGCCGGCGTTACAACCTTCTCTGGCTGCATTCTATTTTGGGACTTGCAGCGTTCGACGCAGCAACACGCGGTTTGTCGTCCTTGCTCTCTCTGAGCGATCGTCCCTAGCATCGTTTCGACTGGGAATCGTGCGCCGGAGGATCGGCGTCGGTTGTGCAATGTCCTGGTTGGCGCAAGACGTGTTGGGACCTGGGGATCACCCATCCGATCGGCAGGTTTGGAACGTGAGTTGCAGATGGTTGCTGGGAGTTGGTGCAATGCGTTGCACCTTTTTTCCGACCTCCAACGCTATCAAGGAGAACCACAATGGGACTGTTTTCAACGACTGAATTTCAATCGCTTGAATGCCTGCTCGTCGAACAGCTTCAGGACCTCTACGACGCGGAGCATCGATTGGTCGATGCGTTGCCAAAGATGGCCGACGCAGCGTCATCGCCGCAATTGAAGCAAGCTTTTGAGAGCCATCTGGAAGAGACCAAGGGGCAGGTGAATCGGCTGGAGCAAGCGTTTGCACTTCTCGACAATTCCGCGAAGCGAGAATCGTGTGAGGCGATGAAGGGCTTGGTCAAAGAGGGCGAAGCGATGATCCAAGCCAAGGGGGACCCTGCGATCAAAGACGCGGCGTTGATCGCCGCGGCGCAGCGAGTTGAGCACTACGAGATGGCCGGTTACGGATCAGCGCGGAACTTCGCCCAGCGGTGTGGTCGACAAGACGTCGCCGATCTCCTGCAGCAAACGTTGCAAGAGGAAGGTGATGCGGATAAGAAGCTGACGCATATCGCCGAATCGTCGGTCAATGCGGCGGCCTCGCACGCCTAACGCTTGCCTCGGACTCGTCGATCCAACGCACAGCGTCGCGCGGCGATACAGCCGCGCGACGTGGCGTCGATCGTTTCTCAAGCGATCTCGGTTGCCGCGACGCTTCACGCCATTGGACGCCCGCGCTCGTGGACATCACGCTCTTTATGATCGGATTCGAAATGAACATGTTTTTCGACGGCTGGACTCCGGTCGTGCGAACTCTAGTTATCGGGACGCTCTCTTACGTCGCGCTCATCCTGCTGCTACGCGCCAGCGGCAAGCGAACGCTTTCCAAGATGAATGCGTTCGACTTTGTGGTCACGATCGCCTTGGGATCGACTTTGGCCTCCACCCTCACCTCGCAAAGCGTTTCGCTGGTGCAAGGGGCGACGGCGCTGACGTTGCTGATTCTGCTGCAACTCGTTTCCACCTGGCTCGCCGTCCGCTACGACTGGTATTCACAGCTCATCAAATCGGAACCGACGCTCCTCTTCTTTCAGGGCCGCTACTTGCACGATGCGATGAAGAAGCAGCGGGTCACGCAGGCGGAGATACTTGCCGCGATGCGACAGCACGGTGCCGCAGCACCGGAAGACGTGGATGCGGTGATCATCGAAACCGAAGGGTCGCTGTCGATCATCCGGGATGGCATTGGGTCGGTCGAAGAAATGCGACGCCTTGGGGTGGAGGAGTCTGGAGGCGCGCGGTCGGAGAAGGGGAGTCAGAGAACGCGAAGGACTTAATTAAAGCGTTGTTTTGCAAGAGGTACCACTGACACCGAATTGAGGCCACTGAAGTTCAAAGGTGATCAGAAACGGGGCCAGCCGATCGTGGTGGCTTCGCGAATCACTGAGACTCCGCGAGGTGGGTTAGTGGGCTTTCGGAGAGGCTGTCGACAGCTTGGTGATCGGAGTCAGCTCCAGTTTGCGGAACTCGACTTCCGCCCCCTCCGCCTGCAATGAAATTTGTCCCTGCTGCGCTGTGCACTCGTAGCCGTCGTTGACTCGGTCGCCGTTGACCCGGACGCGAATCTTGTCGCCCAGACACTCGATGACCATCGTGTTCCATTGGCCCAGTGGCTTTTCGCTGCCGTCTGTCAGGTTGAGGATGTGGCGGGATTGTCCCTGTTTACCACCCCAATTCTCTTTCGGACCCTTGCGGCGATCCTCCATCTCTGGACCCTTGATGTCCTCGTGGATGCACCAGAAGTCGCCCGCCGCCTGGTGCTGCATCTGGACTTCCAGCGATGCCGGAAACATTTCGTAAAGGACTCGGGGACGCTTGCCATCGGTGTGCACCAGGACGCCACAATTCCCCGGCACTCCCGCAAAGCGGTACTCGACTTCGAGACGATAGTCCTTAAACGACTTCTTTGTGATCAGGTGTCCGCGCGGCACGCCCATGCTCACCAGCTTCCCCTCGCGGACGATGAAGCTCGGTTCGATGGATGGATTGTTGTCGGCGTCGGGAACGTCGGCGTACCAGCCCGCGAGATCCTTGCCATTGAACAGTTGGATGGGATCGCTCGCATCGTCTTGGGCGGCGACGCTTGAGACCAGCTGGAGTTGTATCAACAGGGCGACAATCAGAGTCGACTTCATGAATTGTTTTCCGGTCATTTCTGTTATTCCTCGACTTCATTGCATTCGCCGGAGTCGGCAACGGGCTCTTTGTGTTGCCCATTTTACAACATGACAGCACCGATGCGACAATACGGTGGGGATTCACTTTAGGGCGAGAGTATGCCTCGCGATCATGGTCCGTTAAGCCCCAGCCCGAAATCGGGGCCTTGTCGCTAGTGCTTCATCCACATTTGAATTCAGGGTAGTGGACGAGGGCACGAGTCCTTTCGCGCCAGAGATTATGGGCTCGTGACCTCCTGTCGGTTACCCACAAATTTCCCGAAGGGAATCAAGCAATTAGCCGTAGGTAAGCGCAGCGCCACCTACGGTATCGAACGTAACTCGCTAAGTTGACCGCGAAGGCGGTCGCAGAATCCCATGCAGTTGCGCTGCGACCGCCTTCGCGGTCGGCCGTTCGCGTCTCGTGTCATTCCGGTGGTATCGCGTTCGCTCAACCACCGGCTAATGGCTGCCACGCCGTCGGCGTAGTTGCGACTTGTGGGTAATCAACAGCTCGTGACCTCGTCCACTACCATCAGTCCTAAAATCCAAGTTTGACAAACCACTAGCCCCGGCATCGGTGCCTGAATCGAACTCCTCGTCGGCAAGAAGGCATTGGTCGAGCTTCGTTCGGAAACTAGCTTCCTTCCAATCTGGGCCGAGGCTGACGAGTTCCTGCCGCCGGTCCCCAAACGGTTCTCTCGACATCGAGGCGATAAACGCATGCCTTCCGGGGACCCCTGGCGGTTCCTCTATATAAAACGCAACGCCACCACTGGCCCTGGCGCTCCAGAATTCCGGTGACTCCTGCTTATTGCAGAAGTCTCGCCAGCTAGAGATGTATCTCCAGCAAACGTGTCCCATGGAACGGACGGCGTCCGGGAATCTGCTCTCGGCCGTAAGCGAGCCAAATTTCTTGCAGCAACTTTTCGCGCGGCATACAGCAGATAAATCCGCTAGAGAGTTCGATGAATTTCTCTTCCGAGTGGTTCCGTGTTGCATCCCGCCTTTGTTGAGCTGGGTGGCAATGTTGATCTCGCTCACGTCGCGATCGCGATTCCGTCCAGGTGTTGCGTGGCGGTTCGCGTTAGGCGTACTTTTGGATCACTTCGGCGATCACCGCGGGATCGTCTTGTTCCTGCAGGTGCGTGATCTGGGCGGCGGGTAGACCGAGCTTCTCTAAGTGTCCCGCCAGGTTCTTCCAAACCTGTTCGCGTTTCTTGCCGGTCGTCAGATAGAGTTCGGTGACAAGTTCTTGAGACCGCTGCAGCGCGATTTGGTCGCGATTGCGGTAATAATTTTTGATGATCTTTTCTTGATGTCTGCTGTGTTGTTCAGCCATGCGAAGCACTCGTTTGTGGGGCGTCGAGGGTGATTTCGAAACGGCCTTGGGAATGTCCCAGCGGCGATTAAGTTAGTTGTCGTCCATTCGATCGGATGAATGTAGCCAAGGGGAATGCTAGCCCCGCGATTTTGGCTGCAGCGGTGTCGAGGGGGGCCGCTGGACCGATTCAATATCCAACAAAACGGCGGCTTCGGTAGACCGGAACCGGGTTGATGGTATATAAATGCTGAACAAACCAAAAATTGGCGTCGGGCTTATCATCGGCTCGCCGCAGTAACCCCATCCAATACCGCGGCGTCCGCCGCATTGTGAATCATCGAAATAGTACGAGCGAGCGGCTTGCAAAGCAAACGTTCCGCTTGGTTGTTGAGAGGTCTATGGCAAAGAACGAAGAAGCATTTGAAGTGGAAGGTACTGTAACTCAGGCCCTGGCGAATACGCGATTTCGCGTTCAGCTGGAAACTGGCAGCGAGGTTCTTGCGCATGTCGCTGGACGGATGCGGAAGCACTTTATCCGTATCGTGCCAGGCGACAAGGTCCGTGTGGAGCTGTCTCCATATGATTTGACCAAGGGCAGAATCGTCTATCGCGAGCGTTAATCGCTGGCCCCCCCCCCCGCGGCGGCGCAGGATGCTACGCCCGAACCCTTCCCACCGCCCGCCGCTTGGAAAATCCGCATCCGTCGTTTGTGATTGCGCCCACTTCCCCCAAACGCCAAACGGCAATCCGTCAAGGTTTGCCCGTATGCATGGCGTTTGGGGGTGGTGTGACGATTTGCGTTGCTGGGGATATCACCCTAAGCGGCCACGGTTGGCCTGCGCAGGTTCCCCGAAGTCTTGCTTCGAAGTCTAATTTGTGAAGGACATAAGATTGATGTTCAGCCTCTTTAATCATGGGATCGGGTGCGCCCGCCGGACGATCCTGGTCGGTCTGTTGTCGGTAGTCGCCGTGGCGTCGGCTGATGCCGTTGCTCCGCAAACCGATCCGGGACAAGGCGGAGTCAGCGAGGAACCGGTTGTCGTCGTCTCGTTGGCCAGTCTCGATGGCTTGTTGCGCGACGTGAACCATCTCTCGACGATCTCGGGGATGCCGCAAGCTGGCGCGATGCTGAACATCTACGTCGGCGCTTACAGCCAGGGAATCGATCGGGCCGAACCGTTGGGCGTGATCGTGCGAATGATCGATGGCGTTCCTGCACCGATGTTGTTCCTCGCGATCTCCGACGTCAAAGCGGTTCTGAAGCGGTTGGAGCCTCAGTTTGGCCCCGCCGATTCGTTGGACGATGGCACGCTGGTCATGCAAGCGGGGCCGAATTTGATCTACATCCGCGACCAGGGGGAATGGGCGTATGTCGCCAACGATCGGGCCGCGCTGACCGATTTGCCCGCCGATCCCAAATCGCTGCTGCAGGACATGCATCTGGATCACGACATCGGGATCCGTGCCAATCTGCAACAAATTCCCGAACCGATGCGGATGGGTTTGGTCGCTCAAATGCGTCAGGCGTTCGATGATGCTGTCAAACGGATGCAGGAGCGTGGCGAGGGAAATGTCCAACCCGCACCACCCAACGAAGCAGTCATCAAGCAGATGGAACTGCTGATGCGCGATTCGGAATACGTCACGATCGGGATTTCGATCGATGCGGAAAGCAATGAAATCTCCGTCGATGCCTCCGGAACCGCAATCGAAGGTTCTTCGCTGGCCCAGATGTACAACGATCGCAAGTCGGTTCCGACAGAGTTCGCCGGTTTGATTCGACCGACCGCAACCGCTTACACGCACGCCGCGGCCACGATGGGGGCTCAGGAACAAGAGGTCTCGCTGCAGTCGATCGATCAATCGCTGAAGCAGTTGCGAACTGTGATCGGCCAATACGTCGAGTTGTCCGACAGTGACAATGCCAAGATCGACGCCTATCTGCCTCGCGCCAAGGAACTGCTGACCGCCAATGTCGAGATGGGCAAACTGAACGGCGGTGCGGTTGTGATGACCGATCAAAACGAACTGCGCGTGCTCGTCGGCGGTGCGGTTACCGAAGGCAAGAAGATCGAACAGTTGGCCAAGGACATCCTGGGCGAATTCGACGGGAATCCCGACGCGCCGCAGTTTAAGTTCAACGACGGCAGCTATGCCGGCCTGACTTTGCATCACGGCAGCGTCGACCTGCCCGCGGGGAACAAAGAGCTGAACAAGATGTTCGGATCTTCGATTCCGTTGCTGATCGCAACCAGCGATGACCGAATCTACATCGGTGCTGGAAAAGATATCGATGCGTTGTTGAAAGAGACAGTCGATGGATCGTCCAATGCGGAGGTGAACCAATCGCAGGCGCTTTCGCAAGGAACGGTTTCGTTGCTGCCGGCACTGCAATACGCTTATTGGGTGAGCGAAAACTCGATCACCGATCTGCTGCTCAAGACGATGCAAAACAACCCCGAGCACGACAAGGTGCGGATCGTTCAGCCGATCGAACCCAACGGGCAGCGCGTGCGATTTTCGATCGACGATGGCGTTTTGCAAGTCATCGGCGCCGCCGCTCAAGCGGGCAAAGGGCGTCCAGAATTCTAGGCCGATAGCAATCGAGTTGTTAGTCTAGGGCGACTTTGATCTTTTCAGGTCGCCGGATTGTTGAAATTGCCGCAGTCGATGCGGCATCGGATAACCATGCCAGATGCGATTGCCGATGACACATCGGTAATATTCGTTCTGATTGTTGCAATCCAGAATCTTTCAGACACTCGTCGATTCGAGAGCTACAGACAATGTTGACTCTTCGTTCCAGCTACTGCTGGCTGTTGTTGATGGCCCCGATTGCTATCGTCGGGTGCGGTGGTCCAAGTCAGTCGGCGTTGGACAAGGCGAGCTCTGAAACCGCTGGCCTGGCCTCGTCTCGCAAGCTGGCAGAGATCAGCGTTCCGGAGGTCGATGTCGATGCGAACGATGAGGGCCACGTCGATTCCTACGACGTGCAACTCGCCCCATCCGAGTCGAAGCGTCCGACTTCGGCGCCCCAAGCCGAAGCTCCTGCCGCGGCGAAGGTGCCCCCCGCTGCATCGGTCGCGCTGAAGCCCGTCGCTCAGAAAACACCCGCCCCGGAGATCAAGGTTCCGCCAACGCTGTCACCTCCGACCGCGATCGAGCCTCCTGCGGCAATCCAAGCTCCGGCTGCGCTCCAGGCACCTGCCAAGAAGTCCGCGCCAACTCTTAAGCCGGCATCGCAAAGCGGCTTGCTGACGATTGGCGACCGCGCGCCCGAATTGGAAATCGACACCTGGTTCAAGGGACCTGAGGTCGGCAGTTTTGAGGACACCAAGGTCTATGTCGTCGAGTTTTGGGCGAGCTGGTGCGGCCCCTGCAAGATGAATATGCCTCACTTGAGCAAACTACAGCAGCAGTTGGGCGACAAGGTGCAGTTCATTGGGGTCAGCGACGAACCGGCACAGAAGATCACCAGTTTTTTCGAGACCGAAGCGGCGCCAGGCAAGACATGGGACGATGTCTTGCAGTACACGATCGCGGCGGACAGTAACAAATCGACCAAGCTGCGCTACATGCAAGCCGCGGGTGAACGGGGCATACCGTGTGCGTTTATCGTTGGCCGCGACGGGATGATCCAATGGATCGGCCATCCCGCTCAGATCGATCGCCCGTTGTCGGCGATCCTGGAGGGGGACTGGGACGTTGCGGCGGCGCGAACATCGCGTGAGAAAGCGAAACGCTACGAAATAGCGTTCACCGCGCTGCGAACACGAATGGGCGGTTGGATCAAAGACGAGGACTACGCGTCGGCGATCGGTGCTCTCGATGCGATGGCGGTAGAGTTTCCCGACCGGAATGAACCGTTGATGATCAAGCTGGAAGTGCTCCGCAAGGCGGGACAGTTTGCAGACACCTATCCGGTGATCGACCAATTGGTCCAACGCCAATGGGGCGATCCCAACATGCTGAGCCAGTTGGCGTGGTTGATCGCTGCGGAAACAAAAGGAGACGATCGCGATCTCGATCTGGCACTCAAGGCGGCGATGCGTTCGGTCGAACTGACCAATCAAAAAGCTCCGATCGCGTTGGATACCGTCGCTCGCGTTTACTTCGAGCAGGGGAACACCACCGAGGCTATCGCTTGGCAAACCAAGGCGACGGAATTGCCGGGCAAGTTCCAGGAAGAGATGGTCAAGACGCTCGAGATGTACCAGCAGGCGGCAAAGTAAGCCGTCGCGGAACGCGAAACGCGAGCGTCAGCGAGACGGTTAACCGATCAATTCGGGCATCGCCAGATGGTTGTCGACCAGGAAGTGCGGACGGCCCGCGAAATCGCGAACCATCGTGCTATGTGGGTTGATCCCCATGTTCTGATACAGCGTCGCGTGAACCTCGCCAAAGTGGATCGGCCGCGAATCGATCTCGCCTCCCAGGCGGTCGGTCGATCCGATCACTTGTCCGGTCTTCATGCCGCCGCCAGCTAACAATCCGCCGCCGACGCGCGGCCAGTGATCGCGGCCGCCATCTTTGTTGATCTTCGGTGTCCGGCCGAACTCGCCCCAAGCGACGACCGAGACATCGTCGGCCATGCCGCGATCGTGCAGGTCTTGGATCAGAGCGGAAAGTCCTTGGTCGAACCAAGGCAGATGGGTATCGCGCAGCTCGCTGAAGTTGCGGCTGTGAAAATCCCAGCGGCCGAAGTTCAGCGTGACCACGCGGGCTCCCGCTTCAACCAAGCGGCGAGCCATCAAGAAATGTTCGAGGTTCCGCGGCGCACCGTCGCCATATTTGGCAGGGCTCCCCTTGCCATACCGCTCGCGCGTCGCGGGATCTTCTTTCGATAGATCCAACGCATCGGCTAATCGTCCCGAGGACAAGATGTCCATCGCTTGGCCGTACATTTGATCGATCCCTTCCATCGTCCGCGACGCATCGGCATCGCGGCGGAAGCGATCGAACGACTGCAGCAATTGCTTGCGGTCGTTCATTCGGTCCAGCGTGATATCCGAAAGGACCATCGATTTCTCAGCTGGTCCGGAGGGGCGGAAGGCCGCGTTGCCGACGCCTAGGAAACCGGGCAGGCCGGGCGATCCGTAGGGAGGGTGACCCGCGTCGGGGGAGAGACCGACAAACGGCGGGACCGACGGATCCGCAGGGCCTTGCAGTTGAGAGATCGTCGATCCGATCGAGGGCCAGCCGCCGGGAGGTTGATTCTGAGTCGGTCGGCCGGTGTAGCAGATGAACGAATCGTGAGCCCCGTTGGGCGAACCGTAAACGCTCCGCAGCGGAACGCACTTGTCCATGATCTTGGCGATCCCCGGCATCAGTTCGCTGATCTGGATCCCCGGCACGTTGGTCGCCATCGGCCGCGATTCGCCTCGGATTTCCGACGGCGCATCCATCTTCAGGTCGTACATATCTTGGTGCGGGGGCGCGCCGACCATGTAGATCATGATGATCGATTTTTGCGATCCGCGAATTCCCGCGGCAGCTTCGGCTTGCAGCAGTTGGGGCAATGTCAGGCCGCCCATCCCGAGGGCTCCAATTTTCAAGACCTCTCGCCGCGAGATGCCGTCGCACAATTGAGTCGCTTTCTTGGCCGCAGAGTGGATCGACAACATAGCTATTCGTTCCGTGGGGCAGGTAGGTGGTTGGCAGTGCCAAAACAACCCGGATGGGGTGGCTGATGTTACCAAATTCGAGCTGCTCGTTCCAACAAACGGATCTTTATTTAAAAGGTTTCCACTTTTTGCGACGCCAGCGGCTCGAGGGTCTCGGATTGTAGGGAGGAATCGCTACCTCTATGACCCGACTTTCCCTTGAACAGATGGCTGCGGGGCTTCGGAATTCCAGCGATAGACGCTAAGATTGCTAGCCCAACCGAATCAAAACTCCCCGCCCCCTTCAAACCGAAAGCGAATTGTCTTGAAAGCCAACATTGTTCTGCTGCCAGGTGACGGCATTGGTCCCGAAATCGTTCTGCAAGGCCAACGCGTTCTCGATGCGATCGCAACAAAGTTCAATCACCAATTCACCTATCAATCCTGCCTGATCGGCGGAATCGCTATCGATCAGACCGGCGACCCGCTGCCCCAGCCGACGATCGATGCCTGCCTCGCGTCGGACGCGGTTTTGTTGGGAGCTGTCGGTGGCCCGAAGTGGGACGATCCATCGGCCAAGACGCGGCCCGAGGTTGGGTTGTTGAAGATCCGCAAAGAATTGGGTTTGTTCGCGAACCTGCGTCCGATCCAAACGTTTCCCGAATTGGTTGGCGCTTCGCCGCTGCGTCGCGAGATCATCGAAGGGACCGACATCCTGTTCTTCCGCGAACTGACCGGCGGAATTTACTTTGGCCCCTCCGGCCGCGAAACGATCGATGGCGTCGAGCATGCGATGGCGACGATGGTCTACAGCGTCCCTGAAGTCGAACGCGTCGTCCGCCTCGCTGCGGAAGCCGCTCGCGGTCGCGATGGTCGTTTGACAAGCGTCGACAAAGCCAACGTGTTGGAGCCGAGTCGTCTGTGGCGTCAAGTTGCCGAGCGCGTTGTCCGCGAAGAGTTCCCCGACGTGAAGTACGATGTCGTTTTGGTCGATGCGATGGCGATGCATTTGATCAGCCGTCCGAAGGACTTCGACGTTGTCGTCACCAGCAATATGTTTGGTGATATCTTGACCGACGAAGCTTCGATGCTGCCAGGATCGCTTGGCATGTTGCCATCGGCATCGATCGGTGCCGATGGACCTGGCCTGTACGAACCGATCCACGGATCGGCTCCCGACATCGCCGGCAAGGGTATCGCAAATCCATTGGCCACGATCCTCGCCTGTGCGATGTTGCTGCGTCACTCGCTGAAACTGGAAGACGAAGCTGCGGCGATCGAAGCTGCGGTTCGCAAGGTTTTGGCTGCCGGGCATCGGACTCCTGATATCGCCGCGGGCGAAGCTTCGATCGGCACCGAAGCGATGGGCGACGAAGTCCTCAAAGTCCTGGCGTAAGCCGCCGGATCGGCGCGATTTTCATGGTGTCAGCACGGAGAGTGCTGGCACCGAGGATGCGGTGCACAGTGCGCCTGGCCAGCCATGGCATCGACTGCGACAATGGATACGTGTCGCAAGCAAATCACAACACCCTCGGATAGCGAATCGTCACTCATGGAACTCCACGCAACCACGATCCTATCGGTCCGTCGAGGCAACAAAGTCGCGATGGGGGGCGATGGGCAAGTAACTTTAGGCACGACGGTGATGAAGTCGGATGCCTGCAAGGTGCGGCGGTTGAACGAAGGCCGCGTCTTATGTGGCTTCGCCGGCGGCGCAGCGGATGCCTTTGCTCTGCTGGAACGCTTTGAAGAGAAGATGCGGGACTATCCCGCCAACGTGCCTCACGCGGCGACCGAACTGGCCAAGGACTGGCGGATGGACCGGGCGCTGCGTCGGTTAGAGGCTTTGTTGGCGGTCGCCGACGGAAAACATTCGCTGTTGATCAGCGGCACCGGCGACGTGATCCAACCGACCGACGGCGTGATCGGGATCGGCTCGGGAGGGCACTACGCAATCGCAGCCGCTCGCGCATTGTTGGCTCATT
The DNA here is from genome assembly GCF_007741475.1 of Rosistilla ulvae. Lineage (NCBI taxonomy): Bacteria > Pseudomonadati > Planctomycetota > Planctomycetia > Pirellulales > Pirellulaceae > Rosistilla > Rosistilla ulvae. Next base: position 5,675,885 of record NZ_CP036261.1, on the reverse strand, counting down.
CGGATCTGTCGGCGGCAGAGATCGTTCGCCGATCGATGGAGATCGCCGCGGATATCGATATCTACACCAATCGCAACATCGTTGTCGAAGAACTGGAGGCCGTATAGTGAGTGATTCGCACAACGTCGTCGATGCTTTGGGCAAGCTGACGCCAGCGGAGACCGTCAAGCAATTGGATCGCTATATCGTCGGCCAGCGGCAGGCCAAGCGAGCTGTCGCGGTGGCGCTGCGGAATCGCTGGCGACGACAGCAATTGAGCGAGGAGATGCAGGGCGAGATCGCTCCGAAGAACATCTTGATGATCGGGCCGACCGGAGTCGGGAAGACCGAGATCGCTCGCCGCTTGGCGCGGATGACCGGCGCTCCGTTTATCAAAGTCGAAGCGACGAAATATACCGAGGTCGGATATTACGGTCGCGATGTCGAGAGTATGGTTCGCGAGCTTGTCGAAAACGGTCTCGGCTTGGTCCGCGAAAAGTTCCAGGATCAGGTTCGCGAAGAGGCTGAGCAGCGGGTCGAGAACCGGTTGGTCGATCTGTTGGTGCCGGGATCGACTGAATTACCAAGCCTGTCGCAGGCGTTGGAGGAGTCCGCAACCGAAACCGCCGACGATGCCGAGCAACGGCTGCAGCGAACTCGCGACAAGATGCGGAAGATGCTGCAAGCGGGAACGCTGGAAGAACGCTTGGTCGAAGTAACGACTCAGTCCAAGTCGGCGCCGATGGTTGTCGGTGGGATGGGCATGGAGAACATGGACATCGACCTGCAGGGGATGTTCGAAAAGATCATGCCGCGTGGCTCGCAGAGCCGCGAGATGAAGGTCAACGAAGCCCGCCAGGTGTTGATGGAGCAAGAGACCGAAGCGCTGTTGGATCCCGAGGCGATGAATGCCGAAGCGATTCGGTTGGCTGAAGAACTGGGGATCATCTTTGTCGACGAGATCGACAAAGTGATCGCGACCGACGGCAAAAACGCTGATGTCTCGCGGCAGGGTGTGCAGCGCGATCTGTTGCCGATCGTCGAAGGGACCAGCGTGCAGACCCGGTACGGTTACGTTCGCACCGATCACATCCTGTTCATCGCCGCCGGAGCGTTCCATCGCGGCAAGCCGAGCGAATTGATGCCCGAACTGCAGGGCCGGTTTCCGATCCGCGTCGAACTGGATGAATTGACCGAACACGACTTCCTGCAGATCTTAACCGAGCCGAAGAATTCGCTGACGCGGCAATACGAAGCGCTCCTGGCGACCGAACAGGTAACGATCGAATTCCAGCAGGACGCTCTGGCTCAACTGGCTCGTTACGCGTTTAAGGTCAACCAATCGACGCAGAACATCGGTGCTCGCCGGCTGTACACGATCATGGAACGCTTGCTGGAAGAACTCAGCTTCGAAGCGCCCGAGTTGGGGAAGAGCTCCGTCAAGATCGACGCTGCTTATGTTGAACAGCGACTCAACGAAATCGCCGAAGACGAAGACCTCAGTAAATTCATCCTCTAGCCTTTCCTGCGCTCAGCATTCCTCTTGGCAGCCGCGATTTATAGGGCGCGCTGCCGCTTGAGATCGGGTTTGCTTTGGACGCCCGGTTTTGACAGAATCCTCCGACTGTGGGATGAGATCGATCCGTGGGGAAGGAATTGGGTGGCGAGGATGAAGAAGGGACATTGGCGCAGTTTGAGCAAAAACCGTCGGTTGGTTCTCGATGTCTGCGCGATTTCGCGGCGGATGCCATTGTTTCCGGCGGAACGGAATGTCGATCTTTCCCAAGTCGCCCAGGCTCGCAGCGAATCGCCATCGCGGGTCTCTTGGGCTGCGATCTTCACCAAAGCATTTGCTCTGGCCGCTGCCGATCAGCCTCAGCTGCGGCAGACCTATTATCGGCTCCCCTGGCCGCATCTATACGAACACAACCATTCGGTCGCTTCGATCGCGATGCACCGCTTCGACGGCGAAGAGGATCGGCTGTGCTGGGCTCGGATTCGCCGGGTCGAAGAGCTGACGCTGGCCGAGATCCAGAGACAGTTGGACGATTTTAAGAGCCAGCCGATCGAGGTCGCCTTCCGATCCCAACACCGTTTGTCGCGGATGCCGATGCCGATTCGACGGTTGGTGTGGGGGCTGGCTCTGAATTTCAGCGGCCGTTCGCGAGCCAAAGAGGTTGGCACGTTTTCGATGTCGTCGGTGGCTGGGCTGGGCACCTACAACCGGTTCCACCCCACGGTCCTCTCCAGCAGCCTCAGCTACGGCCCGATCGACGACGACGGCAACTGCCTTGTCACGCTGATCTGCGACCATCGCGTGATCGATGGCTATCGGGCCGGGATCTGCTTGCAACAGATCGAAGCGATGTTGGCCGGACCGATCGCCGAGGAGCTGCGGCAGATGGCCGAATCGGCTCCCTCCGCCGCACGGGCTGCATGATTTAGGAATTCGCCGCGGTTAAGCCGCCGCGCTTTCGCTTTTGCTAGCGACTGGCAAGCGGATGATAAACGCGGTGCCGCGGCCGACGGTACTCTCGACGCGAATCCGGCCACCATGCTCTTGAATGATATCGCGGCAGGCGGACAGCCCCAGCCCGGTTCCTCCCTTGCCCGACGCATCGGGCCCCGACTTGGTCGAGAAGAAGGGCTCAAAGATATTCGGCAGCTGGTCCTGTGGGATGCCTGAACCGCTGTCGCGAACCGTCAGCAGGACCTCGTTGGCTTCGGCGTTGGTCTTCAGCCCGATGCTGATCGTGCCCCCTTCGGGCATCGCTTGGCGGGCGTTGATGACCAGGTTCAACAGGACGCGTTGGATCTGGTTGCCGTTGGCTCGAGCGGCTGGCACGTCCTGCAGATCGGTTTCGACCGAGACGCGGTATTGTCGCAGTTCGCGTTCCAGCAGCATCAGCGAATCTTCGATGATGCTGGCCAGATCGGTCGGTTCAAAATCGTCGCTGCGGTTGCGAGCGGTCGCCAGGATGGTCTGTGAGATTTTTGCAGCCCGTTCGGCGGCGGCCAAGATCTTGGTGAGCGCCTTGTCACGAGTCGCTTCGTCTTTGTGACGGATCCCCAACTTGGCATAGTTCAGGATCGTCATCAGCACGTTGTTGAATTCGTGGGTGGCGGTGCCCGTCAATTCACCCAGCGACGCAAGTGCTTGCGACTGTTGCAACTGGTGCGTTAGATAAGCGATTTTTTCTTGGTCGGAGAGTGCGTGGTCCGTTTGAGTCGAAGTCACATCAACGTCCTTGTGGGTCAAATTTTGGGCAGGCGCGACTGGCTTAAAAGCGGGTACTGGCGACGGCATGTTTGAATTTATCGTCAAACTCTCTTGGAAAACTGTACGACCGACGTCTACAATCCCTACATCTTCCAAGGACGGGATAGCTTAACGAGAGCACGGATGACAAACGCAACGAACCAGTCGCCCCAATCGACGACACAATTCGCCCTGGATCGGTTAGGCAAAGCCATCGCAACGGCCAAGCGACTGGGCTTCGTCGTCCGCAGCGAATGGCTAGGCGGATCGGCCACCGGATGGTGCGAACTGGGAGGCAAACGGATCCTGTTCGTCGATCTTTCGCTGTCGGTTCACGAACAGTTGGAACAGGTCGAAGCAGCGATCGAAGCGTTGCAAGCCGAGCGGAATAAGACAGCTTAGCCCCGTCGAGCTGTCGCGTTTGCCGCACCGGTGGTTTACACCACCGGCAGCTCGTGTGCCGGCCTCCGGCCTGAGGAGGAGGTTGTTTGGGCTGTGTTCCGGTGGCTTACACCACCGGCAGTTCGTGTGCCGGCCTCCGGCCTTGGGAGGTTGTATGGGCTGTGTTCTGGTGGCTTGTACCGCTGGCGTTTCGTGTGTCGGCCTCCGGCCTTGAAGAGTGGCGCGGTTCGGATTAGTTTGCCCAGGCTGGTTGGGGTGCTGACATTTCGACGGTTTCGTCGTTCCCGGCTGGCGAGAACTGCAGCTTCCAGGCGTGCAGGCACATCGTGGGAGCGTCGACGGCGAGCGTTTGCGTTTCGCCTAGTTTGCCGTCGGTGAGATAGGCCGGGTCGCCGACGATCGGGAATCCGAGGTGCCACAGGTGAACGCGGATCTGGTTGGTGCGGCCTGTCAGCGGAGTGACTTGCAGCAGCGTTGTGCCGTCGTCCAATCGCTTCAGCACTTCAAACCGCGTCGCCGAGGCTTGGCCGGCTTCATCGATCGTTCGCAGGCCAGCTTGCGTTGGAACTGCAGAGATCGCTGCGTTGCACTCGAAGGAATCCCCGGTTGGATGCCCGTGCACGCGAGCCAGGTAGGTCTTCTTGACTTTCCCCGATTCGAACTGAGGTTGAATCTGCCGGGCGGCAGCTTTGGATCGCGAGAGGACGACAACGCCGCTGGTGTTGGCGTCCAAGCGGTGTGCGATCCGCAGTTGCTCCGGATGGTAGACCGTCTTCAAGATCGATGTCAGCGTGTTGCGATTGAATCGTCCCGAGGGATGCATCGGCAGCGGAGCCGGTTTGTTGGCGACGACGATCGCTGCGTCTTCGTACAAGATCTCGATCGCTGGATTCACGTCGGGTTCGATCTCCGCCGGGATCACGTGTTGGTACCGCTGACCGACGGCGACGGTCTGTTGTCCGTCGACAGGTTCGCCTTCCAAACGCAGCAGTCCCGCGTCGCAGCGCGCTTGCCAGACATCGCGTCCCACGTGCGGATGGGCTCGATCCAACAGGTCGATCAACGCCAGACCGTCACACTTTTCGGAAACGCAGATCGGGCGGATGTTATCTTGCGGCGTGCTGCCTGGAAGCGGATCGGTCGCGGCCAAGATCGCTTGATTGCGTTTCTGGCACTGGTCGATAATCTGTTGATCTTCGGGCTTGTAACAATGCGGACACGAGACACTGGGGACGTAGTGCGGCGATTGCTGTTCTTCGAGAGTCAGCGTGGCTTGGCAGGCGTAACAGAGTTCGGTGTCGGTCTCTTCCAAGTTAGGGGCGACGGCGACGCGTTGGTCGAAGACGAAACAGTCGCCTTGGTAATGAGCTCCACCAACCTCTTCGAAGTATTTGAGAATTCCACCTTCCAATTGGTAGACCTCTTTGAAACCCTCGCGTTGCATCAGCGGACCCGCTTTTTCGCAGCGAATTCCGCCGGTGCAGAACATCACCAACGGACGGTCCTTGGCCTCTTCGGGCAGCTTGGCGACCGCGTCGGGGAAATCGCGAAAGTGATCGACACCGATCGGCGTAGCGTTCTCGAACGTTCCCAGGGCGACTTCGTAGTCGTTGCGAACATCCAGCAGAGTCACCTCGCGTCCCTGGTCCAACCACTCTCGCAATTGCTTCGCCGGCAGCTTGGGACTGGTCCGATGGGCTGGGTCGATCCCATCGACACCAAACGCGATGATCTCGCGTTTCAGGCGGACGAGCGCTCGGTTGAACGGCTGGTGGTCGCTGAGGCTCTCTTTGAATTCCAGATCGGCGAATTCGGGGAAGCTGTGCAGCCGATCGATCATCGCGCGGACCGCGTCGGGTTCGCCCGCCAGGAATAGATTGATCCCTTCGGGGCTCAGCAGAATCGTCCCTTTGAGGCCCAGCGATTTCAGAGCGGCCAGCAACGTGGCTCGCAAATCGGGGAGATCCGAAAGCGCGACAAACTTATAAGCCGCGACGTTTAAGATCGATTGAGCGGGAACAGATGTGGTACTCATGGGCGTAACGCGTGTTGGTGACGCGACCCAGAGCGGCCGCGCCGGTTTTCAGGATGGGGATAGATTCCAACCGGCAACCGCCACGACCATGATGTCGAGGCCTTCCGGCAATTCGACATTAACCTTGTCGACAGTCGGCTCGGCGAGATTGCCGAGCCAACCACGAACTCGCGGACTATTCGTCCGTTTTGCCGCCGCCCAACAGGCTGTCCAAGGTTTGGACGCTCGCTGGCGGAGTCGCTTGGGATCCGCTGTCGTCGGCGGGCGGAGCTCCATCGGCCAACAATGGGAAGCTCTCTTCCAATTGTTGCGGTGCGGTTCCGGCCAGTTCTTCCATCGCTTCGCGGCGGTAACTGACCTCCGAATCTTGGAAGATGCGGAAACCGGTACCAGCGGGGATCAAGTGACCCAGGATCACGTTTTCCTTCAAACCAACCAAGCGGTCGACCTTGCCGGCCAAAGCCGCTTCGGTCAGAACCTTGGTCGTTTCTTGGAACGACGCCGCCGAGATAAAGCTACTCGATTGGACCGATGCCTTCGTGATACCCAACAACTGAGTACTCGCGGTTGCACCACGCGGCTTCTTGCCTCGGGCCGGCGAACCGCCCAGAGCTTCGATTTCCGCGTTGGTCTGTTCGAACGTTTCCTTCGGAATGATCGACGATTCGGCGAAATCGCTGTCGCCCTTATCGCTGATCTTGACGCACTTGGCCATCGATTGGTTAGCGCGACGGAATTCGAAGCGGTCCATTACCAAGCCAGGCAGGATGCTGGTGTTACCGGACGATTCGATTTTCACCTTACGCAACATCCGTGCGATGATGATCTCGACGTGCTTATCGTTGATCTCCACACGCTGCGAACGATAGACCTGTTGGACTTCGTGCAGCAGGTACTGTTGAACCGCTTCTTCACCCGAGACGCGAAGGATATCGTGCGGAACCAACGGACCGTCGATCAGGGCCTGACCAGCGCGGACGATGTCGCCGGTGTGGACCAAGAATCGCTTACCGTGAGGCACCAAGTGCTCGCGTTCGATACCGCTTTCGCTGCGGACAACGATCGTTCGCTTACCGCGTTTCTTCTCAGCCAGGATTTCGACGGTACCGTCGACCTCGGCGATAACCGCGGGTTCCTTCGGTTTACGAGCTTCGAAGATCTCGGTAATACGAGGCAGACCACCGGTGATGTCCGATACACCGCCCGACTCACGTGGCATTTCCGCCAGAGCCGAACCGGTTTTGATCTGAGTGCCTTCCTTAATCTTGATCACAGCACGTTCGGGCAGATATTGAACGTTCAGCGTCGCGCCGGTGGCGTCTTCGATCACGATCTGCGGGTGAAGTTCACCCTTGTGTTCCATGATCGTCATACGCATGTTACCGCTGGCTTCACGTTCCAGCTTCATCGTTTCGCCCTCGACGATATCGTCGAAGCGAACCTTACCGTCGACCTCGGCGAGAATCGGCACGCTGTGCGGGTTCCATTCGCAAAGGATCGCACCGGCTTTGACCTCTTCGCCATCCTTTACAGGCAGCGTTGCACCGGTTGGTACTTCGTGCTTTTCGATCTCGCGACCGCGATCATCGACAACCGCGATTTCACCGTTACGGGTCAACGCGACCAACTGGCCCTCTTCGTTGATAACCGCACGCAAGCGAGTCAAGCGAACGAATCCACCCTTCTGAGCGCGGATGTCGCTATCTTCCATCGCGACGTCGACCGAACCACCGATGTGGAACGTACGCATCGTCAGCTGTGTACCAGGTTCACCAATCGATTGAGCAGCGATGATACCGACGGCCATGCCTTCTTCGACCAACGATCCGGTCGCCATATCCATGCCGTAACAACGGCGACAGATACCCAACGGTGCATCGCAGGTCATCGGGCTGCGAACTTGGATCTTTTCCAAGCCCATCTCTTCGACCTTGCGAGCGATCTCTGGCGTGATCATTTCGCTTTCACGGACGATTACTTCGTCGGTGATCGGATCGACGATGTTTTGGCGACTGACGCGACCGTTGATGCTGTCGGCCAAGCGTACCTCGACCTTTTCACCACGGTAAATCACGTTTTTGGTGATACCTTGGGTCGTGCCGCAGTCTTCCATCGTGATGACCACGTTTTGGGCGACGTCGGCCAGCTTACGTGTCAGGTAACCCGAGTCAGCTGTCTTCAACGCCGTATCGGCCAGACCCTTACGAGCACCGTGCGTCGAACTGAAGTATTCCAGTACCGTCAGACCTTCACGGAAGTTCGCCTTAATCGGCGTTTCGATGATCTCACCCGACGGCTTCGCCATCAGACCACGCATACCGCCCAGCTGACGAATCTGTTCAATACCACCACGAGCACCGGAGTGGGCCATCAGATATACAGGGTTCACATACCAACCGCCGGGACGGAAATCGTGTTCCATCGCGTGCATCATGTCGGTCGTGATCTTTTCACGAGCACCGGTCCAGGTATCAAGTACCTTCTTGTACCGCTCGTCGCCGGTGATCAAACCGCGATCGTAGTTCTTGCGTTGCTTCATCACCTCTTTTTCAGCTTCGGCGATGAACTTGACCTTTGAATCGGGAGTTACCAGATCATCGGTCGCAAACGACAAACCGCTGCGAGTCGATTCGCGGAAGCCCAACTGCATCATGTCGTCCAACACTTGGATCGTCGCTTTACGACCCAGACGTTGGTAGGTATCGCTAATCGCCGAGGCGAGATCGCCCGAACGCATCGCTTGGTTGTAATAATCCATACCCAGCGGCAGCATCTCATTGAACATGATGCGTCCGTAGGTTGTGTCGATGATCTGACCGCCCTTGGCCGAATCGTCGGGCGTCTTGATCTTGCGGTACTTCGGCAACCGGACGCGAATCTTCGCGTGCAGCGCGATGACGCCTTCGCGATAAGCCATCTCGGCTTCTTCAGCACAGCTGAAGGTCATGCCTTCGCCCTTTTGATCGGGCAGCTCGACCGTGATGAAGTAGCAACCCATGACCATGTCCTGCGACGGACTCATGATCGGCTTACCATTGGACGGCGCGAAAATGTTGTTTGTGCTCAACATCAACGTGTGCGCTTCGACTTGTGCCTCGATCGAAAGCGGCAAGTGGACCGCCATCTGATCGCCGTCGAAGTCGGCGTTGAAGCCTTTGCAAACCAGCGGGTGCAGGTTGATCGCGTTACCTTCGACCAAGGTTGGTTCGAACGCCTGGATACCCATCCGGTGCAACGTAGGAGCCCGGTTCAACATCACCGGGTGGTTGCGGATGACGGTTTCCAGGATATCCCAAACCTCTTCGTCTTTTCGCTCGAGCATCTTCTTCGCCGATTTGATCGTGTCGGCGTGACCCAGCTCTTTCAGCTTGCGAATGATGAACGGTTGGTACAGTTCCAACGCGATCTTCTTGGGAAGTCCGCATTGGTGCAGCTTCAGACGAGGACCGACGACGATTACCGAACGAGCGGAATAATCGACACGTTTACCCAGCAGGTTTTCACGGAAACGCCCCTGTTTACCCTTGATCATGTCGGTCAAGGATTTCAGCGGACGATTGCTGCTGCCCAGTACCGGACGCTTGCAACGGTTGTTGTCGAACAGTGCGTCGACCGATTGTTGCAACATCCGCTTTTCGTTGCGAATGATCACTTCAGGCGCGTTCAGATCGACCAACTTACGCAACCGGTTGTTGCGGTTGATGATCCGGCGATAGAGGTCGTTCAGGTCGCTGGTCGCGAAGTTGCCGCTGTCCAGCAGAACCAGAGGACGCAGGTCGGGCGGGATCACGGGGATCACGTCCAGGACCATCCATTCGGGACGGTTGTCGCTGTCGCGGATCGATTCGACGATCTTCAAGCGGTTGATCAGGTCTTTGGCTTTCTGCTTGCTGCCGGTCTCTTCCAGATCGACGCGCAGTTTTTCCGACAGCGCGACCAGGTCGAGTTTGCCCAACAGCTTGCGGACAGCTTCGGCGCCCATGTCGGCTTCGAAGGCGTTGTCGCCCCACTGAGCCTTGGCGGCGCGGTACTCTTCTTCGGTCAGCATCTGTTGCAGTTCGAGGTCGGTTTGACCTGGATCGACAACGACGTAGTCCTGGAAGTAGATCACCTTTTCCAGGCTGGTCGTCTTCATGCTCAAGAGGTTGCCCAAGCGGCTAGGCATCGCTTTGAAGAACCAGATGTGAACGATCGGCGCAGCCAATTCGATGTGGCCCATCCGCTTACGACGAACGCGGCTGTGCGTGACTTTCACACCGCAGCGATCGCAGATCATTCCCTTGTATTTCATGCCGCGGTATTTACCGCATGCGCACTCCCAGTCCTTTTCAGGGCCAAAGATCCGCTCGCAAAACAGACCATCCTTCTCGGGACGGTAGGTACGGTAGTTGATCGTCTCTGGCTTCTTGACCTCACCAAACGACCAGCCGCGGATGTCTTGCGGGCGGGCCAGGTTGATCTTGACCGAGGCGTAATCATTGATGCGGTCGTAAGTGGTGCTTTCGCCGTTGGACATGGACGATGCTCCTAGTGGTAGCACGCTCGCAGCGGCGTCGGCATGGCGGCCGACGCGACTGACGAGCTGGTGATTGGCTGAGGTGTTATTTGAATCGCTGTGGCTTCCCAGCCGCAGCGATAGATTTGCAGGTAGACCGGCGACGGGGGAATCCCATGTCGCGTTACGAACAAGTGATTAGACCGGACGTTTCTCAAGCTGCATGTTGAGGGCCAAGCCGCGAATCTCGTTGGTCAAAACGTCGAAGCTGGCTGGCGTGCCCGCTTCCAAGGTGTTTTCACCCTTGACCATCGATTCGTAGATCTTGGTTCGACCTTCGACATCGTCGCTCTTAACCGTCAGCAATTCCTGCAGGATGTAAGCGGCGCCATAAGCTTCCAACGCCCAAACTTCCATCTCTCCGAAACGCTGGCCACCGAACCGTGCTTTACCACCCAACGGTTGCTGTGTGATCAACGAATAAGGACCGGTGCTGCGAGCGTGGACCTTGTCGTCGACCAAGTGGTGCAGTTTCAGCATGTAGATGTAACCGACAGTCGTTTCCTGCGACAGCAGATCGCCGGTACGTCCATCGCGAAGCCGAATCTTACCGTGCCGTGGCAATCCCGCTTCTTCCAAGCAGTCGTTGATGTCCTCTTCGCTCGCACCGTCGAAGACGGGCGTGATCGCTTGGAAGCCGAGCTTCGCACCCGCCCAACCGAGGTGGGTTTCCAGAATCTGTCCCACGTTCATACGGCTAGGTACACCCAGCGGATTGAGCATGATCTGGATCGGAGTTCCATCGGGCAGGAACGGCATATCCTCTTGAGGCAAGATCTTGGAGATCACACCCTTGTTACCGTGGCGACCAGCCATCTTATCGCCGACGCTGATCACACGCTTGGTGGCGACGTAGACCTTGACCATCTGCAACACGCCGCTGCGAAGTTCATCGCCACGCTTCATGCTGTTCAGCTTGCGGTCGCGGTCGTCGATCGCGGCTTCCACGTTGGACCATTGCGATTTGTAGATCGTGCGGATTTCGTTTTGCTGTTCCGGGTCTTTGACCTGTTCCAGCAAGCGAATCACGCTGAACGAACTGGCGCGTTCGGCGATGTACTTCGGATCCTGATCGCCCACCAAAGGTGAACCGTCGGTATCCTTGAACTTCGTCTTGATCGCGGCCTGCATCTCTTCGATCATCTGCGTAAAGGTGTGCGAAATCTCCGCATTGCCTTCGCTTTCGACCTGCTTGAGTTCTTGTTCGAAAAGCTTTCGCTCGTCTTCGGACAGACTCATCCGGCGGCTGAACTTCTGGGTATCGATCACGATACCTTCGACGCCCGAGGAGACTTCCAGCGAATCGTTCTTCACGTCTTCACCGGCACGACCGAAGATCGCGTGCAACAGTTTTTCTTCCGGTGTCAGTTCGGTTTTGCTCTTGGGCGAGACTTTACCGACCAGGATGTCGCCCGGTTTGACATACGTTCCGACTTGTACGATCCCGTTTTCGTCCAAGTTGCGCAACGCCTTTTCGGAGACGTTGGGAATGTCGCGAGTGAATTCTTCGCGTCCCAGTTTGGTCTCGCGAATCTCGACATCGAAGTCTTCGATGTGGATCGAAGTGTACGTGTCGGCTTTGACCAAGTTCTCGGAGATGATGATCGCATCTTCGTAATTGAACCCGTCGAACGACATAAAGCCAACCAGCACGTTGCGTCCCAGAGCCAGTTGACCCTTATGGGTCGCAGCACCATCGGCGATGATCTGGTCCTTCTCGACCCGTTCGCCCAGTTTGACGACCGGACGCTGGTTCAGGCAGGTTCGTTCGTTCAGACCTTGGTACTTCTTCAAGACGTAGTGGTCCGAACCGATCTCGATTCGCATCGAATCGACGTAGGTGACCTTGCCCGAGCGGCGGGCGCGAACCAACATCGCACTGTTCTGTGCAACTTCGCGTTCCATCCCGGTGCCGACGATCGGCGGTTCGGCGACCAGCAGCGGCACAGCTTGCCGCTGCATATTCGAACCCATCAACGCGCGGTTCGCATCATCGTGCTCGAGGAACGGAATCAAACCGGCCGAAACACCGACCATCTGGCTCGGTGCAACGTCCATGTAGTGGACCTGCTCGGGTTGGACGATTTCAAAGTCGCTGCGGAAACGCGCGATCAAGTTGGGACCGGGAACCAGTGCCGAGTCTTTGACCTCGGTATCGGCGGGAGCGACAAAGGATTCGTTCTCCTCGTCGGCTCGCAACCAGACAAAATCTTCGGTCAGCTTGCCGTCTTGTACTTTGCGGTACGGCGTCACCAAAAATCCGTAGTCGTCCACACCGGCGTAGATCGCCAACGAGCTGATCAGACCAATGTTTGTACCTTCAGGAGTCTCGATCGGGCAGATCCGGCCGTAGTGAGAAATGTGAACATCGCGGACTTCAAAGCCCGCACGTTTACGATTCAAACCACCGGGGCCCAGAGCGGACAGACGACGTTCGTGCGTCAATTGGCTCAACGGGTTCGTTTGATCGACCACCTGCGAAAGTTCACCGCGACCGAAGAAGTAATCGATCGCCGCGCTGACGCTCTTTGGGTTGACCAACGAGCGAGGCGTCATGTCTTCGGCGTCCTTCAAGCTCATTCGCTCTTGAACCGTACGACGCAGCTTCAGGAAGCCCTTGCGGAGTTCTTCCGACGCCAATTCGTCGATCGTTCGCAGACGTCGGTTGCCCAAGTGATCGATATCGTCGATCTCGGCTCCGCTGTCTGGATCGAACAACGCGATCAGGTACGAGATCGATGCGATCACGTCGTCCGAACGGAGAGTCATCTCGTCTTCGGAAACGTTCAGATTCAATTTCCGGTTGATGCGGAAACGTCCGACGCGCCCCAAACGGTAGCGGTTGGAGTCGTAGAATTTCTCGGCGAACAGCGTGCGCGCTTTCTCCAGTTGCGGCGGATTGCCCGGACGCAGACGCTGGTAGATTCGCAGCAATGCTTCTTCGTGGCTGCTGGTGTTGTCTTCGCTGAGCGAGTTGACGATCAATGGGACCTTGGGCGCGTCCATCAATTCGACCGACTTACAGCCGCTGGCGCTGATCATCTCCGCAGCTTCTTTGCTGATCTTATGACCGGCTTCGACGATGATCTCGCCGGCTCGGGCATTGCCGCTTGGGTAGATGATATCATCGACGGCGATCTTGTCGACAAGTTTGGCGGCCGATCGACCGTCGGCGGTCTTGAGTGTTTCGGTTTTGTAGAACGCTCGCAAAAGGTCCGAATCCGACGAGAGTTCGGGCGACATCGCGCGGAGCAGCGTCAGGGCGCTGAACTTACCGCTTTGATCGATCCGGACGCTCAGCGTCTCTTTCTTCGTGATGTTGACTTCGACCCAACTTCCGCGTTCGGGGATCACGCGGCAGCTTGGCAGCTTGCGGTCGCTGGTCCCTTCGGCTTCCATCACAAAGTCGATACCGGGCGAGCGGTGCATCTGGCTGACGACGACACGCTCGGCACCATTGATGATGAATTCACCACCACCCATCATGATCGGCAGATCGCCCAGGAACACCTCTTCTTCGATCGGTTCGTCGCGGTTCAAACGCAACCAAACACGCAATGGGCGACCGTAAGAGAGTCGCAATTGACGGCATTCCGCGGAGGTGTAGCGAGGCTTGCCAAGCTCGTATCGCAGGTATTCCAACGAGATGTTTCCGTCGTAGCTTTCGACGGGAAAAACTTCCTTAAGAACCGACTCAAGGCCTTGTACCTTGCGTTTATCGGAATCCGCGTCGGCTTGTAAGAACGCCGCATAACTGGCGGTTTGCAAGGCTGTTAGATCGGGAGTCGCGAAAGCTTCGCGTCCGGATCCAAAGTAACGGACATTCTCAGGTTCCAATCGGCGCTCGGTGGTGGTAGCCATACGCGAGATCGCTCCTTCAAGCAAATATCGAAAGGGATTGAACGGATTGCACTGGGGTCGCTATCTCGGCGCGCAACGCCTTCGCGGCGGAGGAGGCGCGAGTCTGGAACGCTGGCACATGGAAATGCACGGCAGAGGGCGCAGCGGGTGTTGGGGGAGATAACGGCAGCGAAACGGGAATTCCACAATGTCAAGTTTTAGCAAAATCCCAGCTGTCGTGTAACCCCATACGAAGATTTGGCGCAGCGATTGCTATGCCATTTCGTATTTCGGCGGAATTACCGTGAAATTCAGCATTTCTGTCCGGCCGAGCGCCTGGTGGGAAGTTCGATCTTGCCGGCCCAAGTAGGGATTGTGGAAGTCCCGTTCGCTGCTTGGGAGGGCGGGTGGCTCGCTGCCGGCAGGCCCGTTTCGGTGCGCTTTTAAAGTGCGATCGTGACCGTCTTGTTTTCGAGATAAGCTCGCAAGCCCTCCTCCCCTAGTTCGCGACCGTGGCCGCTCATCTTGAATCCTCCGAACGGAGCCGCTGCGTCGAAGACGTCGTAACAGTTGACCCAGATCGTTCCCGCGCGGACACGTGCTGCGTAATCGTGCGCCTTTTTGATATCGCTGGTCCAGACCGCTGCCGCAAGCCCAAAATAGGTGTTGTTGGCACGCTGGATCATCTCCTCGCGATCCTTGAACTTCAACACGCTCAAGACCGGACCGAAGATCTCGTGTTGCGCGATCGTCATGTCGTCTGTCACGCCGTCAAAGACTGTCGGTTCGATGAAGTAGCCTTTGTCGCCGACCCGTTTGCCGCCGGAGATGCATCGCGCCCCCTCTTCCTGTCCCTTGTCGATGAAGCCCATGATCTTGTCGAATTGAGCCCGGTCGACTTGGGGGCCCTGTTCGGTCTGCGGATCCAGTGGATTGCCGACGCGGCGATTGGAGGTCAGTGCGGTCAGCTTCTCCAGGAACTCGTCGTGCGCCCGTTCTTCGACGAACAGCCGACTGCCGGCGCAACAGCATTGTCCTTGGTTCAGGTACAGCCCGACATAAGCTCCGCGTACTGCGGCGTCCATGTCCGCATCGGCAAAGACGACATTGGGGCTCTTGCCACCGAGTTCGAAGGTCAGCCGCTTCAGCGATTCGGCCGCCTCTCGCATGATGATCTGCGCTGTGCGGTGCTCGCCGGTGAACGCGACCTTGTCGATATTGGGGTTCTTGGTGACGGCGGAACCGGCGGTAGGGCCAAATCCCGGGACCACATTGATCACGCCCTTGGGGAAGCCCGCTTCGGCAGCCAGTTGTGCCATTCGCAGGCAGGTTAGCGGCGTCTGTTCGGCGGGCTTCATCACGATCGTGCAGCCGGCGGCCAGTGCGGGGCCCCATTTCCATGCGGTCATCAGCATCGGAAAGTTCCAGGGGATGATCTGCCCCGCAACGCCAACCGGTTCGCGGCGCGTGTAACACAGATAGTTACCCCGGATCGGAATCGTTTGGCCGTGGATTTTATCGGCGAACCCGGCGTAGTATCGCAGGCAATCGATCACCAGCGGCAAATCGGCGTGCCGCGATTCGGAGATCGGTTTTCCGTTGTCCAGTGACTCGAGCGCCGCCAGCGAATCGATCTCCTCTTCGATCAGGTCGGCCAGACGCATCATCAGCTTGCCGCGATCGCGCGCGTCCATCTTGGGCCAGTCGCCCCCCTCGAACGCGCGTCGCGCCGCCAGAGCCGCTTTGTCGATGTCCGCCGCGTCCCCTTCGGCTACTTGAGCGATCACTTCTTCGGTTGCCGGGTTCACCGTCGCGAAGGTCTTTCCGCTCTCGGCCGGCACCCACTGGCCATCGATAAAACACTTGGTGTGCTTTACTTTCGCGGCAACTGACGATTCGGTGAGAACGGACATTGGAGGGTCTCCCTCGTAATGGAACGGTTTGGCGTGTGCGGAACGTTTCGCTGGAAATCATCATACCCCATCAGTCGCCAGTGGCAACGGACATTTAGCCGCCGCAGTCGCCCTGCAGTGGGGGCTGTGGTGCGATTCGCCCCTCCGGTGCGATCTTTCGTTGCACGCCTGGCTCCTGTTTTCCGCTCGCAAAAGTTCAGTTCATCGGCAGCGGTAATCGCGAGTCGGGCGTCGCCTGGAATGCCACGGAATTGGCCGCATTTTCAGCTGCGTGCAGCGACACTTTGCGTCGCAGGGCATAACCGATAGGGCCGCGATTGCAGTACAATGCGGGTTGAGCAAGGCATTGGAGCTTTGGGATGCTAGGAACCGCAGAAGTGAGGTAGGGTCATGAAAATATTGTTTGCGACCGACGGGTCGTGTTACGCCGCCGGTGCCGCTCGATTTGTGTGTCACTTGCAGGCGAAAGACCCGATCGAATTGACCGTCCTGACTGTCAGCTACACTCCCGAAAATACATCGAGCCCGTCGGTTCAGCCGTGGTTGCCCGAGTGGCGTCGTCGCGAACATGAGCGAATCGACCAGCATCACGCCGAGTTGCGGGAGACGCTGAGATCGATCAAGGGGAAGGTGACGATGGAACTTGCCGAGGGGAGTGCGGCGCGATGCATCTTGGAGCGGGCTCGCGAGCTCGATGCCGACTTGATCGTGATGGGCGCGCGAGGGCACTCGACGCTGGAGCGGTTGCTGTTGGGCAGTCTGTCGGATTCGGTGGCCACACACGCCGAGTGTTCGGTGTTGATCGTGCGGCCGCCGGAATTGCACGCTCCGGTCGCAAAAGACGCTCCCTGTCCGGAGCCCGCCGCCGACGAGGATCTCATTCGCAAGATCGAACTGGCCTACGACGGTTCTTCCAGTTCGAAAGAGGCTGTCAATGAATTGATGCGTTTCCAGTGGCCGGCAACGACCGAGGTGAGCGTCTTGAGCGTGATTCCAACGTTCGACTTCTATGGGCAAGAGTACGGTTTGATGGTCGAGCAGCATGGCAAGTCCGAGCATCAGCGGGTGCAGGCGTTGTGTGAGCAGGTGATCAGTTCGCTTTCGCGGAGCATCCAAAGTGTCGATTCGCAAACCGTCATGGGGGATCATATCGGCGACGCAATCGTGCGATCTGCTGACGAAAACCAAAGCCAGTTGATCGTCCTGGGCGACAACGGGCATGGTCTGATCGGCGAACTGCTGTTGGGCAGCACGACTAAATACGTGCTGCGTCACGCTCATTGCAGCGTTTGGATCTCGCGACACCACCGCACCCAAGCGGAGAAGGTCGCCGAGGTGGCAGTGCAGCCTGCGTAGTGGTCCGGGCCTAACGCTCAAATGGGAACATCGGCTGGCGCCGATGATGGTAGGTCATTTGCAGCATGTCGGCGCAGGTGGAACCTTGTGTGTTGACGTGGATGAACCGGTCAGCGACCGGTTGGTAGGCGGCCATCGGAGCGATCACGCCTTTGGCCACGATTGCGCGGTACTCTTTCGGCTCGATTCCGAACGTCGTCAATTGGCTCAGGCTGAACGGGGGCACGCGTTGCGAGGTGAGCATCAGCGTCAGGTCCGAATCGAGCGTCCGGACGATCGCCGTGGCACCTTGGTCGAATTCGGAAAACCCGCCGTGTCGAGCTTCGGATTCGCGGAACTTTCCATCCCCTGTGCTCAGCAGTTCGACGGCGACTTGCAGCGGTTCGCCATGCAACGAATCGGTTTTTCCGCCGATCGAAACCTCGTTGCCGTTTTGGAAGTCGGCCGCAGTGACTTGAGCAACCGCTTCGGGGTCGAAGATGACAGCCAGCGACGGGCCGATCTTCTGGCGGTGCAGTTCATGCGCCAGGATAGTGCTGTCGGCGGGGGAGCCTCCGCCGGCGTTGTCTCCCATGTCCAGCATGCAGGTCAGTCCCGGCTGCTGTCCCGCTTGTTGGACCGCTTCGGCGGGGGAGGTGAACTCTGGCTCGAAGCAATCGGGGTTCTCGGTCAGGATCGTCGTCAGCTGGTCCAACAATTCCTGACGCCGCGCCGCGGGAACATCTTCGTAAGAGACGAGGATCGCCGAGCAGCCCATCTCGGCAACGTCGGAGTAGGGGAAACCGAGGACCAAGCTCAGGCTGGCGACTTCGGGTAGTTCGCGCAGCGCGTCGGCGGCTTCCCACCGCGGACGCAGCGGCATCGCCGAGGTGTTCTGGTTTTGGATGTTGATCGCCACCGGTGGGAAGGCGGCCAATTGATGCAGTCGTCGACCGCTGGTCAGAGTTTTGACCATCAGTTCAGCCGCTTCGACGCCGCGTTGGCGTTGATCCAAGTGGGGATTGGTGCGGTAGGAGACCAACGCGTCGGTCGCATCGGCCATCGCCGGGGAGACGTTTGCGTGGGCATCGATCGTCGCGATCAGCGGTCGCTCGTGCCCCAGCAGTTCGCGCAATCGGGACAACATGTAACCGTCGGCGTCTGGCTTCCCTTCGGCCACGGTTGCGCCATGCGGTGCGGCGAGGATCCCGTCGAGCGGGCCAGCGGCCTCGCACTGCTGCACCATCGTTTCGATTAACTGGTCAAATGTACTGGCTTCAATGGGGCCGTAGGGGATCGCGCGGGCGGCGAAGATCGGCACGATCTCGACATTATCCGCTGCGCCGAGGCCGGCGAAGAACCCACCCACTTCGTGAGGCGCGTCGGCGAATCGCTCGCGAATCGCTTCGCCACTTAAGAGCGTATCCTGCTGGAAATGCGCAAGAGTCGTATTTTGCGATATGAATGTATTCGATTCATGAAGGAGGGCAACAATTCCGATTCGGTAATTCATGTTGGCTTTGCCGATGGTTGAAAGAATTCGCATTTGTGGGGTAGATCAGGTAGACTTTAAAATCTCCGTGATTCCCACCAACCGCATCTGCACTTGGCCCCACTTGCATTTGCATCTAGTACATTTAAACAAGGATTGAAATATGTCGAAACTCTCCCGACGTCAATTTGTTCACACCTCCGCCGCCGCGGGCGCTGGGTTGGCTGTTTCTGGACGAATGGCGCACGCCGTGCAATCGAACGAAAAAATCGGCGTTGCCCTGATCGGTGCCGGTGGACGTGGTGGATCTCACCTCAGCGCATGGCTTGGCGACAAGCGAACCGATCTGCTGACGATCGTCGACGTCGACGAGAAAGCTGCAGCATCTCGCGCCGACGCTGCAGAGAAGTCTCAAGGCTTCCGCCCCAAGATCGTTACCGACATGCGGGAAGTCTTCGACGACAAATCGATCGACGTGATCAGCACCGCAACGCCTAACCACTGGCATGCCTTGTGCGGCATCTGGGCGATGCAAGCGGGCAAAGACGCGTATATCGAAAAGCCCGTCTCGCACAACATCCACGAAGGAACCGCGCTGATCGCAGCGGCTCGCAAGTACGATCGCATCTGCCAAGTCGGAACGCAGTGCCGTTCGGCAACCGCTCAACAAGAGATGGTCGATTTCATCCAAGCCGGCGGAATCGGCGAAGTCAACTTCGCTCGCGGTTTGTGCTACAAGCGACGTAAATCGATCGGCGCGTTGGGCGATTACGCCGTTCCCGGCAACGTCGACTTCAACCTCTGGAGCGGTCCAGCCGCCTACACCGATCCGAAGGTCACGCGTCCGCGTTTCCATTACGATTGGCACTGGCAACGTCTGTACGGTAACGGCGATTCGGGCAACCAGGGGCCTCACCAAACCGATGTCGCGCGATGGGGCTTGGGAATCGATACCCATCCGATCAGCGTGATCTCGTACGGCGGACGATTGGGTTATCAAGCCGAACGCAAAGACGACAACTACGTCGATGCGGGCGACACGCCGAACACGCAGGTTTCGATCTACGATTACGGCGACAAGTGCATGGTCTTCGAGACCCGCGGTCTGGGCGTCGACAATTCCGATGATGCCGAATTGAACAAGCTGTTCAAGAGCACCAAGGGGAACAAGATCGGCGTCGTCTTCTACGGCAGCAACGGTTATTGCGTGCAAGTCAGCTACGGCCATTCGATCGCCTACGATGCTGACATGAACGTGATCAAAGAGTTCAAGGGAGCGAAGGATCACTTTGCCAACTTCTTGGACGCTGTCGAAAGCCGCAACTACAAGGATCTGACCGCCGACGTTCGCGAAGGCCACTTGTCGGCGTCGCTGAGCCACTTGGGCAACATCTCGCTGGCGATCGGCGAACAAAAGAAGATGTCGGTCAAAGAAGCGACCGAACATCTGAGCAAGATCAAGAGCTTGGACGACAACGATGCGACGCTGCAACGAACGATCAAGCACTTGGAGAAAAACGGCGTCGATCTGGAGAAGTACCCGATCGCGATGGGCCCGTTGTTGAAGTTCGATCCCGAGAAGGAAATCTTCCCCGAGAACGAAGTCGCCACGGCGATGTGTACTCGCGAGTATCGGGCTCCCTTCGTTTGCCCAACCGCCGACAAGGTTTAATCCTTGCCGCTGGCCAGGCTCATTCGCCTGGCGATCTCAACGTGTGTCGGGCTCACGGGCCCGACACGACTGCATCGAGACATGCCGGGCATTCCCGCTCGGCTGCTCGGCTATCCGCCTCTGGCGGACTGCAATCGCTGTCGTGTTTTCCGGCCTTCGCCCCGCAAAACGCTTGTTTTTTAAGGCAAAAGCGTTACGGGTTTCCAATCTCGGCTCGGTGCGACAGAATAAGGCGGTATTGCAGCGGGTTCGTGTCGCAACAACCTGTGTGTCTCCTCGCAGACGCGTTCTGCATTGCACGAACCGATTATGGGGCGAATTGAATCACCCCGCTCCATCTTTCATTCGCAACGGATACCGCCACTCGTGGAACGACGCGTTCTCGCTTATCTATTCGTCTCCGCCTTTTTCATGTTCGTCATGTTGACGATGCGGCCTAAGCAACCGCCAGTTGAGGATCCCAATGCGCCCGATGCGGTCGCGCAACAGGATGCCGAAGCTGACGAGTCGGCCGACGTGGACAATGTGGTGGAGGATGCCGATCCGGCGGCCGATGGCGACGCGAAAACCGCCGACGACGCGGCGCCAGCCGATCGGCCTCGCGAGGCGAAATGGTTCACGATCGGATCGCTGGCTGTCGATCCCGAAGATCCCACGCTGGGCGATAAGGCCCTGATCACGCTGAGCAATCGCGGGGCGGGGATCGAGCGGATCGAATTGATCGAACGCAATCCCAATGGCCACTTTCGCTATCGCCGCGTCGATACGCGCAGCGGTTACCTGGGCTATCTCGCTCCGTCGGCTCCCAGCGAAATCGACGGCTGCAAAATCAACGTGGTCGGCCCGGGAACGCCCGCCGATCTGGCTGGGCTGAAAGTCGGCGACATCATCGTCGCCAATGGCACCGGCGTGATCGTCTCTCCAAGCGATTTTCAACGTTGGCTCGAAGAGACCACTCCAGGGCAAACGATCACGCTGGAAGTGCTGCGTGGAACAGGAGAGAATCGCGAGACGGTAACTGTCGAAGCGAAGCTGACGCAGCATCCGTTGGACTTGATCCGGTTGGCCAAGTCGGGCGGTCCGGACCAGGTGCCGGGGAACATCTCTCGCCTGTCCTGCTTGTTGACTTTGGCGAAACTGAACACCACCAATCTTCGCGTCGGGCAGAAAGAGCTGACTAAGTTGCCTAGTCTCTTCGACGGGCTTTGGAACGTCACGCCGATCGAAGATTCCGAAAACCCAGGTTTTGAGTTCCGGTTCCCGATCTCCGCCAGCGAAGCCGAACAGGTCGCCAAGGGATCGGGCGGCTTGGAAATCGTCCGCCGCTACACCGTGCCGGCCGCCGGTTCGGGATACGACATCGACCTGCAGACCGAAATCATCAACAAATCCGATGTCGAGCAAGAGATCGCCTACCGCTTGGAAGGCCCCAACGGCTTAACTCTTGAAGGTTGGTGGTACAGCGCCAAGATCAGTCCTAACTGGACCGGCGGTGCGGGTGCTCGCGACGTCGTCTACAACACCGCCTCCGAATTTCATCGCTTGATGGGGCTGCCGAAGATCGTCAAACAGGTTCGGCAGCGGACCGAGGATGGCGTCGACAAAGACGAGGATGTCAACGAGACGTTGTTTGCTTCGTCGGGCGATCCGAAAACGAATCAATTGCGTTACATCGGCATCGACGGGCAATATTTCACCGCCAGCTACATTCCGCTCGAAGGCGAATCGCAAACCGATGTGTTCAGCCGCGGCAGTTCGATGTTGTTGGCCGATCTGAAGGTGCTCAACCCGCACCAAACGCAAGCTGCCAACGTCAGCTTTTACGTCGACAGCACGCCCCGCAAGATCGCTCCCGGCGAAAGCCTGACCGATACGCTGCGACTGTTTGCTGGTCCCAAGCGTCCCGAAATGCTGGAAGAACGTGGGCTCAGCCGCTTGATCGAATACGGTCTGTTTGGCGCAGTCTCCAAGCTGTTGTCGGGCTTTTTGCACTTCATCTATATGATCTTGGGCAACTATGGCCTGGCGATCATCCTGCTGACGGTCTGCGTTCGCGGTGCGATGTTCCCGCTGTCGCGGAAAGCGGCTCAGAATGCCCAGAAGATGCAAGAACTGGCCCCCGAGTTCAAGAAGATCGCTGAGAAGTACAAGGACGACATGGAGAAGCGGCTCAAGGCCCAACAAGATCTCCAGAAGAAACACGGCTTCAATCCGCTCAGCGGTTGCCTGCCGATGTTTGTCCAGTTGCCGATCTTTATCGGACTGTATCGCAGCCTGTCGTGCGATATCGAACTGCGACAAGCCGCCTTCATTCCGGGGATCCAGTGGTGCTCCAACCTGGCAGCACCGGACATGTTTTATAACTGGTCGCCGTGGATGATCGAATATTTCGCCGGCCGCGGCACCGGATGGTTTGGGCCCTACTTCAACATCCTACCGTTGGTCGTGATGGTTCTGTTCATGGCGCAGCAGAAGATGTTCATGCCGCCGCCAACCGACGAACAGCAAGAGATCACTCAGAAGGTGATGTTCTTCATGACCTTCATCATGGGCATCTTCTTCTTCAAGGTCGCTGCCGGTCTGTGCATCTACTTTATCACCAGTAGCTTGTGGGGCATGGCGGAACGGATTTTGGTTAAGAAGACGATCAAGCCCGCTTCGGGGGGCGGATCCTTGGCGCTCGAAGGTGTGGGCGGCGACGACGGATTGGAGACATCTGGGCCGCTGAAGTCGGCTCCGAAACAGAAGAATCGTCCTCGCAACCCGCCGAAAAAGAAGTAGTCGGCGGCGTTACGTTGCGGTTAAGGGGCGGGATCTTCGCTCTCCCGCAGATGTGGGGGCTGCAAGGGGCAGATGTCCATTGCAGTCGCTAGAAAAAAAGCCCCAGGTTGCCTAAACTGACACGAGGCTCGTTTTGAACTGCGGCTGACCAGGCAAACGTTACACCATCTTGCCCAGCAGTGGGGTTTGCCATTAAGGTCGATAGAAACGATAACCTGCAACAAACACGACAACGGTCCACGAGACCGCCTGCGATAACAACATATTTTCTCTTATATAGGATGCGTCCGGCATGGATAATTCTGAGACCGTGGCCATTCGGCAAGCGATGGAAGAATCGATGAACGACGGCGAATTGCGTAACGAAGTCTTGGCGGATGTCGACGCTGCGGAAACTGCGGAGTGGTTGGGGTCGCTGGATTACGTGCTGCAGAGCAAGGGACCTGAACGAGCTCGGTTCCTGTTGGAAAAGCTGCGCGAACGGGCGGCCCAAGAGGGCGTCGCGTTGGATTCGCAAACGATCACTCCTTACATCAATACGATCCCTGCCAAGGACCAGCCTCCGTTTCCGGGCAACCGCGAACTGGAACGCCGGATCAAATCGATCGTTCGCTGGAACGCGATGGCGATGGTTGTGCGTGCCAACCGCCGCCCCGGTGGTGTCGGTGGTCATATCAGTACATTCGCATCGAGCGCGACGCTGTACGAAATCGCTTTCAACCACTTCTTCCACGGCCGCGGCGAAGATGGCTACGGTGGCGACTCGGTCTACTTCCAAGGCCATGCGTCGCCTGGTATGTACAGTCGCGCGTTCCTGGAAGGCCGACTGACCGAAGAGAATCTCGAGAACTTCCGCCACGAACTCTCCCCCGGCGGCGGTCTGTCCAGCTATCCGCACCCTTGGTTGATGCCAAGCTTCTGGGAATACCCAACCGTCTCGATGGGGCTCGGCCCGATCATGGCGATCTACCAAGCACGGTTCAATGAATATCTCCGCGATCGCGGGATCAAAGACACCTCGGGTCAACGCGTTTGGGCTTTCTTGGGTGACGGTGAATGCGATGAACCCGAGACTCTCGGCGCTATCGGGCTGGCCGGTCGCGAGAAACTGGACAACCTGATCTTCGTCGTCAACTGCAACCTGCAGCGACTCGACGGTCCTGTCCGCGGCAACGGCAAGATCATCCAAGAACTGGAAAGCATCTTCCACGGTGCCGGCTGGAACGTGATCAAGGTCGTCTGGGGCGGCGAGTGGGATGAACTGCTGGCCAAAGATACCTCCGGCATGCTGGCTCAACGAATGAACGAGGTCGTCGACGGTCAGTACCAGAAGTACACCACGATGCCCGGCAGCTACATTCGCGAACACTTCTTCGGCAAGTACCCCGAGACGCGGAAGCTTGTCGAGAACATGAGCGACGAGAAGCTGGAGAAGATCCGTCGCGGCGGGCACGATCCCGAAAAGGTCTACGCTGCGTACGCGCAAGCGACTTCGTCGACGAACGGCAAACCGACTGTCATCCTGGCGAAAACCGTCAAGGGTTACGGACTGGGCGAAGCTGGCGAAGGCCGCAACATCGCGCACAACCAGAAGAAGATGAACGAAGAGGAGCTGCTGGAGTTCCGTACGCGGTTCGGGATTCCGATCAGCGACGCCGAAGTCGGTAGCGCTCCGTTCTACAAGCCGTCGGAAAACAGCGTCGAAATCAAGTACATGAAAGAGCGTCGGGCTGCTCTGGGAGGATCGCTGCCAAGCCGTCCGACCGAACATCCGACGATGGAAGTTCCCACGCTGGAAGACTTCTCCAAGCTGATCAAACGGCTCGGCGATGGCAAAAACTGCAGCACCACGTTTGCCGTCGTGCAGACCTTGATCGCGCTCTGCCGCGACAAGAAGATCGGCAAATACATGGTCCCGATCGTTCCCGATGAATCGCGAACGTTTGGCATGGAAGGGATGTTCAAGCAGTTCGGCATCTACGCCCACGCGGGCCAGTTGTACGAACCGATGGATTCGGAGATCGTCGCTTCGTACAAAGAAGCTCAAGACGGCCAGATCCTTGAAGAAGGGATCACCGAGTGCGGTTCGATGAGCAGCTTTAACGCGGCCGGTACCGCGTACAGCTGTCACGGCGTCAATATGATTCCGTTCTACATCTACTACAGCATGTTCGGTTTCCAACGGGTCGGCGATTCGATCTGGGCCGCGGCCGACATGCGAGCCAAGGGCTTCTTGGTCGGTGGTACCGCGGGCCGAACTTCGCTCAACGGCGAAGGCCTGCAGCACCAGGACGGTCACAGCCTGCTCAACGCGATCGCCTTCCCGACCGTGCGGTCTTATGACCCCGCGTTCGCCTACGAAGTGATCGTGATCATCCAGGAAGGTCTGAAGCGGATGTTCCAGGATGGCGAAGAATGCATCTACTACATCACCGCCGAAAACGATGCCTACGATCACCCTTCGATGCCCGAAGGTTGTGCCGAGGGAATCATCAAGGGGATGTACAAGTTCCGCAGCAACGAAGTCGAAGGCGCAAAGGCTCGCGTCCAGTTGTTCGGCAGCGGTGCCATCCTGAACTGTGCTCTCGACGCTCAAAAACTGTTGGCCGAGAAGTTCAACATCGCCAGCGACGTGTGGAGCGTTACCAGTTACACGCAACTCCGCCGCGACGCCGACGCGTGTCAGCGTTGGAACATGTTGCACCCAACCGAGACGCCGCGGAAGAGCTACGTCGAAGAAGTGCTCGAAGGCGTCGAGGGGCCGTTCATCTCGTCCAGCGACTACGTTAAAGCACTCGGCGAGCAACTGACACCATGGATTCCAGGCGACTACTATGTCCTGGGAACCGACGGCATGGGACGCAGCGAGACGCGTCCAGCGCTTCGTCGACATTTCGAAGTCGATGCCGAATCGATCGCGATCGCCGCGCTCAGCCGACTGTCGAAAGCGGGAGTTGTTAAGCCGCAAGACGTCGCCGACGCGATCAAAGCCCTCGATTACGACGCCGACAAAGTGAACCCTTATTTCGCTTAGTTTTCGCGAGGACCGCCCGCCGCAGATGGCGGGCGGATCCGACCGAAGCATGTCGCGCGTGAACTTCTGACAATCACAAAACAACCACATCCTCATCGAACCTCCGATACACTCTATGGCTACCGAAGTAAAACTTCCTGAACTCGGCGATGGCATCGAATCAGGCGACGTACTGGAGATCTTTGTATCCGTCGGCGACGTCATCACGGCTGGACAAGACGTCGTTGAAATGGAAACCGACAAGGCGACAGTTCCTGTCTCCAGCAACGCGGCCGGAAAGGTCACTAAGATCCTTGTCGCCGAAGGTGATACAGTCGCCGTCGGCGGAGTGATCCTGGAAATCGAAGCCGCCGCGGCTGCGGAAGCACCCGCCGCGAGTGCGCCCGCGGAACCCGCAGCCGAAGCGCCCGCAAAGGCTCCCGAACCCGAGGCGAAAGCGCCTGAAAAGCCTGCTCCTGCAGCGGCTCCCGAGAAACCAGCACCTGCCGCAACAGCACCCGCTGCTGTGGAAACTCCCAAGCCTGCACCGGCGGCTCCCGCTCCTGAAGCCCCCGCCGCACCAGCGCCTGCCAGCAGCGACGCGGTCGTCGCCGCAGGGCCTGCTGTCCGCCGCTTCGCTCGCGAAGTGGGTGTCGATCTGCAGGGCGTTCAAGGTACGGGCGAAGGCGGCCGGATCACGCGTGAAGACGTTTTGGCGATCGTCCGCTCGGCGAACCAATCCCGCGGTGGCGCGGCGACTGGAACCGCGGCCGCACCCAGCAAAACCGCTGCGGCACCTGTCGACGCTTCGGCTGAGCAGGATGAATACGGCCCGATTCGCGTCGAGCGAATGAGCAAGATCCGCAAGACGATCGCGTCGCAGATGCACGAGAGTTGGTCGACGGTTCCTCGCGTGACCAACTTCGACGACGCCGACATCAGCGATCTGGAACACCTGCGCCAATCGAGCAAAGACGACTATGCCGCGCAAGGGTTGAAGCTGACGACGATGCCGTTCTTGATCAAAGCGATCGCGACGGCGCTCAAGCACAATCCGGAAGTCAACGCGGTCATCGATGAAGCCAACGGCCAACTGATCTACAAGGATTACGTCAACATCGGAATCGCTGTCGACACCGAGCGTGGTTTGGTTGTCCCCGTGATGAAAAACGCCGACCGGATGGGAATCCCCGATATCGCCCGCTCGCTTGCCGAGATGGCGGCCAAGGTGCGTAGCGGGCAGTTTGCCGTTAGCGATCTTCGCGGCGGCACCTTCACGATCAGCAACCTCGGTGCGATCGGCGGTCAATACAGCACGCCGATCGTCAACATTCCCGAAGTTGCGATTCTGTTGGTTGGACGCAGCCGCAAATTGCCATGCGTGATGCCCGATGATTCGATCAAGCCGCGGCTGATGATGCCGTTGAGCCTCAGTTACGATCACCGTTTGGTCGATGGTGGCACCGCAGCGCGTTTCCTGAACGACGTGATCGGTTACCTCGAAGCGCCAAGCCGCCTGCTGTTGGCGCTGTAGCCAGCCGGTTTTCCGCGGCGTTGATTCACCGTTCTTTGGGACGCAACAGACGCCATGCGAATCGCATATTTGACGGCCGGTGCCGCAGGCATGTACTGCGGCAGCTGCATGCACGACAACACTCTCGCCCGGGCGATGATCGCTCGCGGCGCGGACTGTCTT
Organism: Rosistilla ulvae; assembly: GCF_007741475.1. Lineage (NCBI taxonomy): Bacteria > Pseudomonadati > Planctomycetota > Planctomycetia > Pirellulales > Pirellulaceae > Rosistilla > Rosistilla ulvae. The sequence goes on along the minus strand of NZ_CP036261.1, from coordinate 5,647,913 downwards.
TTGGTGCCGACCTACACGCCGATCCGTACCGATGAAAAAGACATCAGCGACGATGTCGTCTTCTTTGGCGGAATCAATATCTTCCTGGAGCAGAAGCTTCCACTCTGGGGCCGCTTGCCCCATCGGCTGACTGCCTGGTTGGACCGCCCCGGACTGCTGCGGTTGGCAACTCGAAAGACCGGATCGACGAGTCCTCATCTGTTGGGTGCGCTGACGGTTTCGATGCTGCAGGGGATGCAGGGACGGCAGCGAACCGAGGTCGATCGGTTGTGTCGTTGGTTGCAAACGCATGCTGCGCCCGATGCGATCGTGCTCAGTAATTTCTTGATCGGCGGCTGTGTGACCGAACTCAAACGGCGGCTCGGCGTGCCGATTGTTGTCACGTTGCAGGGGGACGATATCTTCCTCGACTTCCTGCCAGCCAAGTATCGCGCGATGGCGATCGATCGGATGCGAGCCCTGGCCGCGGACGTCGATGGCTTTATCGTCAACAGCCGCTTTTATGGCGAGAAGATGGCGGCGATGCTGGGGCTTCCCGCAGAGAAGATGCATGTGATTCCGCTGGGTATCGATACGACCGGCTTCTTGTCTGATGCAGCCGAATCGCCACAGGACTCGATCGCGGATCCGGCGTCTCCGTTGCGGATCGGATACCTGGCCCGGATCGATCCGGCCAAGGGGCTGCATCGCCTTGTCGACGCGATGATCGAACTGGAGAGGACGCGTCAGCCGTCGGACCGGGCGATCCATCTGGATGTCGCCGGCTGGCTGGGCGAACAGCATCACGCATTTGCGGCGGATCAGTGGGCGCGTTTGGAGGCGGCCGGGATGGCGGGGCGGTACACCTATCACGGAAGCCCCGATCACGATGGCAAGTTGGACTTTTTGCGTCGCTTGGATCTGTTCTGCGTTCCGACGCAATACGAAGAGCCCAAGGGGCTGTATGCTCTCGAAGCGATGGCGACGCGGCTGCCGGTGATCCTTCCGGCGCATGGCGTTTTTCCCGAGTTGGCGGGAGAAAATTCAGCGGTCCATTTGGTTCCTCCCGGCGACGCGGCGGCCCTTGCCGAGGCGATCCGCACGCTGGCAAGCGACGCGGCGAGCCGGGAAAAACTGGCCGATCGTGGCTATCGCGCGGTAGTTGGTGAGCGTACTGTCGATCGTATGGCCGATCAGGTCCTACAATTGCTTAACGATCTCGCCGATGGCGGAAAACCCGTTGACCACTCTGCAGCCCGTCGCTAAATTATTGAGATCGCCAAGCGATATGATGGTGGGTATAGCTTAGTTGGTTAAAGCGCCGGATTGTGATTCCGGAGATCGCGGGTTCAAGTCCCGTTACCCACCCCTTCGTTTTTTCTTGGTTCGCTCGCTCGGAGCGGAACCTTATCGTGCCGATCGTTGTTCCGTACCAGCCGGAACTCCCGTCTCATCGGCTCGCCAGATTCCCAAGTTCCCGCGTCCGTAAAGCATTGCGCTCTACCGCCAACCTCCGTAGTGGAACACGTCAAGAGTTTCAACGTGAGGTATCTATTGCGTCGTTTAACCGCGTGCCCAACGGGCCGCGCGTCTCGCGACCCAAACTCTCGTCTCAAACGCGCGGGGCGATGCCATCGCGGTTAAACGAATTGCTTTCGTCTATCGCCACAGAGATTTCGGCGAGAGGTATTTACTGCGTCGTTTAACCGCGTGCCCAACGGGCCGCGCGTTCACTCGCCCCAAACGCCCGCCTCAAACGCGCGGGGCGATGCCGCCGCGGTTAAACGATTTGCTTCGGTTTTAGTCGTTGTTCGAACGTCTCGATGGCCTCTGCTACGGTACGGGGAATCTGTTTGGGGGGGCGCTCTCGTGTTTTGGGAACTCTCGGCACAACCCTCAGGGGTTCATCAATTCTTAACAATTCCTGGCGAGTGGCCCTCGATGTTTCTTGACATGTCTTACGTCTTGGAATACTGTACCTGGTCCTGCCAAATTCCCCTACCCACCCCAAGTTGCACGTGCTCTGCCGTCCAAACGGTCTGACGAGATGATGATTGCCAGACTGGGCATTTAGAGCCGCTACGTCGCCCCCGCAATGAAGTCTTTGATGAAATTTGTTGTATTGCCCGATGCGGGGCGCGATCTCTCTACTTGGCATGGGCCGTTGGGATTTTGAAGCAACTGTCGAATTGGACGTTGCCTCTATCGTTCGTCTTTGTCCTACCTCTTGCCTCGTATAGGTGTCGTTATGTTTTGTTGTAAAGGTTCGGTTCGCTCGCAACGCTTGCGTGCCGGGTTTACGCTTGTTGAGTTGTTAGTCGTGATCGCGATCATTGGGATTTTGGTCGGCTTGCTTTTGCCCGCTGTCCAGGCAGCTCGCGAAGCGGCGCGTCGAATGAGTTGCTCGAACAATCTGAAGCAAATCGGATTGGCGATGCACAATTATCACGACACGCACCAACGCTTTCCGTATGCCTATCGGACGTTCGACAATCCACCAGGCCCAACGGGGGTTCCCGCCGGAAGTACTCATGCCCGTGACACTTGGTTTCATCGCTTGCTGCCAATGGTCGAACAACGTGCGCTCTACGATTCCTACGAGGCGGATCATTCGCAGTTTATCAATCAAGCGAATCTCAAATTGCTGATCGAAACGGAAGTCCCCGCATTTGTGTGCCCAACAAACCCCGGATACGGGGGCGGTGCCGCCAATCAAGCCAACGGTTTCCAAGGAACCTACGGTGTCTGCATGAGCGGTTCGGAGACGCTAGGCATTACGATCACAACCAACGGCAAGGGGATGTTCTACAACGCGTCGAAGACACAGTTCCGCGACATCCTCGACGGCACGACGAATACGATCATGGTGGGCGAAGGGATCGCACGGCCGATGGACAACGTCGGCGCACACGGCGACTTAGGACAGTACTGGGGTGGTGCAACGTGGGGAGCCGCTGGATTTACGACTGCGGAACCGCCGAACACCTCGCTTCCCGACCGACCGCTCAGCTGTAAATCGACGACGGTCCTGGAAGCGCCTTGTTTGGGCACGACGTCGACACGAGGCGAGCAGTTCAACTTCTCGCGCAGCTATCATCCCGGTGGTGTCCAGGTCACGTTGGCCGATGCTTCGGTGCGGTTTGCAGCCGAGACGATCGACCAACAGATCTATCAGAACCTCGGCGATAAAGCCGACTCCCAAATCATTGGCGAGTGGTGATGAAACCGGACAATCGATGTGTCGCTTCCTCTCGTTCGATGAAGCGGCACCGGTCCGAATGTGAATTGTACCTGTCTGTTTTTTGTCATTTTCTTCATGAGTAAAACGTTGAATAGTAAGTTGGCTGCTGGAACTGTGGTTTTGATGATGTTGCTTTCGGGCTGCGGTGGTGGAACGGATCCCGAAGGATTTGTCCAATTGCCAGGCGAAGTGACGTGGAATGGCGAACCGATTCAGGACGGTATGATCATCTTCCGCGGTTCGGATTCAAGTGAGCGGAACGTCGCCGCGCCGATCACAGATGGGAAGTTTATCGTCAAGATTCAGCCCGGCAAAAAGACAGTCGAGGTGACTGCGATGCGCGAAGTCCCGGGCAAGTTTGGCGTCGGGCCTTCGGGAGAACAGGTGCCGTTGACCGAGGCGTATATTCCGGCGAAATACAACACGGCGTCGGAACTGACAACCGAAATCGTCGTTCCCGGAACGGAAACGCTCCAATTCGCGTTACAAGAGAATTAGACTTTTCAGGGATGATATCAAAGGCCGCTATCGATGTTTCGATCGCGGCCAGCTTCCCCTATCGTCCAATCGACATCCCGCCTTCTGCTTTGACAAGCAAGCGATCCGACGCGTCCAACCACCACGTCGATCCGTCTCCTACCGAATACGTATTGAATGAGAAAAGCAAGCACCTGTTGTTTCTTCTGGTCGACCGTCTGGGCTGCTGTTCTGTTGACTGGTTCGTCCTCGATTCAAGAACTTTCAGCCGAGGAGAATGAGGAGGCGGGGATTCGATTCTTCGAACAGAAGATCCGTCCCGTGCTTGTCGAACACTGCTATTCCTGCCATGCCTCCGACTCCAATCCGCTGCAAGCGGGGCTGCAAGTCGACTCCAAGGCAGGTTTGCTGCTGGGCGGTGATTCCGGCGAAGCGATCGTGCCGGGGAAACCGGATGAGAGTCTGTTGATCGAGACGTTGCGATACGATGATTCCACTTATCAGATGCCCCCTAAGGGGAAGCTCGCCGATTCGGTGATTGCTGATTTCGAGAAATGGGTCGCGATGGGCGCACCCGACCCACGCACCGAAGAGATGGGGCAGCTGCGGAAAGAATTTGATATCGATTCGCGCCGCGACTTCTGGTCTTTTGTCGTGCCCCAACGGGCAACGCTCCCCGAAATTAAAGATTCGGATTGGCCACAGCAGACACTGGATCACTTTATCTTGGCGAAGATCGAAGCGGCGGGGCTCACGCCCGCTCCGCCAGCGGATCGTCGCACGCTGATTCGGCGCGTCAGTCTCGACCTGACTGGCATCCCACCGACTTATGAACAGACCGAACGCTTCGTTGCCGATCCCGATCCGCAAGCGTACAAAAATCTGGTCGACGACCTGCTGGCATCACAGCACTACGGCGAACGCTGGGGCCGGCATTGGTTAGATGTCGTGCGATACGCCGAAGACAACGTGAACATGGGCGAACACAACGGCCCCTATCCAAACGCTTACCGCTATCGGGATTGGGTCGTTGCGGCGCTCAACGACGACGTCCCCTACGACGAATTCATTCGTCGTCAATTGGCGACCGATTTCTTGGAGCAGACAGGTCGCGAAGATCTGCCAGCCCTGGGGCTGCTGGGAATGTCGCCTCAATATCACAAAGAGTTGAAGCTGTCCCAGCTGACGTTGGAATCACAATATGCCGACGAATGGGAAGATCGTGTCGATGTGATCAGCCGCGGTCTGCTCGGCTTGACGGTTGCATGCGCCCGTTGCCACGACCACAAATACGATCCAATCTCGGCAAAAGACTACTACGCTTTGGCTGGCGTCTTTGCTTCGATTCGGCAAACGACACGGCCTCTGATTTCCGATGAAGCGATCGCTGCTTCTCAACCAGCCCGCGACCAAGTTGCGGCGCTGCAAGCGGAAACCAAAGAGATTCAAAAGCAGTTGAAGACGCTCGAGGCGAAGGTCAAGAAAGGTACTCAGACCGAGCGAGCTGCCCTCGACGCGGAAGCTAAAAAGCTTCGCGAGCAAATCACACAGAAGCGATTGACGATCGATCGGATTCAATCGACGACGCCCAACTTTGAAATTCCTGTCGCCGATGCCGTGACCGAGGAACAGGTGCGAATCGAACCGTTAAGCGAATCGCATCAGAAGATCGTCTTCTATCCCGAGAAGCCACGCGACTTGCCGGTATTTATCCGTGGCAATGTTTCAACTCCCGGAGATCCTGCGCCGCGAGGGTTTTTGGAAGTCCTTTCGCCCGACGCTTCGCAAGCGTTCCAACAAGGGAGTGGACGTTTGGAACTGGCCGACGCGATCGTGTCGCGCGATAATCCTCTGGCCGCTCGCGTGATTGTGAACCGCGTTTGGTTGTGGCATTTTGGCGAAGGACTTGTCGATTCGCCAAGCAATTTTGGATTGATGGGTTCGCTGCCGAGTCATCCAGAGCTGTTGGACGATCTGGCGGTCCGCTTTATGGACGCGGGCTGGTCGCTGAAGTGGCTGCATCGAGAGATCGTTCTTTCGGCGACTTACCAACAGGCCTCCATCGTCAGTTCCATAGCGGAAGCCGACAAGGTCGATCCCGAGAATCGATTGCTCAGTCGGTTCAATCGTCTCCGGATCGATGCCGAGGCGTTCCATGATACGCTGTTGTTCGCAGGCGATTCGTACGACCTCACGCTGGGCGGTCCGTCCGCTGAGATCGATAGCGCCAAGTTTCTTCGGCGTGCGATCTACGCCAAGATATCTCGCCAGAGTCCCAGCCAGTATCTGCAGGTTTTTGACTTCCCCGACCCGACGATCCACGCCGAACGACGCGGCGAAACAACGACTGCCTTGCAACAGTTGTTTGTGATGAATTCCGAGTTTGCCAAAGCTCAAGCGGTTCGGCTTGCGCAGCGGATCGATTCGGAAGATCCCGAAACGCGGGTTCGTGAGGTTCATCGGTTGCTGTTTGCTCGCGATCCAACAGCCGAGGAATTGCGACTGGGGAAAGCTTATCTTGCCGCTGGCACCGACCACTCTACGCCACAGTTACATCATCCACCTCGCTTCGCCGGCCGTCGGATTTCGGCGAAGATGCCGCAGTTGGGTGAGAGCTATTCGGTGGAGATGTGGATCAAAAACGAATTGCCGAACGATAAACGCCCCGTGACAGGCTATTTCTTCTCGCGTGGCAATGCCGACTCGCCGTATGTCGACGGGGACCATTTGGGAATCGGAGGCTCGAACACGCCCAACAGCCCAGGTCGGTTGCTGTTCTTTAATGGCAACGGAGCTCGAGTTTCGATCCTGGGACGGAGTGTCCTGGCACCGCACCAGTGGCATCATGTTGTGATGGTTCGCGAGGGAGCCAACGTGCGTGTCTATTTGAATGGGAACGCTAAACCCGAACTCGTCGGAAACGCTAGCCCCGTGTTCGATGCTGCGGTGGGACAGATGTTCATCGCAGGTCGATCCGATAATTTCGCAAATTTCGAAGGCCAAATTGCCAGCGTTGCTGTCTACAACCGCGTGCTTTCGGAAGCGGAGATCGGACACCATTTTCAAGCGGCAGAGTTTGAAAACGAAGACGTCCGGTTTGCGGATTACTCCCATGCCATCCTCGATGGCCAGCCCGCCGCCTATTGGCCGCTGTACGAATCAAAGCGACTGCCGCAAGTGATTCGCGATGTTGCGACCGGAATGCATGATGCAACCTATGAAGCAGCGACGAAAAACGCTTACGCGGTTCCCAATCGCTGGATCTATTACTGCCATGCGTTGTTGTGTAGTAACGAATTGCTGTACGTGGACTAATCGGGGGCCTGCCACGATTATCGAGTTCCGATTTTTGAACGCCAAGTTGAGCATATTATGAATTCCCCGTTCGATCCAACAACTTCGTTGCTCTCACGACGCTCCATTTTACGCTCCGCCGGCGGCGGGTTTGGAATGTTGGGACTAACCGATTTATTGTCCCAAGATGCGAGTGCCAGCAGCAATGCGGAGAAGCTTGGGCTGCCGCACTTTCCTGCGAAAGCCAAACGCGTGATCTTTTTGTTCATGAGCGGTGGACCATCGCAGTTGGACACCTTCGATCCCAAACCGGATCTACACAAATATGAAGGGCAGCGCCCGGCAGCTGTCGACATCCGGACAGAGCGACCGACATCGGGACTGTCGGCGTCGCCCGTTAAGTTCACATCGGCGGGTGAGTCGGGGATCCCGTTCCCCGAGTACTTTCCTCGGTTGGCCAAGCATGCCGATGAGATGGCAATTATCCGGTCGATGTACACCGATAATCCAAACCACGCTCCCGCCCTTTGTCTGATGAATCTGGGGGCGATGACGCCGACGCGTCCAAGCGTTGGATCGTGGTTGACGTATGGATTGGGAAGCGAAAACCAAGACTTGCCAGGGTATCTTGCGCTTTGTCCTGGCTTGCCCGTTGTCGGTCCCAAGCTGTGGGGAAATGCGTTTCTGCCCGGTGAGTTTCAGGGCACCTACATCCATACAAAAAAGACGTCGCCCGAAGCGATGATCCCGCATCTGCGGAACACCGAACTGTCGCCGAAGTTGCAGAAGGAACAGTTGGACTTGGTGGCGGCGATCAATCGTCAACACATGGAACAGCGAACCGATGCGGTCGATCTGGAGACGCGGATCTCTTCGATGGAGCTGGCCTATCGGATGCAGTTCGAAGCGATGGAAGCCTTCGATATCTCGCGGGAAACTCAGGCGACGCGGGATGCCTATGGAAGCAGTGAATTTGCCGAATCGTGCCTGCTCGCCCGACGGCTCAGCGAACATGGCGTTCGGATGGTGCAGGTTTATTATGGCAACCGTCAGCCTTGGGATACGCATTCCAACCACCAGAAACTCAACGGCAAACTGTGCAAAGATATCGATGGACCGATCGCACAACTGCTGACCGATCTCAAGGAACGCGACTTGTTAGACGAAACGCTGGTCGTATGGGGTGGCGAATTTGGCCGCACGCCGACTGTCGAGGGTGGCAGCGGGCGCGATCACAATCCGTATGGATTTTCGATGTGGATGGCGGGAGGCGGAATCAAGGGTGGGACGATACATGGAGCCACCGATGATTTTGGTTTCCGTGCGGTCCAAGATAAGGTGCATGTGCATGATCTGCACGCAACCATTATGCATCTGATGGGCATTGACCATCAGAAGCTAACCTATCACTATTCCGGGCGAGACTTCCGGTTGACCGATGTGCATGGTGAAGTGGTTCATAACATCATCGCATAGTCTTCGGGATCGCCGCTGGCGCTCTCAATATCCAATTCAACGACGCGATCCAAATCGATGGAAACGACATGCAGATAACAAAAATCGAAACCGCAATTCCCGACCAGATCATGCCGGGCTTGCTGTTGTTGCGAATCCATACCAGCGATGGGATCGTCGGTTGCGGCGAGACCTATTACGCTCCCGAATCGGTCGCCAGCATGTTGCACGATTGGATGCACCATCATCTGCTGGGCGAGAACCCGTTGGATATCGAACGGCACTGGCGGTTTCTGTACGAACGGACGACTAACTTTGGATCGCGCGGTGCCGAACTGCGAGCCATCTCGGCGATCGATCTCGCCCTCTGGGACATCCTTGGGCAAGTCACCAAGATGCCGGTCTGGCAACTGTTGGGCGGCCGTGTCCAGGATTCGATTCCGACTTACAACAGCTGTGGCGGTCCTTCGTATGGTGGCAAAACAGAGGATAGCTCCGGCCATATTTGGCCCGGCCATGGTCCGATGGGGAACCAGGGGCCGCTGAACGATTATTGGTCGATCGTTCATGAACCGGTTCAATTGGCGGAGGAGTTGATCAGCGAAGGTTACACGGCGCTGAAGACCTGGTCGACCGACTTCGCTGCTCACAAAACCAACGGCCCGCTGCACGTTTCGCTGATGGATGTGGAGAAGGCTGTCGAGCCGTTCCGCAAGATTCGCGAAGCGTTGGGAAACAAGATCGAGCTGATCCTCGATGGGCATGGTTTCTTCCAGCTGCCGATGGCGATTCGACTCGCCCAACACCTGCGCGAATTCGACCTGCTGTGGGCCGAGGATTTGTTGCGTGTCGATTCGATCGATACCTTAGCCGACTTCCGCGACAAAGCCGGAATCCCGTTGGCCGTGAGCGAGATGTTCAGCGGCCCCGATGATTTCCGATTGACGCTGGAAAAGCGTGCCGCGGATTATGTGATGATCGATCCGACTTGGGTTGGTGGGATCTCGCAAACGCGCAACATCACTCGCCTGGCCCAGTTCTACAACGTGCCGGTTGTGATGCACGATTGCACCGGGCCGCTGACGTTGTTGTCGGGCGTGCAAGTTGCCGCGACATCGAACAACGTGGCTTGGCAGGAAAGCGTTCGAGCCCACGTGCGAATGCTGTATCCGAAGTTGATCGATACGGAAGTCACGATCGAAAAGGGAAGGATCACCGTTCCCGAGCGAGCTGGAATCGGAGCCGCTTGGCAACCCGAACTGTTCCAAAGCGGCCAGGGTCAACATCGCATCACCAGTCTTTGATGCATCGGTTTTGGGGTTCGCTGTTTAGGGCAAAGCCACCGAGAACTTCGAAGACCACCGAGGCGTAGGCTCGCTGCAGTATATCTGCATGGTCGCTGGCCTTGGTGGCAAGAAAACGTTCTTTGGGGAACGCACCGCAGCGACACGGAAGTTTCGGCTGCTGTTTTAGGCGAACTCGATCGCGGCGTGCCTACGGCAGCTTGTTCTCGGTTAGCGGGAATTCAAACTCGAATTGGTGGCCTTCGGCACCCGGAACAAATTTGGTTCCCTCGCACAACACTTCGTTGGTAGGGTGAAAAGTCCACGCTTCAACGCGATTCTGGGCTGGGTGGAAACGGTACAGTCGGAGCCAACCGGTGCTGTAGTCCGAAAGAACTTGGTGGACCTGGTTGCCATGGTCACCAATCGCAACTTCGTGAAGCGAGTGGCTTCGGCTTTGATCACCGCAGCAAATCATGGAGAGGTTTGCATGCTTGCGAAAAGACTTGTTCCACATCTCATCAGGAGTATTGCCAAGTTCGCCATGAACCTTTTTCCATTGCATTCGTCCCTTGGGGGCATCCATGTAGTCGTTTGGTGCCTGAGGATGTTGCAGTGGTCCCAGGCACATGTGCGTCGTAATGATCGCTCGTCGGTCGCTGTGCTGGGTTAAGACTTCATCGGCCCACGCCAAGACATCGTCGGGTGCATTGCACTCCAGATGCAGAAAGACAAAGTCGATGCCGGCGGTTGAAAACAGTTGGAAGCTGTTTGCGTTGTTGCCCGAAACCTCGACGCCGTGCGTCTTGGGCGTGAAACATCCGCCGTACCATTCGCAATTGGCAAATCGTTCCGTCGGGAAGTATTTCTGGAACAGGGACGAATCGCCCGCTCGGGTCATGTCGTGATTGCCGACCGAGATGCCGTAGGGAACTTTGTCGTGAAGACGGTTCATGCACTGTTGAGCGACGATCCATTGTTCGTCGATGTTCTTATCGATAATGTCGCCAACATGACTGACGAAGACAATGTTCTGCTTCTCCAGATTGGCGAGCGTCCAGTCGATGTGTCGTGTGAATATCGCGTTAGATAGTTCACCCTCTTTGGGGCGATACGATTGTGTGTCGGGAATGACGGCAATCGAAAACGAATCCGCGCTGGCGGCGGGGAGGGTTCGTTTTTGAGCATTCACTGCTGAAGAGAGGATTCCTAGGTGAAATGTCAAGGCAAAGAACAGCAAAGGGAAGGGAAGCTTTTTGCGAGGGAAAATTGACACCGGTTGGTTACTCTTGAAATGTGGTTGGCTATATATATGAAAATACGGCAGGCAACTTGATCGTTCTCAAGTAGCGCTGCCGTTTGATTTTGCGATTGACTATCGCTTCTTCTTGTTCTCCGAGGGTTCCACAGCGAAATCATAGGTGGAATCCTGGTGTTCAAATTTGTGACTGGTGACGAAAGTGTCAAACAGTGGTTCGACGATGGGTTCGCCATCTTGGTCCATCTCGGATTTGGTTTGATATCCGGTGACTTCGAGGGTGTAGGCACCTCCGACCAAGCCCATGCCCGGCTGCGTCGAAAATTTGCCATCTTTCACATAGGCGACACTCGCCGGCCCTTGGTTGCCAGATGATGTGTCGGGAGCAAAAAGAATTTCACCTTCGGGCAATGGTTGTCCCTGAAACGTCACGTTGCCTGTCACACTGTATTTACCAGGCCCCGCGTCACTCGCCCCACAACCAACCAGTGCGGTCAGCGAAGGGACGAACAACAGTATAGCGACGGAGCAGGTGGAGATTCGAGTTGGAAATTGGATCACTGTGGCAGTCCTCCAATTGGCAGGGAATCGTTACGGATACCGAGTTGGCGATAGATGTTGAGGTCCATCGTTTCGCTAACGAAATTTACCGATCCGTCAGCCAGCAGCATATTGCAGCCACCGGGATGAAAACTGCCGAACAGTCGCGAGTATCCGGTTCGTGAATCGGTGCTGCCCATCGGGACACTACCGGTGGGAATGCGTGAATTGATTGGTTCGTACGTTCCAGCCATGGTGACCGGATGTGGCATCGTTCCACCGGTGCCGAGGCGAATCGATGAGGCCCAGCTGAGGTAAAAGGTCGAAACCGTGCCGGCTTCGGTCAGGTGGTACTTCGACTCGCCAACCAAAAATGTATTGGTCGTTCCGTCGGTGACATCGCGAAACTTGCTGTTCGAGTTCGCATACAGGATGCCGTTGACGAAGAAGACGTTGGAGTTTCCGCCCCAGCAGTTGACGGTGGTTGAGTCACCGCCCCCTTGGACGCCGAAGTAGCTAAGGTTATTCACGCCGCCACCCGAGGAAGGATCCGATGGGCATTGGTAGCTCGGGTTCTGTTCGAACCACAGTGGGCGGTTTGGTGAAGAACTGGAGACCTGGCTCGTGAACGAGGCGGACAATGGAAGGTTGAAGTCGTATTGGTCGTAACGCGCCCCCTCTTCCATGAAAGGCAGAATCAATACTGTCCATGGTGCGCCTTGCGTGGCGGCACCGGCGTTGCACCATGTGTCTCCCACGCCCTTAGTGACCTTTTCAGCCACGATCCCGCCAGCCGGAAAACTGCGGTGCGTATCGTGATAGTTATGAAGCGCCAAACCAATCTGCTTCATTTGGTTGGTGCATTGCATTCGGCGGGCAGCTTCACGTGCTGCTTGAACTGCAGGCAACAGCAAGCCGACCAAAATACCAATGATCGCAATCACCACCAACAATTCGACTAGCGTGAAACCTTCTGTTCGCTTTCTCATCATCTGAATCTTCATGTTTGTTTCTGTTGGGTTGTACCTAAATTGCTTCTTCGAATGACTTGAGTTTTGCCATGCATGGAGACTGTCGTCTTTGCGTTAGCACTAGGTGGGAGAGCCTAATCAGTGGATGGTTAAGCGAGTGTTAAGGCTGCGTGTAGATTGCGTTTCACTGTTGTTTTTTAAGCGGGGGTGCCTCCGGTTGGTGTTGGTGGTGCACCTGAGGTGGGGTGAGTTGGGGGTGCCGAAGGCCTGCGTTAGAAGCGCGTTCTGTGATGAACCAAATGGAAAATATTTGTTGTTGAACTCGTTGTTTGAAATGGGTTTCGAGTTGTTCTGGTCGTCATTGAGAGGGTGGGTGTATCTCTCTCTACAAAAAGCACTGTGCGGTCTCCCTGGACGCAACAGGTGGGGTAAGGTGGCTTAGCGCCCGGTTGGGCTGTTCTCATCTTGGCACCCCAGAAGCAAGAAGCGAATGATGATGGAGATGACATGGAAGAGTCCTGGTCCCTCTTGCGTCCATGGCGGGATGATCGTGGCAGGATGGTTTGGCCTGTTCGCTTCCTTCAGGCCCTGCTCCCCCTTGGCTTGTAAAAGGTTTCCAAAAAAACTTTCAGGTTGCACCAGCGAAAACTCGCGAATCGCTTGCTTCTTGCCAGACCCGTTGATTGGGGGGGCGTTCGGCTCTCCGTCGTTCGGATCGAATACTGACGGTTCGCCGGGGGGGGCTGGTGGTGAAGTGGGCGTCAGGAATCGTCGCCTTCGGCGGGGCTTTCGATTAAACGCGTGCGCCGACGGTGGTTGCTTATCTCGCCGGTGTTTTCTGGTTCAGTTGCCTACAACTGCGGTAGATGCTGCTCTAACATGGCGTTGAAACGTTTGCACCGCCTCTTTACCAAGCCGTTCTATGTTTACTGGACTGATTCGACCGCTGGCGACTAGTAAAACACTCGCTTATGTAGGCGGGCTCGCGTTGCTCGTGGGGGCCTACTCGCTGTTGCCGATCTGGTTGGAGTACTCTCGCTACCACGACGCGATCAACACGCCTTCCCAGTTTCATGGCGTGCTCTCGTTCGTGCTCGGATTGTTGTTGGTCTTCCGTACCAACACCGCCTACAGCCGCTGGTGGGAAGCTCGTATTTTGTGGGGCGGATTAGTCAACGCATGTCGCAATCTTGGGATCAAGTTGACAAGCAGCGACGGGCTGACCGACGAGACGCGTTCGCGGGCCTTGCAGTTGATCGTCGCGTTCCCGGTCGCGCTGCGGTGCCATCTGCGCGAAGAGATCGACGACGAGACGCGGGAATCGCTGGAGTTGTTGGTGGGCCGCGCGAAGCATATTCCTCAGGCGATCGCGGCTCAGTTGTACCAGATCGTGTGGGATGCCAAGCGGAGCGGGCGAATCGATGGGGACGAACTGCGGGTGCTCGATGCGGAACTGCTGCGATTGATGGATATCTGCGGCGGATGCGAACGGATTCTGAAAACCAGGATCGTCAAATCCTACCGTGTTTTCGCGCGACAGTGCGTCGGCATCTTTCTCGTTTCGTTGCCTTGGGCGATCGTGCACGACTTCCGAATTTGGACGATGTTTATCACGATCATCACGGCCTACTTCATGCTGGGGCTGGAGACCGTCGCCGAACATGTGGAGACGCCGTTTGGGTACGACGAGGACGATCTGGATCTCGAGTCGCTGTGCGCCACGATCGATACGACGGTTCACGAGACCTTTAGCCACCACGTGCCAGCTTAAGTCTGCGCAGCTGTCAGCCAACCGCAGCCCGCTCTCCGCGGCAATTGCTGACAAGCCCTGTCGGCGCGACTAGAATCGAACCAACATCCCGCCTCCCTAACCATCCACAGGGAATTTGAAATGCGTGTTCGCGAAGCTGTTCGGCCCTTGGGCAACGTTGTTCTCTGGATCTTGGTCTGCTGTTGGTTCGATGGAGCGACGGCTCAGGAGGTGGTCACGTTCGAATCGGTTCCCGAGGAACGCGAACCGATCACGGCGGACGAGCCGATGGCTGCTGAGTTCTCTGCAAAACAAGCGGCGATCTATATGGACCGCGCCGCGTTGACTTGGCAGAAGGAAAAGAACTGCGTGACCTGCCACACCAACATGCCGTACATGTTCGCTCGCCCGGCCCTTGCTTCGGTGCAAAAGGATTCGGGCGAAGTGCGTCAGTTCTTTGAGGAGTACCGCACGGTTCGCTGGAAAGAGAAGGGGCCGAACGTGAACAACGGCTTCTGGCCGATCGTCGTCGCGGCGGGGCTAACGTTTAACGATCTGCAGACGACGGGGCATTTGAGTCCGGTCGCGCGCGACGTGCTGGATATCTTGTGGACCGTGCAGCGAGAAGACGGCGGCTGGGCTTGGCCCGATTGCGATTACGCTCCGATGGAGATCGACGACCACTACGGCGCGACGGTCGCCGCGCTGGCGATCGGGATCGCTCCCGACGGATACTCACAGACAGAACTGGCGGTGGCGGGGCTGGAAAAGCTACGCGGTTATTTCGAAAACAGCCCGCCGAAATCGTTGCATCACCGCGCCATGTTGGCTTGGTGTTCGGTACGGATCGACGGCATCGTCAGCGACGAGGAGCGAGCGACTACGCTGGAGCAATTGTTAGGAAATCAATTGCCCGACGGAGGTTGGTCGACCTCCGGTTTCCTGACCGATTGGAAGGATCTGCTGCACCCCGACGCTCCGCCGTTGGATACCGACACGAGCGATTCGTACGGCACGGGCTTGGTGATCGTGATCAGCCGCGAGTTGGGCGTTCCCGCCGACGATCCGCGATTGCAGCGAGGAATCGAGTGGTTGTTGACGAACCAACGCGAGAGCGGCAAGTGGTTCACGCGTTCGCCGGTCAACGACGCGGGAAACCTGATCTCCAACACCGGAACCGCGTTGGCGGTGCTGGCGCTTCAGTCGTGCGGCAAGTTGCCCGGTTGGCCGCTCGAATCTCAGAAGCCATCTCGGTAGAAGACAAGCTCGTCGATCTCACGACACACGTCGATCGGTCGTTGGCGGAAGGTTGCCGTTCCGTTTCGAGATGCCGAGAGGTTGCCGGCCAGAGAACGGCCGGCAACGATGTTTAGCTATACTCGACTGGATCGATACCCATGGCGGTTGCCGCGACTACTGGAGATCGAACTCAATCTCACCGGGGCCGTCTTGCGTGACCGTTGCGGTGAGCGTTGTTTCGGTGCTGCTGGAGTACTTTGGCGGAAACAGGTCGACGCGCTGTGGAATCGGTGCCTGTTCCGATAAGGGAACGCTCACTTCGGCCGTTTGGCCACCGAGCAACGCGGTTTGATACTCCGCCTCACTCATCCCCTTGGGCGGCATCGATTTCGAGATCATGACCTTATATTCGCCCGGTACCGCACCTTGTTGTGTTTCTCTGGGTGAGACCGTTGTCCTGAGTTCCGCGTTCCCTTGTGCATCGGTTGTTCCCGTAGCGATCGCACCGGATTGCATCGATCCGCCAGAGCGGGAGAAAATCACGGTCGCACCTTCGATCGGTTCCCCATGGAGTTTGACATTCGCGGTGACTTCCACAACCGGCAGCCCCGAGCCGCCGCATCCACAAAGCAGCATCGTCAGGAAAATGGAGCCAACGGCCTGCGCCGAGTATCGATTTCGCATCAACAAGACCTCAAGTGTTATTCGTAAATCAGAACAAAAGTAGACGACCCTGTCGCAGATCTACCGTTGGCCGGGCAAGAAATAGGACCGGCCAACGAGCGAGGTTCGCCTGGGAGTGAAAATAGAAAAGCCGGATCGGGAATCGGTCAGAAAACGCCAATCGTTTCGCGACCATGGCGAGTCCCCAGTGCTCCCCAAACTCCATAGGGGCTGGGGCCAGAGGTGGCTTCGGGAAGCGTGGTGTCACCGGTATCGATCGTTTCGGCGATGAACCGCACGGATCCGTCGACCAGCGCGGCACTGATTCCACCGGGATGATAACTGCTGGCCGCCGTTAGGCCCCAAGAATCACCCCAGTTATCATTAAGGCAGCTCGGGCTGTTCGGGGGCAGGACGGTTTGGAAGCCGCAGAACGTCGAGAAGCCGTGGTGCCACAGTCCTCCCATTGGCCGCGACGACTGGACCGAGACTCCCGACAGGTAGAGGCCGCCGGCTGCCTTCGCAAGGCACAGGCTGGGATTTGTGTTCAAGCTACCCACGTTGTTTGCCGCCAACCCGCGGACTTCGATAGCGTCGACGGCGTTTGCGCGATCGGCAATCAATAGCGTGTTGCTGGTCCCGTCGACGACGTCGCGGAATTTGGTGTTCGTTCGGCGACCAAACATGCCGCGCGTATTTGTGTTTGCGTGGGAGTTGGCAATCATATCACCCAAATTGATGGCATAATTCAATCGCCCCTCTGCCGATCCGTAGGCAAGGCCCTCAGGAGCCGACGGGCAGCGCAGGGCGGGAATATTCATCGTCCATGGCGTGTAGTAGAAGAAGTCGCGTGGCGGGCCAAACGGTTGTGTAGCAGCACCGGTTGTCCAGTTGCTGGAAATGATGTCGTACAACGCCGATTGTTCGAGATACGGCAGCAAACCAACCGTACCACCAATCGTTTCTTCGTTGCCGATCGGGCTGTCGTTGCGTCCCCCGGTGTTCGACAATCCGCGCATCCATGGGAGTGCGTTGTAGGTGTCGTGGTAATTGTGATAGGCCAGGCCGAGCTGTTTCAGATTGTTGCCGCATTGCATTCGTCTCGCCGCTTCACGCGCTGCTTGCACCGCTGGCAACAGTAGCCCTACCAGAATGCCGATAATGGCAATCACGACTAGCAACTCGACCAATGTAAATCCACGACGTTTTCTTAGTGGGTACATACTGCGCACTCCTGTCTTCTGATGGATGATAGAACGGGATAACGGTCAATTGTCAATCTGCTGCATGTGGTGGTTGCGGGCCAGCTGTTTTGGTGGGTTTGTTCGCTTTTTTGCGAGTCGACTACGTTCTGCTCGTACCAGAAGTGCCCTATCCCGTTCTGTTCGTACGGTCCTACTACGATCGATCGGAGCTGGGGATGTCGAGCATAAACCCAATGCCTAGTTATACTTGCGCCGGCATCCTGCGACTGGAAGCTCGCGAGCGAACGGCAATTTCAGCGAATGAGGCTGTAGGGTGATCGGTGCTGCCACGATCTTGGGCTTAACGACGAAACGCTGCCAGCGCATCGATATGGCTCGCAGCGCTCCACGGCCCCCCCCCGAAGCGTCACGAAAAACGGGACGCAAAGGATTCACAGCACGAAGAGCGAGGAAATGGCAGGTCTGGAGTCCGGGGGATCAATCCGAGGGCTTGTCGCGATCGATCGTCAGCAGAGCGCTGTCGATCAGTTCCAGGGCGGAATCGAACCGCTGGTCGACATAATAGATCGCCCACTGCGGCGGTTGTTCGTCCTCTTCAAGCTGTGGGTAGCCGATCAGGTCGAGCAGTTGGAAGGCGTGCGGATCGGAGTTGTCGACTTCGACGCTGTAGATCAGCGAAGGCTGGTCGTCGACCGCTTCGTTGGCATCGCCCCGTTGGTTGATCTCGACAAGGATCCGATACGGCATCGGTTCTTCCGGATCGACCGGCAACATGTAATCGGCTGGATCAAAGGAACTGTTTTTTGTAGCGCCAGAGATCGCGTCGACGTCGACTCCTGCGGCGGCGGCAAGCTTCGCTTTTTCATACTCCTTCACTTTGAAGGACCAGTACGGCAGCGATGCTTCGTTGTCGGCAGACTCGGGTCGGTGGAGCGTTCTGATGTGGTAGAACGAAGAGTTTTCGATCCAGATCGCAAACTCCGGCGGATCGGCTGGATCAAACGCGTCGCCCATTCGGACCGACAGCGTCAGCTTGTAGTGCGGCGCGGGAGTGTATTGGTAGGTCAGTCCGTCGTCGTGAAGCTCGAATCGGTCCAGTGCAGGTCCCAGATTTCCGCTCAGCCCAAGGAGCGCCTTCACCGGTTGCGGTTGCATCGCGATCGCGGTGGTGAGCGCAGCGGTGACGGCCAGGTTGATCCACATCCACTTGCTGCGCAGGTAGCGTTTCAGCGGCCGCAGGTTGTTCGCCAGATGGAAGCCGACAACGCCGATGAACAGGAAACCCATCAGCGCATGCAGCCCGACGATCGTCATCGAGAAGGGACGCACAAACGCTAGCACACCGGTCACCGCGATCACCAGGAAGGTCATCGCGGTCAGCAACGATACAAAGCTGCGTCGCATCGCGTTTAGGCCTTGCCGGGGATGATGGCGCCATGCTCGCGCAGTACTTTGTGGATTTCGGCCAACGGAACTTCCATCGGCGTCGTTCCGGTTTGAGCGGCCAGCGATGCGGCGACACCCGCGGCTTGCCCCATCCCCATGCAGGAGGCTTGGACGCGCAGGCCAGAGTTGGCCAATTGGTCGCTGCACAGACAGCGGCCAGCAACGATCAGATCGCGACTTCCCTTCGGAATCAGAGCACCCAGCGGGATCGTTGGCACCGTCCCCGGCTTCAGCGGTTTCGGTCGGACGCCCGTCTTGGTGTGCAGATCGACTGGATAAAAGGCGTTCGAAATCGCGTCGTCGAACTGGCGGCCGGAGGTGTAGTCGTTGACGGTGACCATCGTCTCGCCAACGATCCGGTAGCTCTCGCGGAACCCGGTCTCGGGCTGCAGATGCATCAGCCGTTTCTTCTCGGCACGGACCTTGGCGAGGACCGATCGCCGGCCCGTTAGGTTCGCTTGAGTGACGGTCCGCGAGTTGCTCGAATCGGCTCCGTGGACGTACAGGCGATGGACTTGTTCGCGTCCGGGTTGATGTTCTTCGCCGATTTTGAAGAGCATCGAACCGGGCTGCCGCACCTCTTCCCGCAGTCGGTCGAAACCGAGCAGGCCGACAACTTCTGCGCCGCCGGTGCAATCGATGATCTGTTTACAGAGGATCCGGCGTTGGGTGCCGAAGCCGACACAATCGACTTGCCAGCCATCGGCGACGCGTTTGGCAGCTTGTGGGAATTCGTAATACGCCAGTTCCACGCCCGCCTTGTGGCACTTCTCTTCGGCCAGAATCGCGTACAGGAATTGATTCGTGTAGACCTGGTTCTGCCAATGACGCTGCGGGACTTTGGCAAAATTAGGCAGCTCGCCGCCGTCGAGCTCGACGCTCTCGCGGACCAATTCCCAACCGATCCCCGCGATCACCTGTTTGCCCCAGGCGTCGAACAGTCCCGGAAACGCGACGCCGCCGGTTGTCATCGTTCCGCCCAATTGGCTGCCCCGTTCGACGAGCATTGTCTTCGCGCCGGTTCGGCCGGCTTGGATCGCTGCGATCGTTCCAGCGGTTCCGCCTCCAACAACAAGCACATCGACATGGTTGGAGATCGTGGCTTCGTGTGTCGGTTGATTGTCCGGTTCGGCGGCGACGGTAACGTGCGAGGTCGATGCCAGCGCCATGCTGGCTCCCGCAGTGCCTAACAGTGAATGCTGGAGGAAATTACGTCGATCGGGTTGTGCGTCGTGTGGTTTCATGCGTGTTGGCAATCTGTAGCTGGAGACGGTCTTCGGCGGTGTCGCAATCAGGTCGCTTGCGGCGGACGGTACCGGGTGGGGTTGGGGCCAATGGGTAGGCGAGCTAGCAAATTCGAACTGCGCGTCGTCGGCCCGTGTGGAACCAGGAAATGCGCTTCCTAATTCTAGATGGGGGCCGGGTTGACTGTAACCCTGATTTAATGGGAGCTTCGTGACCGCTAGGTTCGCATCGGTCCGATGCGTTGCAGTGCAGCGATGACAACGACAGTCGATGGGAGTGGCGCAATGGGAACGTCTGGCGTGCCGGATCGATGCAAGCCAATCGATGATTGGTTTTTGCGATGAAGTCTCGATGAAATCTCGCGGGAATCCAGCGAATCTCCGAGGCATTGATGGCGGGTTGAAATCGAGCGAAAGCGTAGGAAAAGTTGGCGAAATGGAGTGTCATGGTCGACGAAATACCAATCCCGTGGCTTGCCGTGATGCCGGAAGAGAACTTGTCAACACCTGACGGTCCGCTAAAATACTCGGGGAGCACGAGGTTCCTCCTCGTGTCACATATCTGCTGCACCTGCATTTTGATTCCCATGCCAAACCGTTTCCGACTCGGACGACTTGACGGAATGATGCCGTGCATCATGTTGGTCCTGCTTGCGCTGCCAAGCTTGGGACTGACCATGTCGACGTCGCGTTCGCTGTTTGGCAAAGAGCGGCCTGTCGAAACCGAAGAAGTCGAAGAGCGAGTCGCTTGTTCTTCGCAGCGTCGCGAGCGAGCATCGCGTCCGCTCCAACGCGTGTTGGCGGCGGTTTTGTCGACTCCCGCACGCTGGTCAACGCTCCGTGCAATCGCTCGTCCTATGCCGATTGACGGACATCGAATCGCCAATGGCCTCTTAGCGCCGATGCGGTGTTAGCTCCGCTTTCTGTTTGTTTCCACGTCGTCTGAACCCCTTCGTGCAATCGCGATCATCGATTCACGCTACCGGTCCGTTGATAGGTATCCGGTGATGGTTGAGATGTCTTTGTCCAAAGAATTGCTGCGCTTGTCGATAGCGTGGGCGCACTTTTAGTTCAACGGTGCGCTCGGCTTTTGCTCGGGCTCCGCAACGATTGTTGCTATAGAATTCATCACAGAAACGGTACGTCGATGCCTCAAAATACTAACTTGTTTTCACCTTCTACAGTTGCCCGTGACCTCGTCGCCGGGCTGGTCGTCTTTTTGGTTGCCTTGCCATTGTGTCTGGGCATCGCGTTGGCTTCGGGAGCCGATCTGTTTTCAGGTCTGTTATCGGGAATCGTGGGTGGAATTGTGGTCGCTGTGATCAGCGGTTCTCACACCAGCGTCAGCGGCCCAGCAGCCGGTTTGACCGCGATTGTTGCCGCTCAGATCGCGGTCCTCGGTTCGTTCGAAGCTTTCCTGTTGGCCGTTGCGATCGCCGGTTTGATCCAAATCGGATTTGGGATCGCCAAAGGGGGAGCGCTGTCGGCGTTTTTCCCCTCCAGCGTTATTAAGGGTCTGTTGGTTGCGATCGGTATCATCCTGATCCTGAAACAGATTCCTCACGTCTTTGGTCACGACACCGATCCCGAAGGAGAGATGTCGTTTCAGCAGCCCGATCACGAGAACACGTTCTCCGAATTGTTGACGATTGTCGCTGGCGAGATACACGTCGGCGCGATGGTTGTCGGTCTGCTGTCGGTTGCGTTGTTGGTCGTCTGGGACCGGATCCCCAAGCTGAAAAAATCGCTTGTTCCCGCCCCGCTGATCGTCGTCTTTCTGGGCGTTGGTTTGAGCATGTGGTTCCAGGGGATGGGAGAGCAGTGGTCGATCACTGCGAGCCATCTGGTGCAGATTCCGATCGCCGGTAGTTTTTCGGAGTTTGTTGGGTTCTTGCGGTTGCCCGACTTCACCCAGGTTGTGAACCCGGCGGTTTATATTGCCGCGATCACGATCGCCGTGGTGGCTTCGTTGGAAACGCTTTTGAATCTGGAAGCCGTCGACAAACTGGATCCCGAAAAACGCAATTCGCCCTCCAGTCGCGAGTTGATCGCGCAAGGTTGCGGTAACTTGACCTGTGGATTGATCGGTGGTCTGCCGGTCACGTCGGTTGTCGTTCGCGGTTCGGTCAATGTCGGTGCGGGGTCGAAGACAAAACTCTCCGCTATTTTCCATGGCGTGTTGCTGCTGTTGAGCGTTGCACTGTTGCCGCGTTACATGAACATGATTCCGCTGTCGGCATTGGCTGCGATTCTGTTGGTGACCGGTTTCAAATTGGCTAGCCCCAAACTGTTCAAGCAGATGTGGGACGAGGGACGCTACCAATTCTTGCCGTTTATCATCACCGTCGTTGCGATTGTCTTTACCGATCTTCTGATTGGAATTTTGATCGGCTTGGCGGTCAGCGTGCTGTTTATTTTGAACAGCAATCTCCGTAGACCGATTCGCCGGATTGTTGAAACGCATCTGGCCGGCGATGTAACGCATATCGAATTGGCAAACCAAGTCAGCTTCTTGAACCGAGCGGCGATCGAACGGGTCTTGAACGAATCAAAGCGTGGAAGCGACTTGTTGATCGACGCATCGGATTCGGATTACATCGATCCGGATGTTTTGAGTTTGATCCGCGACTTCAAAGAGAACGTGGGGCCGGCTCGAGGTATCACGGTCAGCTTGAAGGGGTTTCGAGCGAAGTATCAATTGCAGGACGAGGTCCAGTTTGCTGATTATTCCAGTCGCGAATTGCAGGACCGGGTCGCTTCGGATCAAGTGGTCGAAATTCTCCGCGAGGGGAATCGGCGATTTGTCGATGGCACTCGGTTGAATCGCGACTTGGGCCGACAGGTCAATGCGACGGCGATGGGACAAAATCCGCTGGCTGCCGTCCTCTCCTGTATCGATTCGCGGGTTCCCGCCGAATTGGTTTTCGATCTCGGCGTGGGGGATATCTTCAGCGTCCGCGTGGCGGGAAATATCGTCGGTACAAAATCGCTAGGCAGCCTTGAATATGCCGTTGGCGTAGCGGGAGTCAAGTTGGTTGTGGTCCTTGGCCACACCCGCTGTGGTGCCGTGACCGCCGCGGTCAATCTGGTCGCCAATGGCCAGGATGCAATGTCGGCGACCGGATGCCAGCACCTGCAGGCGATCGTCGATGAGATCGCACCAAGCGTCAGTGGAATCGATTCCAACGCGTTGGATGGAATGAGTGAGGAAGCGTTGGAGACGTACGTCGATGAGGTTGCCAAGCAGAACGTCTGCCGGACGGGTGAAGAGATCTTGCGGCGCAGCGACGTGATCGGCAACGCTGTCAAAGCGGGGACGGTGAAGTTGGTTGGCGCCGTGTACGACGTCAAATCGGGAAGGATCGAATTCCTTGATATCGAGGGTTCGCCGAACGAATCCGAACCGCTGAAGGCTTGCCAGTAGCCGAGCCCATGGTTTGAGAAAGCCTGATCGCGCCGAGCCTGCGGCGCGAGTGGATCCGTGGAAGCAGCGGATTTGTTTAGGATCGAAACGAGAAACGAAAAAAGCTCGCCTCTCCTTGAATGGGAAAGGCGAGCTTATTTTATAGGTTTATCGTTTTCGGTCGAGTTTCTATTCGCTGATCACTTCGCCATTCTGAGCTGTGTTCAACGGACGCCAGACGGCGACGTTGTCGACCGTTTCGGAGAAGAAGCGAACCGATCCATCGGCCATCGCCGTGTTGACGCCGCCTGCGTGGTAGCTTCTTGCCGCGGCGTAAACGTTTTCGGTATCGCGTTCTTCGGTGCAAGCCAACAACGGGAACTTGGTATCGGGAATCGCTTCGTCGCACGCTGCGATCACATCCCGCTCACGCGAGTTGGGATTCAGGAAGGCGGAGAAGACCGTCGCTCCCATCGCTGGGGACATCCAGACGCCGCGGATGTCGGGGCTGGACGTTCCGGTTAGCCCGTCGCTGCCGATGATCTCGCTGAGCGCCACGGTGTTGCTCATCCCGTCGGTAAAGTCGCGGCTGCGCATTCCCTTGTTGTGCTGGAATTTGTTGGACGTGCCGCTGGCTGAATAGACCTTGGTAGGCGACAGATAGACGGTCCCAAACGCACCGCGGGTGCTGGAGGATTCCCAGGAGAGCATGTTTCCCGAACCCCAACTGGCTGCGTAGTTGCTCCCTTTGCCGAGCGCTTCGAGCCCGTAACCGCCATCGCTGAATTGCTTCGAGAGCTTGACCGCCGAAGGGCATCGCGAGAACGCAGGCAGTTGCTCGCGTCCAAAGTTGGAGTTGGTGCTCATGGCTTCGCAGTGATCGCAAGGGTTGGACGTGCTCACCATCGCTTTGTCACATACCTTCACTTGTTCCCAAAGACCGGGTTGTTCGACGTAGGGTAGAACGAGCGCTAGCCAGTGCCAGCCCAGTTGCTCTTGTCCGTGCTGCCAACCGCCGGTCTTAAAACGATTGTCGGTTGTGTCGAAGTTGACGTGCCCCGGTGGCAGCGACCCGTAGGTGTCCATGTGATTGTGCAACGCCAGCCCGAGTTGTTTCATGTTGTTTTGGCACTGCATTCGTCTTGCCGCTTCGCGCGCCGCTTGAACCGCTGGCAGCAGCAAGCCGACAAGAATTCCGATGATCGCGATCACGACCAACAGTTCGACCAGCGTGAAGCCACGGCGGTTCGAACGATCTGAGAGGGGGGAAGTCTGTTGTAAACAGCACACAGGGAGTTGCTCCGGTTTTGTATCAAATGAATCGAAGTCTGCGTGGCGACAGCGGCCGACGCGAGTATGCCTCATCTCGATGGGCACGACTTCAAAAAGCAACCGCAAGCTACATGGCGACTGTGATGAAAAAGCTTCTGTTTGGTGAAGAACCGGTTAACCGTTTCGGTGTGACACCTGCGATTTTTCTGTGGGAGTTTCCACCACGTACACGTCCTCTCTGCGTCTTCGGGAGCAACGTTATTAAGAAGGGTGGTCGGGGAAATTTGAAAAATTGTTGACTGGCAATCAATCCGAAACAGCTCGGCTCGGTTCTTGTGAGGGGCGGTGGTGTCCAGTAGTGACTGGTTGTTAGGGTGTTTCTTAACATGATTTGATTTTCTGCCTCACGCAACGCGGTGCGATGTCTGTTTGATACCTCGCTGCCGATCGATGTCGTCTTCTTACTCCAGGGGGGGATGGGAAACGATGGAGGCCTAGAAACTCGCTATATCGTGAGGTTTATGATGGGGTGGTGAGTGTGTCGACATCTGTCCCGTGCTGTTCAGTTGGCGTGAACCGACTATTATCAGCTGTTTTTAGTCCCCACTTGGGGATGTTTCGTCTGCGGAAAGGGTGATCGATGGATTTGAAGTCAATGGTTTACGAAGTCACCCATCCGATCTTGGCGATGGTTCGTTCGAACCACTGGCTGATCAAGCAGTTGTTTGGCGTGAAGGTTCCCGCCGAGGTGGATGTCAGTTTCGATCCGACGACCGTGGCGCTGCGGCAAGCGGTTTGCGACACGCTCACTCCCGATGACACCGCCGTTTTTGAGATGGGGATCGGGCAAGCGGCATTGGTCGGACTGTCGGTCGCCAAACAATGCCACGTCGAATTGCACGGCGCTGATTGCTCGACAGCGCGAGTGGAATCATCGCAGCGGGTGGCTGAAGCAAATGATGTGTCGACGCGGTTTGTCGTCAGCGACCTCTTCTCGGGTGTCGATGCCGAGAGTCGGTACGATGTGATCTTCTTCAACGTCCCCTATGTTCCGTCGCAGCAGGGGCAAGACCTGCAATTGACCAAGCGTCTGGGAGTCGACGGCGATCAGGTTTGGGACGGCGGCCACGACGGGACCCAGGTGCTTCGCGAGTTCTTGAGCCAGGCACCCACGTTTCTGTCGCCTCACGGCCGCGTCGTGTTTGGCGTGCAGAATCTGTTTGTCCCCGACGACGTCGTTTTGCAAGTCATCGACGATTGCAAATACCAGTTGGTCCAACGATCGACGCGGCGCTGGGTGCCAAGCTGCTGCTATGTCGTCTGCCCCGCCGATGCCCGATAAATCGCCGGCGGATCGATCTCTGGGGAAACGCGATTGTTCGTGAATCGAGGCTCTGCTGGCCGGACCGGAGAGCTGCTACTTCGCTTTGGCCGAGTTTTTGGAATCGGCTGGCACGCCGGTGACTTTCAACTTTCGCGGGATTCTCGCCCCAAACACGACTCCGACTGCAAATCCGATCAGCGCCGTGACGCAGATCAGGATCGTGACGGGGACTTCAAACTCGGAAAACAGCAGATTCAGGGCAACTTTGCCGCGGTTCAGGTAGGCGATAATCACCAGCAGAAGCAGGAACGAAACAACAAGAATCAGCTTTAATCGGGCCATTCGCGCAATCACGTGGTTTGAGGCGACATCGGGAGTTTGTAAAGTGGTCGTTCCGCGATTCGATGATACCGGAAACCGTTGCATCGAAAAACCAACATAGGCGCCGAACCGAAGAAGCTTTGGCCTGCATGAACGTTCACGATCATTTCACTCGCCAAGAACGCCGTTTGCAATGCCCGGCGTCGGGCTGGCGACGCGAACTCTACATCATCATCTTCGAATCGGACACGCCGACGGGCAAGCTGTTCGATATCGGGCTGTTGATCGCGATTCTGGTCAGCGTGGCCGTTGTCAGCATGGAAACGGTCAGCAGCGTGGCCGATCGGTACTCGTGGTACTTCCAGGCGTTGGAGTGGTCGTTCACGATCCTGTTCACCGCCGAGTATCTGGTCCGGCTGAGCTGCGTTCGGAAACCGCAACGCTACATGTTCAGTTTTTGGGGGCTGATCGATCTCTGTTCGATCCTGCCGACCTACATCTTCTATCTGGCGGGCAGCCATTTCGCTTCGGTTGCGATGGTCCGATCGATCCGATTGCTGCGGGTGTTTCGGGTTCTGAAGCTGCTGCGTTTGATGAGCGAAGCGGACGTCTTGTACCGCAGCATCTGGGACTCGCGCGGCAAGATCGTCGTCTTTCTGTTCACCGTCGTGATCGCCGTCACGCTCAGCGGAACGTTGATGTACCAAGTCGAAAACTTCGACGACCACTTGAACAATCGCGCCCCCAGTTCCAGTTTCGATTCGATCCCACAATCGATGTATTGGGCGATCGTGACGATGACCACGGTCGGTTACGGCGACGTTGTTCCCAAGACGACCGCGGGCAAGATTATCAGTGCCGTCTTGATTTTGTTGGGCTACAGTTTGATCATCGTGCCGACAGGTTTCGTCACTGCTCGACTCAGCGAGACCGCGCATGCTCGCGACCGATTGGGGAATCGAGCCCTCGCCGATGAAAATGACGATGACGAACTGAAAACATGCCAACGCTGCGGTCGCGATGATCAACCATCCGACGCGCGATACTGCAACCAATGTGGCGAACCGATGCCGCGGGAAGAAGAGTAGACGATTGAGCTCCACCGAATTTCAACGACCGACCGCGCTACAAGACTTTCCCATCGTCGTCCGGATTCCGATCCAATGGGGCGATCTGGATGCGTATGGGCATGTCAACAACGTGGTCTACATGAAGTGGTTCGAACACGTTCGCTGCCTCTACGGCGAGCGTGTTGGCGTGGAGGTCGTCTCGCGCGATAGCGGCACCGGAGCGATCGTCGCTTCGGTCCAGTGCAAGTACCTTCGGCAGTTGAACTTTCCCGGCGACGTGGCTGTTGGCGTCCGTGTCAGTCGCGTTTCGATCGGCAGCGTTTCGCTGGAATGTTTGATCGTCGACGAAGCGACCGGCGTCCCGGCGGCTCAGGCGTCTTGCGACGTCGTGCTCTACAACTTCGCTCAACAGAAACCGGTTCCCGTTCCCGACGCGATTCGCGAAGCGGTTGAAAAGCTCGAAGGCAAATCGTTTCCGGTTTAGGCCCGCCAAGCGTGGCACGCGTTACGCCAAGATGTCGTGGATCACGTGGCCAAAGTCTTGCTCCAGCCGCTTGTGCCCGGCGACTTCCATGCGGTGCGAATCCAAGCCCAGTTGGTGCATGATCGTGGCGTGGATGTCGGTCACGTAGTGCGGGTTTTCGGTCGCATGGAATCCGATCTCATCTGTCGCCCCGTGGGCAACGCCTCCCTTGATTCCGCCCCCTGCCAGCCAAACGCTGAAGCCGTAGGGATGGTGATCGCGTCCGTCGCTCCCTTGCGAACCGGGAGTGCGACCGAATTCGGTGGCAAACACAACAAGCGTTTCATCCAGCATTCCGCGTTGCTTCAGATCCTTCAACAGTCCCGCGATCGGCCGATCGACCTGCATCGACAGCTGGCTGTGCTTTGCCTTCAGATTCGAATGCTGATCCCACGCGCCGGCCGCTCCGCCGCCGTGCATGATCTGAATAAATCGGACGCCCTGTTCGCTGAACCGCCGGGCGGCAAGCAGTTGCTCGCCAAAGGCCCGCGTCTCGGGTTGGTCTAGGCCGTACAGGTTCTTGGTCGCCTGCGTCTCATGGTCGAACCGAATCACATCGGGAACCGCGGTCTGCATCCGGAACGCCAGTTCATACGACTTGGTTCGCGCTTCCATCGCCCCGTCGCGTGGGTATCGAGAATCGCTCAGCCGATTTAGCTGACTGACGAGATCAAAACCCATCTGCTGCTCCGTTGGCGTCACCGCTCGTTGCGGCGAGGCGTAGTCGAGCGGATTGCTCGGGTCGACCTTCAGCTCGACTGCATCGTAGGCCGGCCCCAGGTAATGCCCATCGCGACGGTCGAAGAACCGCGGCCCCATGCTGATGAATTGCGGCAGGTTCTGGTTCAACGTTCCCAAGCCGTAATTGATCCAGGCCCCAATCGTCGGCACGCGCGGGTCGAGCATGTGGCGTCCGGAATGGAATTGAACCTGAGCACCATGATTATCGTCGGTCGTCCACATCGAACGGACGACGGCGATATCGTCGATGCACGAACCGATGTGCGGAAACCAATCGCTGACCTCGATCCCGCTCTGCCCGTACGCCTTGTAACCGACCTGCAACGGATAGAGTTGCTTGCGTTGCTGGCCGTTGGCATCGTTGACGACGACGACCCGCACCCGTTTCAGCAATTCGGGATCGCTAACGTTGGCGTACGGCGTTTCATCGATCGACTTGCCGGCGAACTTGTTCAACATCGGCTTGGGATCGAAGCTCTCCATGTGGCTGACACCGCCACGCATGAACAACCAGATCACGTTTTTGGCTTTGGGAGCGAAATGCGGACGGTCGTCGGGCAGATGCAGCCCCGCCGCGTTGGCTCGCTGTTCGTCGGCCAACATCGATGAGAGGGCGATCGACCCGAGTCCCAAGCCGGCTCCGGACAGGAAGCGGCGACGGTTGTGTGGATCGTTCATTTGTGAATCGAATTGCGATTTGTTGGCAGCCATTTTTCTCACCGAATCGAAATGTAATCGTTGTGGTTCAGCAGCGCGTGGATCAATCGCTGTCGCGCACGGACATCGCGTTCCGCCGCAGATTCGAGCGTCGATCGATCGACCAATTGGCGACAGAAATCGGCGCACGCTTGTCGCTCCGGATCGGCCGGCAACCGCGCCAGCAGCGTCAGGAACGCTTGATCGATGAAGCTGGCGAGCGAAGGATCGGAGGTCGCATCACCAATCCGTTGAGCGATCTTTTCGGACATCGTCAGCGACAATTCGCTGTTCGCCATCGCCAACGCCTGCTGCGGCACGATGCTCTCGTTGCGGAGATAACATTGCAGCAGATCGGCATCGTCGAACATCGACAGGAATTTGTCTTGCTGGTCGCGCGAGTGTTTGAAATACAGGCTGCGACGTCGACTCTTCGGACCCGGATCGACCGACGGCCCGCCCGCGGTCAGGTCCAATTCGCCCGCCAGATGCAGCAAGCTGTCGCGAACGGTTTGCGATTGCATCCGCCGCGTGTTCATCCGCCAATAGAAGGCGTTGGTCGGATCGGCCGCCAGCGTCGTCGCATCGGCATCGACTGTCGACGCCGACAATTGGTAAGTCTGCGACGTCACCATCATGCGATGCAGATGCCGCATGCTCCAGCCTGATTCCATCAGTTCAGCCGCCAGGTAATCGAGCAGCGCGAGATGCTCCGGCGGTTTCGCACGCAGACCAAAATCGAAGACCGATTCGACCAGCGGCGTCCCGAAATGCCGAGCCCACAGATGATTGACCGCCACCCGCGCGGTCAACGGATTCTTGCGATCGGTGATCCAGCGAGCAAGCGCCAGCCGCCGGCCGGTGCTTTGCGATGGGTAGGTTGCCCCGTAATACGAATCGTTGTGCTCGGGAGTCTCTAACGCTTTCTTGGAGGCCCGGACCGATTTGTATTTTGCCTTGCCAGCTTCGGCCGCCAGTCGCTGTTTCTCCGCCTTCGCTCGCTTCGCTTCCGCGGCTTTGCGCTTATTCGCGTCCTCGCCGGCGAGCAGCAGTTCGTATTCCGCAGCGGCTTGCAAGCTCTCCGCCTGACGCAGCGCGGCGATCGATGCAGCAGCGGTCGTGGCGGCTTCGTCGGCATCCGCGGCGAATCGCAGTCGATCGGCGGCGATCGTTGCGGTCAGCGAAGATTCGGCAGCGCGAGCGGCCTGCAATTTCGCGGCGGCGATTTCGACAGCCTGCTTGATCGTGGCAGGCGTTGCGGGGGCCTTCCCCTTCGCTGCTTGAAGCTTTGCATCGGCCGCCAACGGTGCCAGGGTCAGGTGATTCAGCGCCAGCGTGGCATCAAATCCCGAGATCGAAAACCGGCCGGACTCTCGCCGCTCGGGCAGGTGAGTCGCCAACAAGAATTTATCGTCCAGCCATACGTTGATCAGCGTATCGCGAACGGCGATTCGCAGCTTGTATTCTTTGCCGACAGCGATCTGCCGCGACACTCGCCCCGCGCCGGGATAGTTGCTCTTACCCTGCCGTGCGTAAGCGACTTGGATTTTCGGAGCCGGTTCGTGAGCGCTGCTGTAGACATAATTATTGAACTGGCCGTCCGCTGAATCATCGAATCGGAACATCACCGATTTGTAGGTGTCGCCGCCGGTGGTTGTGTATTGGCAAGTCAGATCAAAGTCGCGCGGGTGCGGCGTCTGCAAATGCAGGAAGTGGCTGTCGCGGCCGCTGATCGTCTGCAACAGCTTCCCCTCTTCAAATCGCCAGCCTTCGCCGACAAGTTCCCATCGCTTGGGATCGAGCGCATCGAACGACTCTTCGATCGCCGCGAATTCGGCTTCGTCGTCCGCCGCGCTCGTCGTTCCGGGAGCCTTGGGCAATTGAGCCGCTTTCTGTTCAGCGGCCTGCAGTTCGGATTCGGCGGCGACAACCCGTTGCTTCGCTTCCGCGAGTTGATCGCGAGCTACATAGTCGCGGGATCCGGGCGCGTAAGCCCAGGCTGGCAGTTCGACGGGCGTGACCGGTGGCGCAAAACTGGCCAACAACGCGGGCACGCCCGGCGTGATCTCGGTCTCGGGATCGGGCTTGGTCGGGTCGCCTCGCAAGTGCAAGAACGTTTCGGCTTGCAGGTGATCGTCGAAGACGCGCGGCAGGCCGTCCTTTTCAAAGTTGGTTTCGCCGGGGACGGGATCCAGCCGCACTTGATGTGGTTCGAAGATCGCTCGCATCCGGTAATAATCGACATGCGTGATCGGATCGTATTTGTGGTCGTGGCACTTGGCACAATTGAGCGTCAGCCCCAAGAAGGCTTTGCCGGTGTGTTCGATCGTGCTGTCGAGCCAGGTCGTGCGATTGAACAGATAATAATTCCGCGCCAGGAATCCTGTGGCCCGAAGGACGTCGGGATCGCTGGGGGCCAGTTCGTCCCCGGCCAACATCTCCATCACCATCTGGTCGTAGCCCTTGTCGGCTTGCAGCGATTCAACGATCCAGTCGCGCCAGTGCCAGATATGCTTTTGGCTGTTACGCAGCTGAGCTCCCAGCCCGTACCAATCGCTGTAACGCCAGATATCCATCCAGTGCCGAGCCCAACGTTGTGCGTGTTCGGGGCTAGCCAACAATTCGTCGACGATCTGATCCCAGGGACGCTCGTCGGCCAGCTGTTCGCTCGTCGGCGGCAAACCGATCAGGTCCAGATACAATCGCCGCAGCGCCAGCGGACGGTCAGCCGGCGGTTGAACCTTCAACTGCAACGCCTCGCGACGGACTTGCAGGAAACTGTCGATTGGATTCGCGATTGCGCTGTCCGATGCGGAATCGGAGAGTTTGGGAATCGGCGGCTTCTCGACGGTCAGGAACGACCAATGTTGATCGGGCGCGACCGGCGTCGGTTCGTCCGGTGCGACCGCCCCGGCATCGATCCAAGCTTTCAGCAACGCAAGCTCTGCCGGCTTCAAAGCCGCTCCATCTTCGGGAGGCGGCATGCGGTCGTCGTCGGTCGAACAGACGCGTTCCAAAAGCAGGCTTTCCGCCGCATTGCCGGGAACGATCGAATCGCTTTCCAGCATCAACGCCCGCGTCTCCAGCCGCAGATCGGCTTCCTGTTTCAGCGCTCCGTGGCAGGAGTAGCATTTGGTTTCCAATATCGGTTTGATGTCGGTCAGATAATCGACGGCAGCCGCAGGTTGGCCGCAGAGTGCGGCAAACGTCAGCGCCAGCAAGAGCTTGGAAGCTTGCATCTCGATACCAGTGCGGAGAGGGAGGCAGGCGAAAACCGGCAGTCGGGTGAACCCCGATCGAGCGGCTGGCTTTCGTAAAGGTGGGAAGGAGCTTTATTGTAACCGTTTTGCAGCGGCCGGGCGAATTCGGTTGTCGGTTTGGCCAGGGCTATTCAGTGTTTGAACTTGCGGGAACTGCTGCGTCGTATTCTCCATCGAGGTTGATGGAATTGGATTCAACGTACGGAGAGATGGCTGCGAAAGTTCCCGCTGCTGGGAGATTTCGCCACGTTTGCGAGTCCCTGGTCCGTCATTTGTATCCCGGTCAGTCGAACGGCATACAAATTCTTTAGTCCGGAGAGTCTGGCAAGGTCGCTGTCGTTAACACCTGGTCGGCCCGCCAGGTCGACGATCGTCAGTTGAAACGGCTCGGTGGGCAAGTCCTCGATTGACTTGACTAACTGATTCTTTAAACCGGCGTTAGAAATCTTGACCGTGCCACCAAGCTGAAGTACCCAAGTCGCCGCAGCCCGATCCGGTTCAGGAGAGGGTTGGGGGGCCGCTGGAGCCGACTTCGCAGACGAGGTCGTTAGGTCAACTTTGGCCGCAGCAGGGAACTCCGAGGGACTCTGGATTTCGAAACTGCCATCTTCGTGCTCCACCATATAGATCAGTTCGCGATCGAGGTCCGCCGGGTCACCCGAAATTAAACGGCCGAATTGGTTGAACTCGGCCGTTTGGTTGTTCGCGAACTTGAGTTGAATCCCGCCGTCGGCAAGGTCGGTCTTTTCGACTTGGTTGTGGACGAGGGTATCAACGACTTTGCTGTTCTGGACGTCATAGAGCAACATGCCGTTCGATGTCGTGCCGGCGAGAATCCAACGGCCATCGTGCGTCCACAGCACCGATGCGAAAGGGGCCATATTGCCGTTCGGAAAAGCGATCTGTCCGACAGATTCCGTCGTTTCAAGATCATAGATCCGGCAATGCTTATCATGGCTGGCGGTGACTAAGCGTTTTGAATCGGGGCTCCAACTGATCCCATTGACGTGGCTGAGGTTACCCAACAGACGCGGACCGTCTTTCCAAGTCTCGGTTTGCCAAAGATGGAGCAAGTCGCGCTTGGATTCTTCGTGACAACCGGCCGCCAACCACTGGCTATTGGGACTCCAGGCCAGCGAGATCACCTTCCCAAGATCGACTTGAAATGCTTGCTTCCAATCGGTGACATTCCAAACGGTCACAAAGGGCGTCGTCGCAGCGGCGAACCATTTTCCATTGGGGCTGAACGCGATGTCGTCGTTAGCACTCGGGTGTGTGAGATGCTGAATTAGCTTTCCCTGTCGATCCCAGATCGCAATTGAATTGTCCGTCTTGAATGTCCGCGCAGTTGCGAGCATTTGGCTATCGGCACTCCACGCCAATGTCCGCACGAAGAGGTGTTTCTGTTTGTCGGTGAACGCCTCCCACTGGGCGAGCGACTTGCCACTTGCGGCATCGCGAATCTCGACGGTTGATCCCGCGCCCGAGGCGATGCGTGATCCATCGGGACTGAGACGAACGCTCGTGCGGGGGTGGTCCGACGCAGGAATCAGTTTTTCCAGCTTCAGCGATGATGCGTCATAGATTCGCGTCCACGGCCGATCGCAATAAGCGAACGATGACCCGTCCGACGGAGCTGAGATTTGATCGATACCGGGAGTCGTATTGGGAAGCCGTGGCAGAATTTGCCAGCGACGGATGCCCGACACGTTTCCTGGGGTGCTGATCAATCCGGGCAGCGGGTCGCCCGCGGGGGCCACCTCTTCAATCACGGGTGCGGTTGGTTCTGAGTCGGTTTTGGGCGTGAGAGGAACGACGAGAATGGTATTACCTTGCTCGGCAACCGCAACGTAGCGTTCCAACGGATCCAAGACGGTGATCGATTGGTATCTCCCAGACTCACTGGCCCAAATGCTCTGCGGCGTCTTGTCCACAAAATCCCACAACCGAACATCGTGATAGTCCGATGAGAACAGTGTCTGTCCATCGGAATGAAACGCGACAAGCGACACGCCACCTTTGTGACCGGAAAGCCTACCGAGATCCTTTCCGGTTGCGAGGTCCCACAACTGGATTCGGCGCCCCTCGCCACCGCTCGCGAGCATCGTTCCATCGGGGCTAATCGCCACAGACAAAACTCCTGCCAAGTGCCCCCCCTCGAAGGTTTGCTGAATTTTTCCACTGGCCAGGTCCCATGATTTAACCGAGCCGTCTTGACTAGCGGCAGCAAGCGATTTTCCATCCGGGCTAAAAGCGAGTGATCTTATCGCCTTCGTGTGTCCTTTCAGATCCCCGATCATTCCTTTGGTTCCAGCCACATCCCACAACATTAATGGCGCGCTACCACCACCTCCTGATGCAAGAATCGAGGAATCGGGACTAAACGCAAGACTCAGGACTTGCGACTTGCTCGGAAGCGAGCCAACCCTGCTAATGTAGTCCCACGTTTTCGCGTCGTACAAGTTGATCGTGTTATCGGTGCATCCGCTGGCAAATAGCTTCCCATCGGGGCTGAACGCAAGCGAGGTAACATCGTAATTGTGGGCATTCTTGGTTTGGATCTTTTTCCACGTCTTGGTATCGAACAGGCTGACGTCCTTATTTAGTCCCACGGCAAGCGTCTGACCATCCGCACTGAAAGCGAGAGAATGAATTTTCCCTTCGACGTCAGGCAAGCGAAACGGCTCGGCCTTTGGTGTCGCCGGAGTGGCGGCATCGAACGGAGCAACGGCGGGAGCAGTGCCACTGGCGGAGCCACTGGCGGAGCCACTGGCACCCGGCATCGAAGACTGCTTCAGCTCCGAAGTGTCGATCGTCATCGCCAGGCGGAAGCCAATAAAATCCCATGCGGTCGATGGGGGCTTCTTGCCGCGATACGCAGATCGGGCGGCGACTTCGGGAGAAAACCAGGCTCCTCCACGGCAGACCCGTTCCAGGCCTGTTTCGGCACCTGTCGGATCTTCGACAGGTGCGTCTGTGAAGGAATTCTCTGCGTGCCAGTCGGAACACCACTCAAAGACGTTGCCGTGCATGTCGTAAAGTCCGAAGCGATTGGACGCGAGTTGTCCCGCTGGATGAGTCTCAGACTGGATGTTTGTCTTGATCCAACCATATCGCTGCAACTCATGCTCACTCGTACCGCTGTGCCAAGGCGTTGTCGTCCCGGCACGACAGGCAAATTCCCATTGGGCCTCAGTCGGCAGGATGAACTGGTGTATTGCGGTTGAAGTTCCCTCATTTAACTTCGCCAGAAATGTCTGCACGTCATCCCAACTCACCTGTTCCACGGGACTTGCAGGTTCATCCTGGTGTTTCGAGGGGTTGTTCCCCATGACGGCCTGCCACTGAGTCTGTGTGACTTCATATTTGGCGAGGTAAAACGCACGCGTTATCCGCGTGGAATGCTGCGGATCTTCAGCAAGAATACGTTGATAATATGCTTGAATCGGATTCGTTTCGTTTTCAACGAGAAATTTGGCCTGTTCGTCCTCACTCGACCCCATCATGAAATCGCCGGGCGGAATCAGCATGAAAGCCATCTTCGCGCCGCCGGGCAGTTCGACTTCTTTCTCCACCGGAACACCGAGATGTTTCGCCCAGGCCTGCTGATAGGCCTTCGCCTGCGCTTCATCAAACGGGGCGATGGCCAGCGGAGGTGTGCCATTTGTTGGGACCACGGCCGGTTTCAACGTCGCCGTGTCGATCGTCAGTGCGACTCGAAATCCGGAGCCCTGGAACTGCGTCCTTGCCGTGTTGTGGTTGCGGGTTGCGGAGCGGGCCTGGGTGGCAACGTGATTCCAGATTCCTCCGCGGACGACGTATGGATCACCGGAGTCTGGACCACGTGGATCGACAGTGGGCGAGTGGGCATACCAGTCTTCGCCGTAGGGGTCCTCGCACCACTCCTGCAAATTGCCATGGATGTCGAACAAGCCAAATGGGTTCGGCAAAAGCGTGCCCACTGGATGTGCTTTCTCTTGGGAGTTGTTCTTGTACCAGCCGAACCGGCCAAGGTCTTCGTGGTTGTTGCCGAACGAGTACTGGGACGTTGTACCGGCCCGGCAGGCGTATTCCCACTCCGCTTCGGTCGGGAGGCGATAGGTCGCCTTTTCGCGTTTCGAGAGCCACTGACAAAACGCCACGGCGTCGTTCCAGGTGATCACTGCCGCCGGTGACTCATCCGTCACTTGAAATCCGGGATTGAGGTATGTAGTCGGCTGCGAAGCTTTTTCAGCCTCGGTTCGATACCCTGTGGCAGCGGCGAATTGTTTGAATTGGCCGACGGTGACTTCCGTCGACCCGAGTTGGAACGGCTGACTTATGAGGACGCGGTGCCGTGGTTGTTCCGCGACTTCGATACGGCTACGTTGCAGCTTTTCCGAGGTGAGGCCGGTGTGCAGTTTCAACGCGGCGTCAACCTGTTCGCCAGTGCTTCCCATGTCGAACTCGCCGGGTGGGATCAACATGAAAGCCATCGTCGCACCGCCGGGCAGTTCGACTTTTTTCTCCACCGGAACACCTAGGTGCTTCGCCCACGCCTGCTGATGCTGCTTTGCCGTGGCCGCGTCGAACGGCGCGATAGCGACCGGAGGAAGACCAGTCGAGCCAGTGGCACCCGGGGGGCGACCAATGCCTGGTGATTCAGTGCCCGGCTTTGTGGTGCTCGTTACTGAGCTGGAAAGTAGGGCTGGCTTGCCGCCAGGAACGATCTTCAGCTTTCCATCAAGCCTGGCGACATGGACGGCGTTCTTGCCGTCCTTCTTGACGGTGAAACTGTCGGTGTCGGACTCGAACCCGTTCAATTCGACATGCAGTGTGTGTACTCCGGAAGACAATCGAATCGGCTCGCCATTGCCTTCGATGACCACCGCTTCGCTGTCGACTTTCAGTGACATCGATGGGTCATCCAGCGTGATCTGCACGTCGTATTTGCCGCCCAGATTCAGATAGAACACAATCCCGGCAAACAACGCGGCGATCCCGCCAAAGAATCCAGCCGCAATCTTGATTCGGTTTCTCGGGATGCGGCCGCTGCTCGACGGGAACGCGAGTGTCGGTTCCAGTCCGGTTATGGATCCGGCCGTCGGATCGGCACTGCTAATGACTGCCGCCGTGGCAGCTTCCATATTCACGCTGGCGGGCGGCGCGATCGGCGCTTCGGCCAATAGCGCTGGCAAGTCATGTCCTGTGGTGAACGGCGCAAGTGCTTCGGCCAGTTCCATCGGCGTTTGAAAACGGTCGGCTGGTTTTTTGGCCAACGTCTTGTCAACGATTGCGAGCAACTCCGCAGGCAAGTCGGCTCGCCGCTCGCCCAGCGGTGGCGGCGGTGTATCGACGTGAGCCATCGCCTTGAAGATAACGTTGTCGTACTTCCCATCCTGGAACGGCGCTACGCCGCTGAGCAACCGATAGATCGTACAGCCCAACGCGTAGATGTCGCCACGGATGTCGACGTTGTGGCTGTTGGTGACTTGCTCGGGTGCCATGTAGTCGACGGTGCCCATGATCTGCCCGGTCGAGGTCAATCCGTCGTCGTCACCGAAAGGAGTTTCGAGCAATGCCAACCCCATGTCCAGAATTTTGACCTGTCCTTTTTCGCTGAGCATCAAGTTGGCTGGCTTGATATCGCGATGGACCAGACCATTTTCCATTGCATGCTGCAGTCCAACAGCGGCTTGCCGGATCACTTCGCAAGCGTCCGCGACCGGCAATGGACCGCGACGGTGCGCGACGACCGCAAGATCGTCTCCCTTGACCAGCTCCATCACCAGGTAATGGGTGCCGTCGATCTCGCCGGCGTCGCTGGCGCGGATGATGTTGGGGTGGTCCAGTGCTCCGACTGCCTGCATCTCGCGGTCAAAGCGGGCGATGGCGCCTTCATCCTGCAACAGATTCGCGGGCAGCACCTTCAAGGCGACGATGCGCCGCAGCCGCGTGTGTTTGGCTTTGTAAACCGCCCCCATGCCCCCCTGCCCCAACTTCTTGATCAATTCATATTGTCCAAGCATCCCTACGATTTCTGGCGGCTGAGCCTTCTTCCCATTCGATGCGTCGCCCGGATCGGCCCCGTCGACCGTGGCATCTTCGCCAATAAATGTCGGCTCCAGTCCAATCTCTTTGACTAATTCGATCGCGCGATCACAGCCCTCCTCTTCCGCGAAGGGATCCTGCGGAAGGGGAAGCCGTAGTTTCTCCAGGAGCCTGTCGGAGCTGGATTCAAGGTTGCATACAGCTTCTTCGCAGGACGGGCAGACTTCGACGTGTTCGGAAACCGACTGGACGGATTCTTCTTCGAGCGCACCGGAAACGTAGGCAGCCAACGCTTCGTTTGGCGGGCAGTCTGTTAAACGCATCCGATACCCCAAAAGTTTGTAGAGAAATCTACGAGGCCAAAAAATTAACCTCTACAAGCTGTTCGCCAAAGCGCCACGCGATTCCGAAAGAAACAAGCTTCCGCGCGAACGGAGGGCGCAACGGCAGGATTCTACCAGTCGACTTGGTCTTGAAGTTCCGATCGGAGTCGATGCAACACGCGATACTTGGCCTGACGAACGGCTCTCGAACTCATGTCTAATTCTTCGCCTGCCTCTGCGGCTGAACAATTGTCGATTGCAGTCCTCCAGAACGCGCGCCAAGTTCGTTCCTCGAAATCGGATTCAAGCAATCCAAGAGCTCGACGCAAGATCCATGCCTCCGCATCGTAGGAACCCTCATCGCGGATCTCCTCAGGCGGTTTATTAGGCAACTCTTGAAGCCGCTGATTCGCATCGGACCCTCCCACTGCTGGCGGATGCGCGGCAGCGGCGTGAAAATGATCGGCGAGCTTATGTCGCGTGATCCCCCACAGCCATCGTCGAAAACTCCCCGAAACGCTTTGATTTCGATAGCTGTCGATCGTGGACGTCACGCCGCGGAAGACTTCCTGGACGACATCATCGGTGTCGGACGATTGCAACCCAGCCTGCCGAGCCCAACGATAGACCAGTGGGCAATAGATCACCGAAAACCGCGACCAAGCATCGGAGTCGCGAGCACGCAATCGCCCGACGAGACTCGCAGTGGTTGCGATCGATTCTGGCATGGGATCTTTGGCAGGAAAGTTTGGACGGACCGATCCACATCGGCCTTTGGAGTGCTCCAATCTACTTAACTTATTCGGTGATGGCCAGCTTGCACTC
Source organism: Rosistilla ulvae (assembly GCF_007741475.1). Classification (NCBI taxonomy): domain Bacteria; kingdom Pseudomonadati; phylum Planctomycetota; class Planctomycetia; order Pirellulales; family Pirellulaceae; genus Rosistilla; species Rosistilla ulvae. The sequence continues at coordinate 5,608,080 of NZ_CP036261.1, read as the reverse complement.
CGGTAGTGCAGCTTTAAACGCGGCGAGTTCGTCCCAACACAAAAAGCGGATTTTTCCTTGTCGATTGGATTCGGCGGGGCTTTGCAGTTGGGATACCCTTGTGGTTGCCGATCAGCAACAATAGGTGAGCAATCAAACTCTTCAAAGGAATTCAGTCGTGTCGGATGAGGCAAAGAGCGAATCGTTGGCGACGATTGACATTTCTGAATTGGACGCCGGCGAGGTTCTCGAGCGGTTGCGAGCTGTCGAAATGCCTGAAACGATCGATCATGAAACGCCATCGATCGAACTCCGCCGCGCCCATGGTGGCGACAATCTATTGATGGGGTTGGACAAACCGTGGCGGATCAACGTCCGCGGAACGCTGGGCGATTATGCGTTGGCCTTCAATCGCTTGGCCCATGTCCGCGTGACCGGTTCGGTGGGCGACGGTTTGGGCGAGAGCATGGTCTCTGGGGCGGTCCGAGTTCATGGCAATGCGGGCGTTGGCGTCGGCGTGGCGATGACCGGCGGCACGCTAGCTGTTTACGGGAACGCGGGGGACGGATGCGCTGCGGCACTGCGTGGCGGCGAAGTTTTTGTACGCGGCGACGTCGGGCACAACGCGGCTCACGGAGCCCTGCATGGGACGTTGGTGATCGGCGGTGATGCGGGTATGAATCTTGGCGAAGCGATGATGGACGCGATGATCTTCATTCGCGGCCGGATCGGTTCGCTGGGCCAGGGCGTTGCCGAGCTGCCGTTGATCCCCAAGGACAGCGTCCGCCTGGGCCTGCTGTTGATCAACGCCGGGATCCGCGGCGATGCCAAAGATTTCCGCCGGATCGTGCCGCAACGCGTCTTCGACGAGGAGCAGCGGCGGAAGGGAGTGATCGGTCATCCATCGTGGCGATGACCGCACGGGTTCTTCGCGGCGTCGACGCCGATCAGTTCAGCGGACGAATCCAGATGTTGCGATAGCGGACGGGAGTGCCGTGGTTCTGCAACACGATCGGCCCGGCCGGTTGATCTTCGCTGTAAGGCTGCAGCTCTTTATCTTTCACGCTTCCGACAAGTTCGCGGCGGTGGTGCAGCAGGATGCCGTTATGGATCACCGTCATATACGCGGGTGATTCGAGTTTGCCGTCCTTAAAGGTCGGTGCTTCGAAGACGATGTCGTAGACCTGCCATTGGCCGCTGGGACGCGAGGCGTTGACCATCGGCGGATGCTGGCCAAAGATCGCGCCCGCTTGTCCGTCGGCAAAGGTGCGATTGTTGAACGAATCGAGGATCTGTACTTCGTATTTGCCCATCAACAATACGCCGCTGTCGCCGCGTTCTTGGCTGGCGCCTTGAACGTCTTCGGGCGACGCCCATTCGATGTGCAGCTGGCAATCGGCAAACGTATCGAGCGTACGCAGGTGGCCGGTTTCGGGAACCACGGTCATCGCGCCGTCAGCGACCGACCACAGCGGTTGATAGATCGAGCCGGGATCTTCGGGCAACAGTTGGCCCCAGTTGTCGAGATTGTTGCCATCGAACAGCACGATCGCGTCGCTTGGCGCGGTACCTGGCTTTTCGTAAGTCGAAGCGTTCCCAGGCACGATCGCTCGCGGACGGGGACGGTTCATGTCGTGAACCTTCCAGCGTTGGCCGCGAATAAAGGGTGTGTTGCTGTAGCCCAACGATGTGATCTTTTTCGGTTCGGGCTTCGCTTCGGCTTTCGGTTCCTCCGCTGCAGGCTTGGCCGGTTCAGCTTCCTTTTTCGGATTGGCTGGCTTTTCGTCAGCCTTCTTCTCCTGCTTCGCCTCGGGCTTTAATTCCGGATTGGCTTCCGGTTTCGCTTCGGCTGGCTTCGAATCCGCCGGTTTGGCTGCCTTTTCCGCAGCTTCGGCCGGCGGTTTGGACGCTTCCGCTTTTTCCTTCGCTTCGGTGGCCGCTGCCGCTGGTTTGTCGGCGGCATCTTGAGCTGTGGTGGTCGCAATCAGCGACAGGCTCAAACCGAGGGAAAGGAGCAGACGGGGAAGTGCGATTGAGAGGTGGATCGAAGGCATTGGGGGCAGTCTCGAGGAAGCAGAATTTCAGTTCCGGAAGGATCGCGCGATCCGGCTGCGAATCAAGCGCGCATGGGGACTGATATAAGCTAATCGCCCGATCGTTCGACTGCTACCACGAACGGGAAAATCCAGGCCGCACAGGGCCGGTTGGTGCGGGAGGAACGGATCATTTCGTCAGGATCAGTTTACCTTGGCGGGTTTTTCGCAGCCGATAGAGTTGCCCGTCGCTGGTGATCCAAACTTCGTCGCCACAGCGGGGAAGATCGTTGAACTGAATCACTTTGGGGAGATTCAATGCCGCCGCCGCCAGTTCTTGTTCTTTGGCGGCGGCATCATCTTGCGGGGCAGAATCGTTTGTCATCGTCGTAACCACTGTACGGTGCTTATGTTGCGCTAGTTGGAAAAAATTGGTCGGCAATCCTTGCCCGCCAATCCGATGCTCAGTATATTCAATTGAAACTGATTCTCAATAGCGTTTAGCTATCCGACGACGCAGCAAGCAATTAGTACGAACCCCATCGCCGTGGGTTCTGCTCCCTAGCCAGCCACGCTCGGTCCGATTCCGGTCTTCATTGGAGAAGCCGGAACAGATCCCTTTGGTGTGCAAAAGCAATGGAGCTATGGCAATGCCTGTACGTACCTTCTCAATTTCCCGCCGCCGTGTCGCGGCTGAGCGTCGATCCGCGTTTACTTTGGTTGAGCTGTTGGTCGTGATCGCGATCATCGGCATCTTGGTCAGTCTGCTGCTGCCCGCCGTACAAGCGGCTCGCGAGGCGGCTCGTCGGATGCAGTGCAGCAACAACATGAAGCAGATCGGGCTGGCGCTGCACAACTACCACGACACCTATCGGATGTTTCCCGAAGGCTCGCGGTTGAGCAATTTCATGGGACCGTTGACCGCCGTGCTGCCCTACCTGGAAGCGGCCAACACGTATCAACAATTCGATTTCAGCCTCTCGTATTCGGATCCGTACAACCAAGCGGTCGCATCGCAAGAGATTGCGACTTATCTGTGCCCTTCGATGACGATGCCTCGCCAAGTGCCCGATGACAGCAATGGCGAGACCGGTGGTCCCACCAGTTATCTCGCCTGCGAAGGAACCGGCGCATACATGGTCAAAGCCGATGGGATGTTCGGCCTGAACTGGACCTCGTACGGATACAACAATCCGGCGACGCGCTTCCGCGACATCACCGATGGCACCAGTTCGACGATCGCCTATGGCGAGACAACCTATGACATGCCCGACTACTTGTGGACTGCCCCCGCTGCCGACGCGGGGAAGGTGAAATGGGGCACCGCGCGTTGGGTGCTTGGTTATCCGGCCGTCTCCCTCGGCACGACGCTGAAGGAATTGAACGTTCATAACGCTGCCAACAATGGCGGCTTCCAGAGCATGCATCCCGGTGGCGTTCAGTTTCTTTACGGCGATGGCAGCGTTCGGTTTGGTGCCGAGACGGCCGACCGCGATCTGTTGAACGCTTTGGCGACCCGCAACGGCGGCGAAGTGGTGGGAGAAGGACTATGAGAACCGCCAGCCTATGCATGTTGATGGCTGGTGGACTGTTGTTCGCCGGCTGCACCCAAGCCGATGGGCCGCCCCGCGTGGCGGTGAACGGACAAGTGACCCTCGATGGTAAACCGCTGGACGATGCGTTGTTGCGGTTTGTACCCAAGGCGGACGCTCGTGGCAGCTGCGTTCTTTTGCAAGCTGGCCAGTTTGCTATCGAACCGACCGATGGCCCTTCGCCAGGCGATTTTGATGTCGTTGTGACTCCCAACGCACCCGACGCGGAACAGGCTTTTGAACGGATCCGTTCGGGACAGCGAGATCCCTTGAAGGCCAGAAGCGTTCCGGCCTCCTACCAGAAACCGGGGCGATTGACCGCCACGGTGACAGCGGACGGGAGCAACGAATTTCGCTTCGAGCTGACATCGCGATAACATGAGACAGGGCGGGCCGCGTGCCTGCCGCAATGACGCCGTGGCCGACCGACCGTCGGCCGTGGCGGATCAACCGATAACCAATACCCGTGGAACCGATAGTATGAAATCTCACCCCTTCCGTTTGCTTCAACTGTGCGCGGCGCTTTTTGTGTTGATCGGCACAACCGCCAGTGCCCACTTTCCTTGGCTTGCGATCGACGACGATCGACATCCGATCCTCTACTTCGGTGAAGATGTCACCGACCGCCAGTACCATCTGCCCGAATCGCTCGCCGAATATCCGCTGGCGCATCTGGACGCCGACGGCAAGCGAACCGCCCTGTCGATGCAGCCGATCGACAACGACGATCTGATCGGTCTGCGAGCCGAAGCGGCAGTACCGGCCAGCGGCAGCATCGTCGGTTCCCAAACTTACGGTCTGATGCGTGGCAGCAAGCTGGTCTACTACACACAACAATTGCTCGACACCGATCCTGCGAAGTGGGCAACAACTGCTCCCGCCGGAATCGATCTCGCCGCCAGCCTGATTCCCCACGAAGACGGGATCCGCGTCGTGGTCACTTTTAAAGGCAAGCCGTTGCCTGAGGTCGACGTAAAACTTTATTGCGACGACGGAGATGAAGAGGGTTCGGCGACGACCGACGAACAAGGAGCTGTCGTCTTTACCGGTGAACAGCTGGAGTCGGGGTACAACGCCTTGCGCGTTGGCTTCACCGACAAGCAGGAGACGGGCAAATGGAAGGACGAAGCCTTCGAAGGGGCCGCACATTATCTGACCGTCGCCTTTCCATGGCAGCTGGCCAGCGAAGCGACTCCGGTGGCGAAGGATCAGGTTTCAGTAAGCCCAACCAAGATGGCCGACCTGCCTGAGGAGCTGACCAGTTTTGGCGGAGCGATCGCTGGCGGCAAGCTGTACGTCTACGGCGGCCACACCGGCACGGCGCACTCGTATTCGACAGCTGAGCAATCGAACCGGTTGTGGGCGTTGGATCTACAACAACCGAGCGAGTGGAAAAAATTGCCCGCCGGACCGCGGATGCAAGGCTTGGCGATGGTCGCTCACGGCGACAAACTGATCCGCGTCGGCGGCTTCACCGCGATGAATGCGGAAGGCGAGGACCACGACCTGCACTCGCAATCGACTGTCAGCCAGTTCGATCCGGCGACCAACCAGTGGACCGACTTGGCGCCGTTGCCCGAGCCGCGGTCGTCGCTCGGCGCAGCGATCTTGGGAGACGTCGTCTACGTCGCCGGCGGTTGGGCGATGGGAGATGCCGAAGAAAACGTATGGCATCAAACCGCCTGGAAAATGGATCTCAGCAAGACGCCCGCGACCTGGGAACCGATTGCGGCCCCGGCGTTTCAGCGTCGGGCTGTCAGCGTCAGTGCGCACGACGGAAAGATCTACGTGATCGGCGGAATGGGGCACGAGGGGAAACCGAGCACGCGAACCGACATCTACGATCCCAAGACCGACACCTGGACCGAGGGGGCAAGTCTGATCGGCAAACCGATGACCGGATTCGGCAACGCCGCCTATTCGTTGGCCGGACAACTGTATGTCACCGCGATCGACGGCACGATCCAACGACTCCGCAGCGACGGCAAGCAGTGGGAAATCGTGGGCCAATGCGATCCGGGCCGCTTCTTCCACGTCATGCTTCCGCTGGACAAACGCTCGTTAATCCTTATTGGCGGAGCGAACATGTCGATTGGAAAATTCACCGACATCGAGCGGATTGATATCAAATAGCGGCGGGCGATGGCCCCTTCAGCTGTTCCGTGGAACAAGCTTTTCGAAACCATTAATCGCTGCCCGCACGGTCGATCTGACCGATGCGGGCTCTTTCTTTGCCATTAAATTTCGTTTGCAACGGTTTGAGCAATTGTGCGGTAAGCCGGTTAAGCCGCTTGGGACGAACGTTTTACCTCGCTTCGCGTGCGGATTTGCTTCGCATCGCGGTCGAAAATTCGCTAGACTTCAGATGGAAAGCGACTGGTTGTTCGGTCGCGATATTCAGTGGACGCAGGACCTTCGAAGTGTAGCCCGACACCATTCTTTTCTCGATCGCAGGAGCTTCTAGTATGAGCGTTTCTAACAAAGCAAAGACTGTCACCGTCAATCCGGCATTTTTAGCCGACGTGAAGGATTTGCATCAAGAACTCTGGGACGGGCTGCATGCGTTGCAGGAGATGTGTTCCCTGCCGATCTCGCTGGAAGGAAAGTGTTTCGAGTTTATTGGCCGATTGTCCGACCTCCGCGACAAGCTGGCGTTCCAGTTTTCGGTCGAAGAGGCTTACGGTTATTTCGATGACCCCGCCTTCTGCTGCCCAACGTTTGCACGTCGGTCAGGCGAATTGCTGCAACAGCATCGCGACCTGTACATGGAGATCGATTCGATCGCCGAAAGAGCGGAACAATTGTTGAGTGTTCGCGATTTGGCCGCTTTGACGACCATTATTCCTGTCGCGTTCGATCGGTTTGCCGATAAGTTACAGAAGCACGAATCGGCCGAAACGCAATTGATGCACGACGGTCTGATGCAAGATATCGGCGGCGGCGACTAAAACGCCACTCCGCGGACCACGACCGGCATTTTTGAATTGAGAAGGATCTTTCCTTGCGTTTATTGTTTTTAGGAGACATCGTCGGCAAGCCTGGCGTGCAGGCTTGCGTTGCGATGGTGCCCGGTCTACGCGACGAATTGCAGACCGATTTGGTGATCGTCAACGCGGAGAATTCCGCTGACGGTTCGGGGTTGACCGTCAAGCAATTTCAAAAATTGGCGGCCCACGGAATCGATGCGTTTACGATGGGAGATCATATCTATCGCAAACGCGAGATCACCCCGGTGCTAGAAAGCGATCCGCGGATCGTCAAACCGGCCAACTATCCCCCCTCCGCTCCAGGCAAGACCTTTGCCGTTCTGGAGACGCAATCGGGAGTCAAAGTGGCAATCGTCTCGTTGATGGGACGCGTCTACATGCGGCCTGTCGATTGCCCCTTCGCCGCCGCGGATCGCGTGTTGGCGGAGATTCCCGGCGACGTGAAAGTTCGTTTTGTCGATCTGCACGCCGAAGCGACAAGCGACAAACAGTTGTTGGGGCGGTATCTGGACGGCCGCGTCAGCGCAGCGCTTGGAACGCACACGCATGTTCCCACCGCGGACGCTCGCATCCTGCCTGGCGGCACCGCGTTTATGTGCGATGTGGGAATGAGTGGCGCGTACGACAGTATCATCGGCCGCGAGATCGACCCCGTGATGCAGACGACGCTAACGTTTACGCCGACCTACTTTCATGTCGCCAGTAAAGACGTCCGATTATGCGGCGCGGTGATCGACATCGATCCCAAGACCGGCAAAGCGACGGCGATCGAGAGATTTGAACGATCGTGGAACGGCAGCGCGTAAGCGTGCCGTCGCGACGAGTCGGTCGATGGGGAAGGACTGCGTAGCGGAACTCGTCAACGGCCTGTCGATTTAGTCATTCGCTGTCGACATGGAACTGGATAGCGCTAAACTCTTTACGGGGCAATCGTACGGTCAGTTTGGAGAAGAGCGATGGGCTGGGCACAACCGAAAGAAAATCGCGAACAGCTCGTTCTTTTCGCTGAAAAACTTGATGACGCCGTCCCTATCGAGCATCCGGTTCGCACCATCGATGCGATGCTCGGCAAGATCGATTGGTCGAACTGGGAGGCTAGCTACGACCTCACCAAAGGACAGCCGCCAATTCATCCTCGCGTCATCGCCGGGGTCATTCTCTACGGGCTACTCAAACGCGTGCGAACCTCCCGGGCACTGGAGGAAGCTTTGCAATTTCGCTTGGACTTTCGCTGGCTGGCCGAAGGACGCTCGATCGACCACAGCACCATCGCCCGCTTTCGCACCTCCAACGCCGGGGCTATCGGCGACCTGTTTGTTCAAATCGGCCTGATTGCTCAACAGATGGGGCATCTCACATTGCGGTCACTCGGCTATGACGGCACGCGCCTGCGAGCAAGCAACCGCCGCAGCGGCACGCGGACGCCGGACGAACTTCGCCAGGCCAAGAAGCAACTCACCGCCGAGTTTGAAGAACATCGCCAAGCCGTTGAGCAGGCTCAGGACAGCGAAGACGAAATCTTCGACGCTGCGGCGGCAGCCGACAAAGAAGAGCAACTCTCTCGCCAGAGCCAGCAGATTGACTCGGCCCTTGCCGAGCTCGAGCGGATTCAAAGCGAAGGCAAGAAGGTTCCCGATCGCTTGCCGATCACCGACCCGCAAAGCCGGATCGCCAAAAACAAGGAAGGCGGCTTCGCACCGAACTACACCCCAACGGCCACGGTCGATGCCGATAGCGGGCTGATCGCCGCAGCCGATGTGATCAGCGGCATTGATGAACAGAGCCACATGCACGGGGCGATCGATCAGGTTCGCGAGAGCTTCATGGAAGGCGATCGCGAGGGTGAGGTCCAGGTGCTGGCCGACGGATTGATGGCAACCGGTGAGAACATTGCTGCCTGCAAGGACAAGCACGTCGACTTCTACACGCCAGCGGGACCGGAGAACCCGGCGTACCGCAAAGATCCAAGTCAACCGATCGCAGCCGAAAAGATTGACCGACTTCCTGTTCGCGGCAAGAAGCCGAAGAAGGGTGAGCAGGACGAGCGGACGTTTGACAAGTCAGCATTCCTGTACGATGCCGAGGCGGACGTTTACTACTGCCCGATGGGCAAGACACTCGAGCGCAAGAGCCGGCGCAAAGATCACACCGGTGCCGAGCGTTTCCTTTACCGAGCCGACAAGCGAGACTGTTCGGGTTGTTCACTTCGGACGAAGTGTTTCAAGAACAGTCGCAATCAATATGGTGGCCGGATCGAGTGCGGTGTCCACGAACAAGCCAAGACTTCGCACACGCGTCGGATGCAGAGGGACTGCTCACGCACAAAATACGCTCTTCGAGCGGCGGTAACCGAACGTCCTTTCGCGTTGATCAAGCATCACTTTGGTGTTCGTGAGTTCCTTGTGCGCGGCCTAGAGAAGGTTCGTTGCGAGTGGCAATGGTTGTGCATCGCTCACAATGTTCATCGCTTGCTGTGTCTGGCTCCCCATCTTGCACGAGCGTGCGTTCCATAACGTTCGACTTCACCGGCATCGTGCCTTTCCCTGTCCGACTCTCCTCCTACCTGCTCTCGATGACTTGTAGCTACCGCTACGCCGTCATCGCCAGCGGAGGTAAGGAGGAAACCAAGAAAAAAACGAACCTAGACCACTTATATCGACAGGCCGTCAAGACTTTCGATCCCCGCAGAAAAGGCGCATCGTTTAACCGCGGTGGCAACGCCCCGCGCGTCCATATCGATCGACGCGCGGCCCGTTGGGCACGCGGTTAAACGCAATACCATTCAACGAAGGAGCCTCGGACCGTGGAAAAATTAGCGGCGGGACGTAGTGGACGAGGTTACGAGTCCTACCGATTTGGTCTGATGCAAAAGGACTCGTAGCCTCGTCCACTACGCTTCGTTGAACGGTATTGCGGTTAAACGATTGAGTGGCGTTTGGCTCGGGGCATTGCCCCTCAAGTCGGTTCACATCTGCCACAGAGGACAGTCGAGAGCACAGAGATTCGCATCGTTGGCACGATATCTCTGTGGCCTCGGTGATCTCTGCGGCAAAACCAATCGCTCACTTCGTTTAACCGCGGCGGCAACGCCCCGCGCTTTCGGCCCGCTCGACGCGCGGCCCGTTGGGCCTTTCGGATGGGATGGCGGAAGATGGCGGGCACGTTCCCCAGGCCGGCACTTCGCTCGCAAAGCTCGCTCCGTTTGGCCTGGGCTATGCAAAGGATCGGAGCTTCGCCCCTCACGTCTACATGCATCTGCCGCATAGAACACCGAGAGCACAGAGATTCGCATCGCTGGCACGATCTCTCGGTAATCTCTGCGGCAAGCCCAATCGCTCACTTCGTTTAACCGCGGTGGCAACGCCCCGCGCGTCCGTATCGCATCGACGCGCGGCCCGATGGGCACGCGGTTAAACGATTTGCGGATTTGACACATCCCGAAGGGATGCAAGATGGTAGCCGGAGGTCGTCGCGCAGCGGCGCACCTCCGGTATGCGATCCCACATCGATCCGCACAATCCCAACGGGATTGCAGACCGTGCGCCCCCGCCGGGGGCGGCAAGCGTAGGCGTTATCGTTTCCGGTGGCATTCGCTACGCTCCGGCCACCGGCTACCTTCTGCGATCCCTGCGGGGTCGGGCCCAGCGGTGCGAGGGACCGATTTCCAGGTTGCTTTCGCTCCGCGGGGCAAATACCTCGCACGAAACTTCTGACGAGTTCCGCTACGGGGCTTCGTTTCCCGCGGCGGCGGCGCCCCGCGCCTGTTGCTGGCGACGCGACGGGTCGGTTAGGATCTCGGCATACCATTTGCCCCGAAGCTGTCTCCCCCTCGCAACAGACACACCTCCCATGCAGCAAGCATCGATACACCAACTGATTCGCTCGCGACGCACGATCAAGCCAGCCCAGATGGATCCGCGTCCGATCGCTCGCGAAGTGATCGAGACGCTGCTCGAAGATGCCAACTGGGCCCCAACCCATGGGCTAACCGAACCGTGGCGATTTACGATCTTTGCCGGCGACGCGCGCACGCGGTTGGCTCAACTCCTCTCGCAAACCTATCGCGAAATCACACCACCGGCCGAATTCAAGCAGAACAAATTCGACAGCTTTGCCGTCAACCCAACGCTCGCGCCACTGGTGATCGCGATCGGCATGAAGCGACAGCCCAGCAAGAAGATCTCCGAGATCGATGAGATCGCCGCCGTCGCTTGTGCGGTGCAAAACATCCACCTCTCGGCAACCGCCTTTGGACTGGGCGGTTTCTGGTCGTCCAACGCCGCCGCCTGCAGCGATGCGATCCGCGACCTGATGGGACTCGACACCGACGACCGCGTCCTGGGGCTGTTCTATCTCGGCTATCCCGCCAGCGATTGGCCCGCGGGCTCGCGCCAACCGATCGCCGATAAAGTCCGTTGGGAATCGGAGTGATCGCCGATGATCAATTGCCGATGATCACGACGTTCCCCGACTTGCCCCCCTCGGATCGCTTGATCATCCCGCGGCCTTTGTCCTCGGGGGAAAAGACGAACACGATCGACATGATCACGCTAAAGACCACCGCAAACGCGGCCATCCCGATTCCGGCGTAGATGATCGTTTTGTTTTGTCCCACATCGACCGACGCTGTCGTCGGTTTTCCTATCGGCGCCGGTGCGGAAAACGTGGAGGCCGGAACGGGGGCCAGCGGCTGGAACGTGGCCGTGCTCGCCGGCGTCGCCGCGGGCAAATCGATCCCCGCCAACAGATCATCGAGGCTTGCGTCACTGCCATCGTCGGACGTATTGGACAGCGAAAAATCGTCCAGGGGCGCATCGGAGATCGAGACCGCATTGCCAGCGCTCGATCCGTTGCCCGAATCGCTCCCCATCGACAGCGAATCACTCGACGCATGATCCGGTATCGAAATCGGCACTCCCGAGGGACTAAAGCTCCACTGCACCCGATCGATCGCTTGCAACAACAACGTCGCCGTGGGGTAACGGTCCTCCGGACTTTTGGCCATCAAACGCTTGCAGATTTCAGCCAGTTCCGTCGGGCAATCGGGGCGCAGCTTGCGAACATCCGGTGGCGGCATCGTTTGGTGATTTGCAATCCGCTGCTGCACCGTCCCTTGTGCGAACGGCGCCCGACCGGTGAGCATAAAATAGAGCGTGCAGCCGAGGCTGTAGAGATCGGATCGACCGTCAGCCAAATGACTGGCGCGGATCTGCTCCGGCGCGACGTAGTCGGCGGTCCCCAAAACCCCTGCGGTCTCTCCCGATAGCGACGGATCTTCGTCGTACCGCAACCGCGCCAAACCGAGATCGGAGATCTTCAGCACGCCGTCGCGATGGATCAGAATATTCAACGGCTTGATGTCGCGATGGATGATCCCCCGTTCATGAGCGTGCTGCAAGCCCGACGCGCTGCACCGCAGGTATTCGACCACGCGATGCAATCGCAGCGGCCCCTGTTGTTGCACCAATCGTTGCAGATCCATCCCATCGACAAATTCCATCACCATGAAATGCTGGTCGTCGACGCGATCGAAATCGATCACCTGCACGACGTTGGGATGATTTAACATCGCGCACGTCCGGGCCTCCTGCTGGAAACGCGAAAGATTTAACGGATTGCTCAACCGGCGTCGCGGCAGCACCTTGATCGCGACGCGTCGTCGCATCACCGCGTGCTCAGCCAGAAAGACCGCGCTCATCCCGCCAACGCCCAACTGACGCAGCAGTTTGTATTTGCCTAAGAAGAAGCCTTTCCAGCGACCCGAGAGCAGATTTTTTGCTTGCCACTGAGTGATCGCCCCTCCGCCGATCAGATCCTCGGCCAGCACCTTGGCATCGTCGGGCAGATGGCCACCATGTTTCGTCTGGATCGCCGCCAGCGACTTCCGCAACGAATCAACCTCGATCAGTTCGCTGCGGCGCAGACGTCGAACAAAATCGCGAGTTGTTGTGGTGGTGGTGGTCATCTTGATCGCACTGCGGCAGCCCGTCGCGAAGAACGTGAATGGAATCGATCCGTCTCGCAAGGACGTCGGCACTCTTGCCACGTCGCGACGAACCCACCAATGTTGTAGGGCTCCAAGGTATTCGCGTCGATGCGCAAACAGATGAAGACTGCGTTAACGTTTCGTGAAGCTGGACCTTCTGCGGTTGGATCGGGGGAACGTCCCCGTTCAACCAGGCACAAGACCGCCAAAACGTCGCTGTCGACCGGAGAAGTCCTGGATCGCTTGCATCAGATCTTCCTCGCGGAAGTCGGGCCAGGAACGGTCGGTCACCCAGAGCTCGGCGTAACTGATCTGCCACAACAGATAATTGCTGACCCGCATGTCCCCTCCGGTCCGGATCAACAGGTCGGGGTCGGGCAGCCCAGCGGTGTAGAGATGCTCGGAGAACATCGCCTCATCGATTGCATCGGGCTGCAATTCGCCCCGCTGCGCCTTGGCGGCCAACTGCCGAACCGCATCGACGATCTCCGCCCGGCCGCCGTAATCGACAGCCAACACCAATTGCATCCCCGTGTGATCGGCACACAACTGTTGCGTGATCTCCAGCTCGCGAAGCACCCCAGCGGGCAATCGATCTCGGCGACCGATCATGTTCAATCGCAAACCGTTATCGATCAACGTGCGACGCTCTTCGACAAGATACTGCTCCAACAGATGCATTAGAAAATCGAGTTCGACCGGCGGCCGCTTCCAATTTTCACTGCTGAAACAATACAGCGTCAGTGCTTCGATCCCAAGCGCCGCACACTTTTCCGTCGTCCGGCGAACCGTATCGACCCCGTGCCGATGCCCTTCGATGCGCGGCAACCCACGCCGCTGCGCCCAGCGACCGTTGCCATCCATAATGATGGCGACGTGCCGGGGAAGCGAGTTGCCGGGGTCGGCATCGGCGCGGGGCGATGAGGAGGGTTCGGCCTGAGTCATCACGGTTTAAGCGATCGCCAAGTCCAGCTTTGTTTGCTCTGTGAAAATCGTTTGCGCACGATCCGGACCAACCGAAATGATTCCCACTGGGAAACCGATCAATTCCTCGACACGGCGAATATATCGATGCGCCCCTTCGGGCAAATCTTCCAAGCGACGCGCGTCGTCGACTGGAATCTTCCAACCGGGAATCGTTTCGTAAACCGGCTTGCAACTTCGCACTTCTTCGGCGTGGCACGGGAAATGTTTGGTCTGTTTGCCGTCGATCTCATACGCGACACAGATCTTGATCTCATCCAGATGGCTCAACACGTCCATCATCATCAACGACAATCGCGAGACGCCACTCAACCGAGCCGTATATCGCAGCGCGACCGCGTCGAGCCAACCGCAACGCCGCGGACGACCGGTCGTCGTACCATATTCGTTCCCCAGTTTGCGAATCTGTTCGCCGACATCGTCGTGCAATTCGGTCGGGAACGGACCGCCACCGACGCGCGTGCTGTACGCTTTGCAGACGCCAACCACTTCGTTGATCCAACGTGGCGGAACCCCCGCACCGGCACAAACACCAACGCCCGATGCGTTGCTGCTGGTCACAAACGGATACGTGCCGTGATCGATGTCCAACAGAGCCCCTTGGGCACCTTCGAACAAGACCTTGCGATTCGCTTCACAGGCGGCCAAAACAGGCTCCGTCGTGTCGCCGGTTAGTTCGCGCAACCGATCGGCCCAGCCAGCGGCGACCGCAGCAACTTTGCTCGGCTCGATGCTGGCCAATTCGTCAGCCGACGCGCCCAGGCCTTCCAAAATGCGATATTTTTGTTGGGCGACCGCTGCGATTCGTTCATCGCGATCGGCTTGCATCAGGTCGGTCATGCGGATCGCATGGGTGCGTCCCACCTTATCGCGATAACAGGGACCGATGCCACGATTTGTCGTGCCGATCGACTCGTTCCCGACGCCGCGGTGCTCGTTGATGATCCGATCTTCGATCATGTGCCATGGCATGACCAAGTGGGCCCGTTCGCTGATCCGCATATTGTCGGCACAACGAACCCCGCGCCCAGCCAGACCGTCGATCTCTTCCAACAGCGTCGTCGGATTGATCACCACGCCCGGCGTGATCATGTTCTGGACCGCAGGATGCAGGATGCCGCTGGGAATATGATGCAGTTTGTACGTCTCGTCGCCGCAGACGACCGTGTGCCCCGCGTTGGCACCGCCAGCGTAACGCACGACCATTTCGTAGTCTTTGGCCAGCAAATCGACGAGCTTTCCCTTCGCTTCATCGCCCCACTGCAGCCCTATCACACAAGTTCCTGGCACCGAATCGGTCCTTTCCAAAATACAAGTCACCCGCCGGGCGACGTCAAAATTGCCAAAGCCCACTAGTGTATTGCCAGACCATCGCGTTCACAACGGGCTTCGCTGCAGCAACCAGGGCGATTCATTGTTTCCACCGGAACTATCAGCCGCCCCCCCAAAGCGTCCGGCTACCTAAGAGAACCAGACGCTATCGCGTGGCGGCCGATCTGCGTCGCCCCCAAACACAGCCCCCCATTCGAGCCGCACCACCGAACACGACAGGTATTTCCGTTTAACCGCGTGCCCAACGGGCCGCGCGTCGAACCTAATGGACGCGCGGGGCGTTGCCGCCGCGGTTAAACGATATGGTTCGACGCGTTAGCCACCAAACCGCCCCCGAAGGGATCGCAGAAGGTAGCCGGTGGTTTGAGCGTAGCGAACACCACCGGAAACGAGAGCACAATGGATCGCCGCCCCCGGCGGGGGCGCAGAACCGTCTGCAATCCCGTTGGGATTGTGCTGCGTGATGAGGATCGCATACCGGAGGTGCGCCGCTTCGCGACGACCTCCGGCTACCATCTTGCATCCCTGCGGGAAGCGTCGAGTCCGCAGCAACCACCAATCGTTTAACCGCGTGCCCAACGGGCCGCGCGTCGAGCGCCACCAACGCGCGGGGCGTTGCCGCCGCGGTTAAACTAAGCCGCTGATTGATTTCGCCACAAAAGAAATCGCCCCACCGCTAAACCTCTGTGCTCTCGGTGGCCTCTGTGGCAGAAATGCCCCGGCCGTGGGGCGAAGCTCCGATCCTTTGCATAGCCCAGGCCAAACGGAGCGAGCCCCGCGAGCGAAGTGCCGGCCTGGGAAACGGCCCCTCCATTCCTTACGAAAGGCCCAAGGGGGCGCGAGTCGAATCCCACGAACGCGCGGGGCGTTGCCACCGCGGTTAAACGAAGCCGTCGATTGATTTCGCCACAAAACCGGTTCCCGAAGGGATCGCAGAAGGTAGCCGGTGGTTTGAGCGTAGCGAACACCACCGGAAACGAGAGCACAATGGATCGCCGCCCCCGGCGGGGGCGCACGGTCTGCAATCCCGTTGGGATTGCACGGCGCGATGGAGCTCGCATACCGGAGGTGCGCCGCTTCGCGACGACCTCCGGCTACCGTCTTGAATCCCTGCGGGAAGCGTCGAATCCGCAGCCCCCCCCCAATCGTTTAACCGCGTGCCCAACGGGCCGCGCGTCGAGCGACACCAACGCGCGGGGCGTTGCCACCGCGATTAAACTAAGCCGCTGATTGATTTCGCCACAAAAGAAATCGCCCCACCGCTAAACCTCTGTGCTCTCGGTGGCCTCTGTGGCAGAAATGCCCCGGCCGTGGGGCGAAGCTCCGATCCTTTGCATAGCCCAGGCCAAACGGAGCGAGCCCCGCGAGCGAAGTGCCGGCCTGGGAAACGGCCCCTCCATTCCTTACGAAAGGCCCAACGGGGCGCGAGTCGAATCCCACGAACGCGCAGGGCGTTGCCACCGCGGTTAAACGAAGCCGCTGATTGCGGAAAGTCTCGACGACCTCCTCCGCTACCTCCGAGCGAAAATGCCCCGAATCAGGCACCCTGGCCGGGCTCGACCGACATCGCCCGCTCGACTTCGATCGGGAACTTCAGCGGCGTTCCCTCCTCCTGCTGGTTCAGCGAATTCCATAATTGACGCAAATTGGCGTCGACTGGCGCCTGGTCGATCGTCTCGTCGTAACTGCCCGCAGGAGGCAACGGGCGCTGCCGCGGTGCCGTCGGCTCTTCGGCGACCGCCGGCCAACCGGGGCGGAGCCCCACGGTCCGATCGATCGCCAAGGAAATCAGGATCGTGGCGGTCGCGAGCAGAATCGAAGCCAGGGCGAGCGAGAGGATGCTGCGGGTGAGATCGCGGTTCATGGAATGTTCTGTGCCGCCAAACGCGGCAGATTCGAGGTTCGATTGAGATTCGTCGGCCAACGAGGCTGCCGTTCGCTCAACCACAGCATACCTCATCGATGCTGATCTTGCCCTGGCTCCAGGTGGTGGAAACCGCGCAGCGATCTATAATATGTCCGCCTTCTTTGATATGAGATGATTAGGACAAATACATTTCCCACTGCACGGAGTACCCCCTTGGTGTCGGACACGATTGAAAAAACCGTTATTATCGGCAGCGGACCGGCTGGATGGTCGGCTGCAATTTACGCAGCCCGCGCCAATTTGAATCCTGTCGTTTACGAAGGAACCGTCCGTCCGGAAATGATTCCGCTGGGACAACTGGCCTTTACCACCGAAGTCGAAAATTTTGCAGGCTTCCCGGCCGGTAACATCCGCGCGTTCGTCGAATCAGCTGTCGACAAGTCGCGGCACTGGAACCTGCCCCCCGCTCCCGCTGGCCACGAGAAAGATGGCCAACCGCACTACGCGGTTCAAGGCGTCGAACTGATGGAGCTGATGAAGCAGCAGGCCCTCAACTTCGGCACCCGCGTCGTCAGCGACGATATCGCCAGCGTCGACTTCTCCGGCGACGTCCACACCCTGACCGCTGGCAATGGCGACACCGTCAAAGCTCATACAGTGATCATCGCAACCGGAGCCCGAGCTAACTACATGGGGCTCGAATCCGAAGACGCTTACAAGAACAAAGGTGTCAGCGCGTGTGCGGTCTGCGACGGCGCATTGCCAATCTACCGCAGCAAACCCCTGGCCGTTGTTGGCGGTGGCGATTCGGCGGTCGAAGAAGCGACCTACCTGGCCAATCTCAAAGGAGCCGACACGATCTATCTGATCGTCCGTCGCGATGAGATGCGGGCGTCGAAGGTGATGCAAGAGCGAGCTCTGAACCACCCCAACATCGAGATGTGCTGGAACACAGTTGTCGACGAAGTCCTCGGCGATGGCAAGCTCGTCAACGGCCTGCGATTGCGCAGCACCGCTGACGATTCGACGCGAGAGCTGAAGGTTGGCGGGATGTTTGTCGCGATCGGGCACACCCCCAATACCGCCTTCCTCGACGGCGCGGTGACGATGAACGACAAGGGCTACATCCAGTGGACCAAGCCGTTCCGAACAAACACCAACGTCGAAGGTGTCTTTGCCGCCGGCGACGTCGCCGACGACTACTATCGCCAAGCGATCACGTCGGCCGGCACCGGCTGCATGGCCGCTCTGGACGCCGAGCGTTACCTGGCTGAAAAGTAGCCGACGCCGCCAGTCCGTCGTCTCCCATAAAAAATGCTCAACCGGTCCGCGCAAGCGACCGGTTTTTTTTGTGCCTCAGTGGAAGGTCCAGCCGCCACGCGCCAGCAGTTAATCTTTTGAATGAACCGCTTCGGCGATAGCTCCGGCTCCAACGTAGAAACTACGGCGTCACGACTCTTTTAGGCTAGCCGTTTTATAAGTCCTGAAATCACTGAATCCGCCCAAGGACTCGTAACCTCGTCCTCTACGGAGCGCAGAGGCATCAATCGGTTACGGTGCTTCTCTGTGTTCTCAGTGGCCTCGGTGGCTAAAGAAAAGCTGTCACCATTCCTCTAACCAACGCCCCGCAGGTACAGCTGCCAGCCGCAAGCGAGTGCACCTGCATTGCCGAAACGCATAGCTCCCGAGCCGCCAACGCTGCGGGGATCTCACCGACGCACTTTTTCGCATGAAAGTTGGCCTCCCAGCGACTATGCTTTCCTGTCGCCGAAGGATGAGTAAAATCCCTTTCCGGAGCCAGGAAGGGGCCGCTGGCGACGACAATAACAATCGATAAACGCAAATCCTCGAATGGCTGTCGAGCGATGGTGGCTCAACAGCTCGGACCGCGCGATCGTAGACGATGATGCTAACCAAAGAGACCTTCTTATGAAGCTTGAAATTTTAACGGGGTGGATGCTATTCGCAGTCGCGTTGCTGGGCATCGGATCAGCGGTCGGAGATGAAAATGAATCGTTTCGGATCATCGTGCCGGCCCCCGAAGGCGACCGCTTTTGTCACCTGTCCTGGCCGAAAGTTGTCAAAGCCGATGATGGCAGCATTGTTGTCGCCTACATCGCGGGAAGGAAACACGTCAATGGCGACGGATGCCCGGCGGTGTCGGTCTCCCAAGACGGCGGTCAAAGTTTCACATCGCCTGAGGTGCTGAAGACTTTCGATAGCACGATGCCGTATCAGCACGCTGCCAACCTGGCGATTGGAAAAGCCAAGGATGGTGCCATTGTTTTAATGGTGATGGCGTTTACCGATGACCTCCGCAACAACATCTACGGATGGAGATCCGAGGATCACGGCAAGACTTGGAAAAGCACGGACACTTCCGCGATCGGAGAGAGCAAAACCGGATCGGTCTTCGGCCACGTGTTCCAGGTTCCGAACGAGGGTTTGGCGGTGTGTGGCCACTACCGCAAGCCGCACGGTGACGGCCTTTGGATCGCCTACTCCAAAGACGATGGCAGAACGTGGAACCCGCCAAAAACAATCACGACAAACAAATACTACGAACCAACTTTCATCTCCACGGGCGGACGTCTGATCGGATTGGTTCGCGAAAATTCAGCACACGCCTACCATCAGTACACCAGCGATGACCGGGGCGTCAGTTGGCAATTCCAACCGAGCGTAATCCAGGGGAACAAAGATGCGAACCACCCCAGCCCATTCATCGTTTCGGATCCGACTCAGCCCGATAGACTCTATGCGCTCCAGACGGAGCGAACGGACAAAAATCAGATCAGCCTTTGGCAAGCTGAGAGCGACACGCTGCAATGGAAGCGGAACCGTCTCCTGACATCCTCTCCCGGCGTAGAGGATTTCGGCTACCCTTGGATGACGCACCTCACCGGCAATGAGTGGTTTATGGTCTATTACGCGGGTGAAAGTGATGGCCCCAACGCAATCTATGGACGGACCATCACCATTTCGCCACGGTAAGCGAAAAAGGAGCTCAACGCGCCGGCGCCACCGACGCGATCTTGATGCCGATCGACGAATCCACCCCTTGCGCCAGCGCCTGCCGTCCGCTGCTCCACCCCACCGCTCCAACTTTGGCGCACCCGCGACTGCGAGCTCGAACTCTCCCAACGGAAAAACATCCGTGTCATCGCGGCCGGCACGCCGTATAATTTGGCGTAAGGGAGGACCATAGCGATGAATTCCAACAACGATCCTGGCCGTTCATTTTTTCGTCACGAAAACATCTTCTGGATAGTCACGATAGCCGTCGCGATAGCGATCGCCCTACTAATCGTCCGCCGCGTGCTGTAGTAACCGCCCGCGGTCGTTTTCCCCGCGCACTGGCGTCCCAAATCGTTGCAGCCCAAGCTACGCGCTCTGCCGCGATCTCTCGGTGCAATCACTGCGAACAAACCTCGCCCCCTGCCTTCATGCTTGCATTACGCCGAACGACGGGTAAAATCCCATCCAGCCGTCCATGAGAGGGGCACGAGCGATGGCGTCTGAACAAGCCTCCCCCTAAGCAACGAAGCCCATCGCAATCGACGACATTGACCAAAGTGAGTCGTACCACGCGAGGTCGTCGATGGGTTGCTAACACAACACGCAACCTCCCGAGAACAATCCTAAATCCCCGATTCTCACTAACAACACCGGTGAGAACCATAGTTCGTCGATAAATGATTTAGCTCTATATATGTCTCTAAGACCAACACCTGATACCGTTTTCACACCACGTGCAGCTTCTATCAATCCAGATATGTATGTGGCACGAGAAGAGCTTGAAAGAGCGCTCCGCAATGGTCTGAATAGCCAACAGCACCTGCTCATCCATGGTGACAGCGGAACTGGTAAATCCTGGCTGTACAAGAAGGTGCTGTCCGACTTAGATGTCCACTTTGAGGTTGCAAATCTCGCTAACGCTTCTAGGCTCGGTTCAATCACCAATGAATTGGCAAACCTCGTCTCGCGTCACGAGATCGCTGAGAAGACGGGATACTCTGAAAGCAAATCTGCTGAACTAAACACGATCGTAGCAAAAGGCAGACTGGACCATACGGGACAATACGAACTGGGGCAGAAGGAACCCTTCGAGTCTTGTCTTGCAGCTATTCGGCAACGCGCCGGTTCGCGATCTGGCATATTGGTTCTAGACAATCTTGAAGCAGCTTTCACGGACCAATTTCTCAAAGAGCTTGCTGATCTTCTGATCCTCTGTGACGACGAACGTTACGCGTACTACGACGTCAAACTACTGATTGTGGGAGTTCCAAGCGGAGTACGGGAGTACTACTACAAGACGCCCCACCACGCGACAGTCGCCAATCGCCTGAGAGAGCTTCCCGAGGTGTCGCGTCTATCACTTACGCAATGCAGGTCGCTTGTGGAGAAGGGATTTGAGAAACGACTACGGTATACAGTCGAAGACCCCAGTTCGGTATACAAACATGTTGCTTGGGTTACGGATCGCATTCCGCAGATGATCCATGAGTACTGTCTCGAAGTTGCCAACCTGATACATCACTCAGGGTGCACGGTCGACTCAGACACGCTCGAAAGGGCAGACGAGCTTTGGCTCTCGCAATCTATGTACCACGGCTACGCCGTGGTTGAACAACATATGAACGAACGAGACACCAAGGCCGGTCGGCGAAATCAAACGCTGTTCGCTTTGGGTTGCACGGAAAATGAACATGTCAAGGCATCCGACGTTGAAGAATTGATTCGACGAGAGTTTCCCAATTCAACAAGCGGAACCACGCTCAATGTCACCCAGATTCTTGCGCAGCTCGGTAAAGGAGACCAACCTGTTCTCAAGCGAACGCCAAAAGGAGATGCGTATGCCTTCGCTGACCCAAGGTATAGGATGGCGTTGCGTGCAATGATGATGAAAACGGCAGATGAGCGTGTCGAGAAGGTCCCATTGACAAACAAGTAAACGACGAACCATTGGATGCAACGGAGCGGCAGTGGTCCGGTTTCTCGTGACATCAATATCAGCTCCCGCCGCCCGCTGATCCCGGTCGTTACATGCCAGTAGAAGACATGCGATTCATCCGCGATTCATAAAACGAACAACGTCGGTTCGACACCATGCCGGTGTGCAATAGTGGCCGCATGATCACTGCGACGATGCAGAAAAGGTTCCAGGACTCAAAGTCTGTTTTGAGTCCTGGAACCTTTTCCTATCCCAAAATGAGATCGTAGCCGGCGATTCTAAGCGGCGACCGAACCATGCGATGATACGGAGCGACGGTCGTTGCCCTTTACGCAATGTTGCAGCTCACGGCCGCCGCCCGCATAACGCTGGCCATAGTCGGCGGACTCAAATCTCTCGTTATGAATTCATGACCAAACCTATTAAAGCACACAAAAGAGGTCACATACTTGCCATCGTCATGATTGGCATCGTCGTATGGAGATGTCACCGATGCATATTCCTTGAATTCACAGGTGAACGTGCTAGGGCAACAATTGAAGAGATACATGAATCGTCTTCGCGTAAATACGGAGGATGGTCGGACTGGTACCTCTTGCTCTACACTGGAAAAAACGGAATCGAACACGAAGCCAAGTTGAAAGCGGGGCCATTTTGGCTTCGCCCGGGTTACGGAGAGTCGCTTGCAATCTTGTATGCCCCAGACAACCCATCAGTTGTCGCTCACGATTCGCGAGTGTTCAACTGGTCGCTTCCTCTGATCGCCTCTTGCGTTGTTTTCTGGGCAATGCTCGATCCGCAACTCAAGCTCTTGAAGAGATTTGAGACCAGCAAATAGTAAGGGAACAGAATTCGGTAAAAGTCCGACAAGAAAAGGTTCCGGGACTCAAATACCTGATTCCCGGAACCTTCTCTGCTTAAAATCCGTTCCCGTTCCCGATATCAAACGACAACTTAAACCTGGACGAAGATGATGGAACGTAAAAACATTCCTTCGCCGCAGCTTCGGTTGCGCGACATCCCGGCGGATGAGGCGGAGATGGTTGCTATCGAAGAGTTTGCGCTGACGTTCGACGGCTACGCGTTCTGGGATGAGCAGGGAGAATCGTGCAGCGACGAAGCCAAATCGGATTGCCAGTGCCTCGACCACCTCCGCACCCGATTGTTCTTCGCTCAACGCGCCGGCCGCCACAGCGACGGCCTGCATCGCGCAGAAGCGATCCCGATCCTGCACGCTCTGCGGACCGAACTCTCGGCACCAACGCGAACCGCCTGCCAGTATCAGGAACGAGCGTCGGGGCCATCGAAGGAGTAGGTGGCTGGCGGCGACGGGATGCAGGTTGATGGATGGCGATGCGGCGCGTGGGATCGTGTTGGGACTCGGGGGACGCGCGGCCCTTTGGGCGTGCGGTTAAACGAGAGAGGGGACGGTGGGGCGATTTCTTCGTTCAATCCACCGGGCCCTTCATGCTCTCTAAAAACGCGAGCAGCAGTTGCTGTTGGTCTTCGTTCAGCCTGTCAAACTTGCGTTTCGATTGATCCGCTTCGCCGCCGTGCCATTGGATCGCATCGGTCAGGGTTGCCGCTCGACCATCGTGAAGGTAGGGAGCTGAATCGGCGACGCCCCACAGCGGCGGTGTCTTCCATTCCCGCTGCAACGCATCCCACGAGAACCGGTGCCGCCCCTTCAGATCCGCCTCTTTGACTTCGCCGCGGGGAAATTGCGGTTGCTCCGGATAGTCAAGCGCGATCGGTTCAGGCGTTCCCGTTGCAAGCGAGGTTCTGCCATCATTCGCGACAGCGCGGCGGCGATCCGATGGGGCATCGCTGCGATATGTCCACGCCTCTCCACGGCCATATCGACTCGGGTAGCGACTCGCCGGCGCCGCCGAACGAGTGCTCGCCAACTGGTACGCCGGGGCGGGGAACGGATCTTGCAGATCGGGCCCCATGTCGTGCAGCAATAGATCGCTAAAAATTCCTCGCGCCGGCGGGAGATCTGCGATGTGGCAGGCTGCACATCCAATGGAGTGAAAAATCTGTTCACCGCGGTGAACCCGTTTGCGTTCCTCCAGAGAGAGCAACGGTTTGGCGGGGGCTGGCAAGTCGGCGACGTAACGGGTGAGATCGGCGACCTGGGTCGTCGATACATCGGCTGCCAAGCTGAGGTAGCGGGGATCGGCGGGATCACCCGCTTGTCGCGCGGTGTTGGCCACGTTCAGCCCCAACTCCGACGCGCACGCTCCGGCGACAAAATCGGACAACGTGTCGACTTGGCCACGCCAACCATACTTCCCCGCCACTCGCCCGGAGATCGTTCCGCCGGACGATCGGGTCCGAGAGAGCGCTATGGCTTTCAATCGATTCGTGGAGATCCTCTCGATATCCCCCATGCCATGCAGCGGCGGCGAATTGCGTTGACTTAGGTAGTAGTCGAGCGTTCCATAACGGCCGGCAACGACCGGTTGGCTGGCGATCGCATCGACGGTCCGCGAGAGAGGATCAAACCACACATCGGGTAGACCGTTGGGGACGCCGACGGCCAAGCGTTGGCGGATCGCTCGATAGCCGCGGCGTGTCGAGAGGTCGTGAACGACGGTGTTGAAGGAGAGCGTGTTGCCGGAGACCAGCCCGGGAAAGAAGTCCATGTCGGAACCTCCGGCACGTCCGCGACCACCACGCCCCGCCGACCGTTCAAAAATGGGTGATCGAGGGTCGACGGTGATCAGCGTCACGTTGTGCTCCACTCCCGATGCTCCACCGCCAGGGTGACACGCCGCACAAGAGACGGCGTTGTGCAGCGGCCCCAGCCCATCGGCCATGCCCTCCATCCCCTCGGCGGGCAGCATGGACGTCAACTCGCGGCCGCTGTCGCGGTGTTGCGGTCGTGGACCTCGCCCCCGACCTCGCCGCTGCGGCATCCGAGTTGTTGTACTCCATGCGGTGAATGTTGTTCCCCGATCGACATACTGCCACTCCCGCTCGAACAACTCCCGCCCGGCAACTGGATCCTGAGCGATTGTTTGGGGGGCGATGATCAGTGCCAGGATCAGAACCCCAGCCGATCCGTACCGATGCGTGACAGCCATGAGTCGTTCCCTCGGCAGTTTTCGAACAGAGAAGCAGAATAGCGGTAGTCCATCCCCATACTTCCTAAGGACTAAACGCTTTCACAAATGCCACACTCTCAGCGAAGAATTTGGCAATAAAAGTTCCGCGAACGTCGTTTCGCCACAAGGATTCCTGGAGCCGATCGCTCAGGCGTTTGCGCCTGGGCGAACCTTCCGACGAACACCGCGGCAAGCGGATCGAGCGTCGGCGCGGTGGCCAATCTTCTCGGTTGGCGCGGTGATCAACACGCTTTGCCATGTCGTTGCGGAGCGTTAGTTTTTTTCAGGTGTGGAGTGTTGTTTGCATCCGTTGCCGATGGCGGATCGACGCGATGTGAAAAATCGATGAAGCCGTTAGCGCCACGGGTCGTGGCGACGCGACAGTTCCGATATTTTGCAGCCCCCGTATCCCAAGTTGTTGAATCACGGCAGCTCTCTCTGATTGGTGAAAGACCACAAAATGGTGGTGCGTCGCTTCGGCAGACGCTAAATTTTTCAAAACCCCCCTTCACGACAGTCCGTCAAGAAAGTTGAAGTGGGAGTCAGATGACAGCGCCGAAACCCCGCCCGGAGTCCCCCAATGGCAAGCACGTTCGATGATCCGATCAGCTCTTCCCCACCTTCGCAGAGTGCGTTGAACGCGCCGCGGGTGAAACCGAAAGAGCACGTCGCGCGAGGGACCGGTTTGCATGCGATGATCGGCTGGCTGCTGTTCGGCATCGTGGGGCCGATCCTTATCTTGCTGTCCATCGTCGGCACCTATGGCATCGCATTGATCGCGTGGTTGATCGCGCTTGTGAAATACAACCAGCGCGCCAAGAAAGCCGAAGCGGTGTTAATGGGGAACGGCGTCAAAGTCGCTCCCGATCAATTCCCCGCGATCTACGCTTCGGTTGCGCGAATGGCCGGCCAGCTGGAACTCAAATCGCTGCCCGATGTCTATATCATCGAATCGAATGAACAGAACGCATTTGCGCTGAAGATCGGATCGAAACACAACATCGTGTTGATCGACGACATCGTCTACGGCGCGTTGGATAACGACAAACCGGAAATCCTCGACTTCATCATCGGCCACGAACTCGCGCACCACGCCCTCGGGCATACCGGACTGATTCGGGGCACGATCTCCAACCACTACAAACCGCTGTCGCGTCTAGACGAATTCTCCTGCGACGCGGTCGCCGTGGCGATGCTGCAGGACGCCACACCGGGACTCGATGCGATGACGCTGTTAGCCGTCGGCCCGCGGCTGTTCCCTCGCGTCGACAAGGGGAGTTTCGCCAAGCAAGCCGAACAGGTGATGCAAAACAAATACAGCAAGAAGGCGGAGTCGGCGATGTCCCACCCGCTGCTGTTACGCCGCTATGGTGCGTTGCAAGGGATGAAGATCTAGAGCGAGGGTTGCTGGTGTTGAAAGGCGAATATCGTCAACCGTTGGCCGTCGCATCACTCGGTGGCATCGCGGGGTTGGGCTACTGTCTCTATTCCCATCGCAGCATCCCAAATGCACTCGTCACAGCGGGTACTATCTGGCTGGTGCTGTTCTGGGTTGTGCTGCGCGGACGCAAGCTGGCTGCACAACGTGACACCAATCCGCAAGATCCCATGCCATGAATAACTCTCGGTCCTCCCGTAGCTCGAAAGCATCGCGAACCGTCGCACTGGCTGGTTTGGTCGTGCTGGTCGGTTTCCTCATCGCAAGGTTCTCCATCGGGCCGACACCCAGTCGTTCGAATCCGAATCGTCCGGATCCAACGACCGCACAGAACGATGACGCCGAGCGACGCATTCGAAAGGTGTCGTTCAATTTTTGGAAGGAGCTGTCGAGCGAGCCGCATCCATCTTTCGCGGGCGAGGTCGACAAGTCGATCGATTCGCTTGAATTTCCGATCCATGCTGTCGAGAAGAATTGGCCTGCGGGGCCGATGGTGATAACGTATGAAGGAACCGCAAAAGACGCATTTGCGATTCACCAAGCTTTGCGATCGGCTGGCGTGCCGACGAGCAGCTACCAGATGATCGATTGAGTGCGGATAGAAAGCTGGTACGGTTATCGGAGAACCGGACCGGGAGAGCGGATCCGCCGAGGGCGTCTCGTTAGCTCAACGACCGGCCACATCGCGTGGTCTCTCCCTGACCTTTGGCCACCGCCAGCAAGTTGCCGCCGCAGATTGGAAGGATGAAAGAAGACCCATGATTAGTCGACGCAGAAGTCTGGCGTTTGTTTATTGCGCCGCGATCATCGCCTTGGGTTGGATGGGCCCTCCATCGGCGACCGCGATCGAAATCGATCTTCAACCGCCGGGGGAGCGTGAATTTGTCCGCGACCTCGCGGGAATGCTCAATCCTGGCGCAAAGGAAAAGATCCAAGAACTGTGCGACAGCCTGCTGACCGACAAAGCGACGCCGATCATCGTGATCACGATCGAATCGATGGCACAATACGGCGGCGAAAGGCTGCGGATCGAGACGTTTGCAACACTGTTGTTCGATCAATGGGGAATCGGTCAGGCGACGTTGGGAGACCAGGAGTGGAATACGGGGATCCTGTTGCTGGTTTCCCGCGACGATCGGAAAGCGAGGATCGAGCTAGGAGGCGGATGGGGTCGACGCGAAGATGCGCTCTGCCGACAGATCATGGACGACTACATCGTGGCGGAGTTTAAACAGGGGCGGTTTTCCGAAGGGATCGTGGCCGGCGTCGAAGCACTCGACACGATGGCTCGCAAGCTGCAACTGCCGACGCGACCGCGTCCCTGGTGGCATTACGCGTTGGTTGTCGGTGCGATCGGGCTGGGCATCTTCACGGTCGTCTCTCTGGTCCGCAACGGTTCCAGCGGATGGGCTTGGCTTTTTTGGGGGGCTGTATTCACAGTCCTGGGTGTGATCCTCTACCAGCTGTTGACCAGTCGCGGTGGCAGCAGTGGTGGCTTTGGCGGAGGGTCGTTCGGCGGTGGCTCTTCCGGTGGCGGCGGTGCAACGGGTTCTTGGTAAGGAGTGGCGACTATGAAGAGTGCATCGGAGTTGATCAACGAAGAGCAACGCAAACGGGTCGAAGCGGCGGTCGTGGCAGCTGAGGCCAAGACGTCGTGCGAGATCGTGCCGGTCGTGGCCACATCCTCCGGTCGCTACGATCGCCCGGAGGATATGATCGGCCTGTGGTTGGCGACGATTGCAGCGATCACCGTCTGGTGGACGCTCCCACGCCAACCCGACGAATTGGGAAACTGGGGCGGCGTTCCGATCTACGTCGGGCTGTTGACAATGGTTGCCGCCATCGCGATCGCATTTATAGCGGGTGCCTGGATGGGAAGCCGGATCGGATGGCTCCGACGCCTGTTCACTCCTCCGAAACAGATGCAAGAGGAAGTCGAGGCGCGAGCTCGCCAGACCTTCTTCGACAAACGCATCCATCATACAAGTGGTTCCACCGGCCTACTGATCTATGTCTCGCTGTTCGAACACACGGCCGTTGTCCTCGGCGACCAAGAGATCGTGGACAAGTTGGGACAGTCTTTCATCGATGGACTCTGTGAACAACTGACCCAGGGCCTGCATCGAGGCGACGCGAGCGAGGCGATTTGCAGCGTGATTGCCGAGGCGGGAGAAAAGCTCGCCGGCCCGCTGCCACGGGCCACCGACGACGTCAACGAACTGCACGACGCGTTGGTGTTGATCGATTAAACCGGACCGGAACTGTGTTCCTCGGGGATGCAACGATTAGCCACAGAGGACGCCGAGATCACAGAGTCACTTCTGCATTTCTCTGCGCCCTCGGTGGCAAACGCGTCCAACCGTATCGTTTAACCGCGGCGGCAACGCCCCGCGCGGCCATGAGGCTTGGTCGCGCGGCCCGTTGGGCACGCGGTTAAACGAGGCAGCCGACCGGAGGCTTCCCGAAGGGATACAAGACGGTAGCCGGAGGTTGTCGCGCAGCGGCGTCGCCTCTCGGGATGTAACGATTAGCCACAGAGGACGCCGAGATCACAGAGTCTCGTCTGCATTTCTCGGTGATCTCGGTAATCTCGGTGGCAAACACGTCGAATCGTATCGTTTAACCGCGGCGGCAACGCCCCGCGCGGCCATGAGGCTTGGTCGCGCGGCCCGTTGGGCACGCGGTTAAACGAGGCAGCCGACCGGAGGCTTCCCGAAGGGATTCAAGACGGTAGCCGGAGGTTGTCGCGCAGCGGCGTCGCCTCTCGGGATGTAACGATTAGCCACAGAGGACGCCGAGATCACAGAGTCTCGTCTGCATTTCTCGGTAATCTCGGTGGCAAACACGTCGAATCGCTTCGTTTAACCGCGGTGGCAACGCCCCGCGCGTTCATGAGGCTTGGACGCGCGGCCCGTTGGGCACGCGGTTAAACGAGGCAGCCGACCGGAGGCTTCCCGAAGGGATACAAGACGGTAGCCGGAGGTTGTCGCGCAGCGGCGTCGCCTCTCGGGATGTAACGATTAGCC
Organism: Rosistilla ulvae; assembly: GCF_007741475.1. NCBI lineage: Bacteria > Pseudomonadati > Planctomycetota > Planctomycetia > Pirellulales > Pirellulaceae > Rosistilla > Rosistilla ulvae. The sequence goes on along the minus strand of NZ_CP036261.1, from coordinate 5,578,792 downwards.
ACAGAGGACGCCGAGATCACAGAGTCTCGTCTGCATTTCTCGGTGATCTCGGTAATCTCGGTGGCTAACACGTCGAATCGCTTCGTTTAACCGCGGTGGCAACGCCCCGCGCGTTCATGAGGCTTGGACGCGCGGCCCGCTGGGCAAGCGGTTAAACGATTTGCAGCCGACTCGAGGCTTCCCGAAGGGATGCAAGACGGTAGCCGGAGGTTGTCGCGCAGCGGCGTCGCCTCTCGGGATGTAACGATTAGCCACAGAGGACGCCGAGATCACAGAGTCTCGTCTGCATTTCTCGGTGATCTCGGTAATCTCGGTGGCTAACACGTCGAATCATTTCGTTTAACCGCGGTGGCAACGCCCCGCGCGTCCATGAGGCTCGACGCGCGGCCCGTTGGGCACGCGGTTAAACGATTCGGCGGCATTTTCGCCCGAGCCGGCAATGCGAAGGGATGTACCAATCTGCACCAGAGACCACAGAGGTTTGCAGCGCTGGCAAAATTGCTCTGTGAACTTGGTGACCTCTGTGGCAAAAACAACCGATCCGCCCAGTGCGTCCGTCCTGATCGACGCGCGGCCCGTTGGGCACGCGGTTAAACGATTGGGATTCGACACGATCCCGAACGGATACGGGACTACCATGGGAAAACTTTCAGCTAAATTTCCATTTCCTCGCGCGAATTGGTAGGTTTCGGAAGAACTACTGATGAGGACCTAGAGGATCGCCAGTGACGAGTTGCCATGAGAAAGAAGAGTTTGCTCGCGTGTTTGCGCGCATCGAGGGCAGGTTGCGGCGATACGTGCAGTCGATGGTCCCAACCGCCAGCGATGCCGACGACGTGATGCAAGAGACAGCGATTTCATTGATGCGCAAGTTCGACCAATACGATCCAGAACTTCCGTTTTTCAATTGGGCGTGCCGGTTCGCACAGTTTGCAGCGAAAAAGCATCACAGTCGCACGCTGGCCAACCGCCGCCAATTTTCCGACGCCGCGATCGATGCGATCGCGGACGATTACCCAGGCCACCAGCAGCTAGCTGTCGAACGCCGGAAAGCACTCAGCGATTGCATAAAGCACCTGAGCGCCGAGGACCGCCGACTTGTCGAACTGCGTTACTTCAGCGACGAAACCGTGGACAACTTATCTCAGCGGATCGATGAACCTGTCGCTCGACTCTATCGTTCGCTCTCGCGAATCCGAAAAGCGTTAGCAAATTGTGTTCTCAAGAAAATGGGGACGGAGGAAATTATATGAGTTCCGACCGACCTCCGATCGACAACGATGAGATCCGCCAGCTGATCAACGCACTGCTGGACGATTCGATCGATGACAAGTCTTTTGAACGGTTGGATCATTGCATCGCGACGAACCCCGATGCGCGTCAGCTGTATCTGGACTATTTGCAAATTCATCAAGAGCTGCCCGATCTGTTGGAGCACGCCGACACAGATCAGCTCGCTAGCGGCCAATGCGTTTTGAATCCTGCTTGCGATGATCTGGTTTTCTCTCCACAAACTGCTGCCGCAACAACACGGATGCCAGCGATGCTCGCGGCCGCGATCCTCGTGCCGATTTCGCTTGTGGTTGGAATCTACGTCGGCACGTTTACATCGATGCCGGTAGCAACAAATGAAGTCGCCTCGGACCAGGTTGCAGTCGCCAGCGAAGCCCATTTTGTCAGCCTCGCTCACGCCAGATTCTTCGGTGAACTACCGCCTCAGATCGGTGCATCTCCCACGCTCAGCCGCGACTACTTGCTGCTTCAAGGGATGGTCGAGTTAGGCTTTCCCAACGGTGCGACCGCGGTCATCCAAGGGCCCGCTTCCTTCCGCGTCGAGGGAAACGAACTGTTGGCGCTCGACATCGGACAATGCAGCGTTCATGCCCCGCCGGGGGCTGAAGGTTTTAAGGTGGAGACTCCTAGCTTAAGCATCGTCGATCGCGGAACTCGGTTTTCGGTCAATGTTTCCCAAGCTAGCGAAACCGATGTGCAGGTTCTGGAAGGAGCCGCGGACGTCTACCAAAAAGCCGACTCGAAACACTCACAAGACGCAGCCCCAACGTCGCCGCTTCGTTTGCGAGAGAATCAGGCGATGCGATTTGCTTCCTCGAAGCTCGAGGATTCCGCGACGGTCCCCTTCGATCGAAATCGCTATCAGTACGGTCTTCCCGATCGCGTGGTCTCCTATCAGGCAACGACTTCGGACACCGGACACGCGCGTGCTTTGAAAAGCATTACGGTTCAGCGTGGGGATCAGATCGAAACGATTCCGATCGAACAATTGATCCCCGCGCAGATGACCTGGTTTCACGCCCTTCCCAACCACGGCTATCTGGCGGGCGGCCCCAAGTTGCCCGATCAACGCGCGTCCTACGCTTCGGATCGATTCCTTCATACGGGAGTCATCAATATCGGAGGCAGCGAGGAACCGCTGACCACCGATCCGGTGATGGCGATCGATGAAGCTGCGGAGTCGTTCGGGACTCCTGGGATGGCGATTCGGTTCGACCGCCCGGTGCACAACGGTCCCGGCCCCGACGTCGTCTTGTTCGAGCTGCAATTGCTGATGAATCCGTTGGAAGGCGACGCGTTCCACGTTAGTCCGCTGAAGTTCGAACAAGGATTGCATTCCCACACCATCACCTCATTCGATCTAACGATGGAGTCTCCCGAAGCGCTTGTGTTGGACAAAATTCACTTATACAAGTTCAAGCAGGTCCCACGTTCTTTGGAACAATTGGAAACGCTTCCATGCACGTCGCTCTACCAGGGATTCAGAACGCAGGCGATCGCTGTGGGGATCGATCTTTCCGACTTGGGTTATCCCGAGGGAGCGACTGTCGAAGGCCTGTTCTTTCAAGATAATCTCGCGGACGAATATTACCTGGACCCTGTCTTTATCGCCGGACTTCCCGAGAAGATCCCACGGCAAACGAGCCCAAAAAGTTCTCCTCCCGTGCAAATCGACAACTGATGCGGATCGTGTCACCGATCGCGATCACCTCTTCAATTGGAAAGGCGATCGGGTCGGTGCTGAATCGATCGCAACGGTTTCCCGCCAACGATTACCATTCCATCCCCAAGACTTTCATTTATGAACTCCATCCATCATTGCTTGTGTGTTATTGCGATATCGGTAGCGAGTAGTATCGTCGCTCCCGCGATCGTTCGCGCGGACGAAGAGCCGGCTGCGTTTTGGGAATTTGGGCCCGAAGAAGCGACACCAATTCGTCCCGTCGGCGGAATCCACCGCGACGTCCCAGGGCCTCGGCCGCCGATGTTCCCCGACTTTTCTGTCAACAATTCGGCAGTCAACTTCGACGGCAAAGGGTCTCGATTCGTCTTCGACGATCCCGGCGACGACAGTCCGTTCGACTTCGACAACGGGGATGAGATCACGCTCGAAGCATGGATTAACATTCGCGATCTCAACGAAGGGGACCACTCCTACATCATCGGGAAAGGGCGGACCGGCAACCCCGGATTCTCGCGAGACAACCAAAACTGGGCGCTGCGAATTCGTGGGCTGCAGGGGGAGGCGCGGGTAAGTTTTTTGTTTGCCACCGTCCCCGTCCAACCACAACAAAGGAACTGGCATCGCTACACAAGCCTGCAAGGTTTTCGGCCGCGAACCGGTTGGCATCACATTGCCGTCGCGTATCGCTTTGGTGAACCGAAGACAATGCAAACGTGGATCGATGGCAAAAAGGTTCCCGGGACGTGGGATGCTGGCGGTCCGACTAGCAATACGCCAGCGATCGATAACGATCAAATCTGGATCGGTTCAGCGCTGTCAGGCGCTGCGGGAAACAGCTTTCGCGGAGGCCTCGATTCGATCGGCGTCCACCGTGTGATGCTCGACGAAAAGACGCTGCAATCGCGCTTCCGTCGCGTTGGCAAAGCGCCCGACATGGAATCGATCTCGACGGAGATGCCCAAGCTTGGCGACTTGGAATCGGGCAAAGTGACAGTCACCTTTCACGAAGGGCTCCCCAACCACGATCGCTGGCTGTATCCCGAAGAAACGCTACCGCCGAGTGCCACGGCTTGGTCAGGGCGGTCGTTTTTGCTGGACCAGATTCCACTGAAATACGACGACTGGGGCATTCGCGCCAGCTGGAAAGCTCCCGTTCTTGTGCGGATGGCAGCCGACGTCTCGCTTCCCCCGGGACAACACACAATCCTAATGCGTGCTCGAGGCATGGCGCGTGCGTGGGTCGACGGACAACTTGTCACGATGTCGAAACCGCTGGTCGGCGCGCCGCACGGCGAAGAACCGATCACTCCCGTCTCGCCACCACCGGCACCGGGACATCGCCCGGCATGGCATCGTTGCCAGGAGGCGACGGGACAGGTGGAGATCACCGCTTCGAAACCGGTCCGCGTCGTGCTCGACGCCATCGCTGGCGGCAAGCGTTTTCGACCGGAACCGGGAGAACTGACGCTGGCGGTTCGGCTGGAAGGGGAAGAAGCATTTTCCGTTTTGCGTCCCGCAGGCCTCTCCGAATCTCCATTCCCATTGACCGACACGGCGGTTGAAAACGAATTACGTCGGATCGAATCGACGATGACCGCGCTGAACGATACGACGCGGCGGCAAGCTGCCAGCAACCAGGACGCTTATTGGAACAAGCGGCATCAGGCAGCCCACGACTGGCTCGCGGCGAATCCATCCCCCGCTGTTCCTTCGACGGATCAACCGACGACCAATCCAATCGACGCATTTCTGCAAGCGTCGACGCAGCCGGTCGATTCGACGCAGGAGAGTCCAACAGCCCCCAAGCAGCACCAATTCTTCACGACAGTACTGCCGATCCTGAAGAGCGAATGCATTCGCTGCCATGGCGAGAAAGATAAGGGAGGCCTATCGCTGGGTTCGCGGGATCTGGCCGTCCTGGGTGGCGACTCGGGAGAACCGGCGATCAAACCAGGAGATCCGCACGCGAGCGAGTTGATAATTCGGCTGCGCAGCGAAGATGATGACATGCGGATGCCGCCAACGGGAAAACCACTCTCCGAAGAAAAGATCATGGTTCTGGAAAAATGGATCACCGACGGAGCCAAGTGGCCCGAAATGGAATCCCAGATGGTCGCCACAGAATCAGCCGCTTTGATCGGCGACACAGCGTTCATCCGCCGCGCGTTCCTCGATACCGTGGGCGTTGTTCCCAGCGAAAACGACGTGACGGAATTCTTGTCCGATACGTCCGCCGACAAACGGGAACGGCTGATCGATCAACTGCTGGACGATCCGCGTTGGGCCGACAACTGGATGGGATATTGGTTGGATATGTTGGCGGAGAATCCAACGCTGATCAACGCCAGCCTCAACAGCACGGGCCCCTTTCGATGGTATCTGTACGACTCGCTACGCGACAACAAACCGATCGATCGGATGGTCTCGGAATTGTTGATGATGCGTGGCAGCGCCCACGACGGAGGAAGTGCCGGCTTCGCTCTGGCCGCTCAAAACGACTCCCCTTTCGCGGCGAAAAGTCACATCGTTGGGAACGCGTTTCTGGGGATCGAGATGCAATGTGCCCGATGTCACGATTCTCCCTACCACTCGACATCGCAACGCGACCTCTATTCGCTAGCCGCGATGTTTGCTCGCAAGCCATTGAGCGTGCCCAAGTCGAGCACCGTTCCCGCTGGCTTCTTTAAGAAGTCGGACCGCAACTCCTTGATCAAAGTCACGCTCAAGCCAGGCGAAAAAGTAACGCCGACATGGCCGTTCGCCGAAGTCACGGGAGCGAAAGACGACAAGTCGCTGCGAGCGTTGATGCAGCGAGCCGATGATCCTCGCGAAAAATTGGCGACGCTGATTACCGCTCCACAAAACCAACGCTTCGCTCAGGTCATCGCCAATCGCATTTGGCGTCGCTACATCGGGGCTGGCATCGTGGAGCCGCCGCAAGATTGGGAAGGCAATCCCGCCAGCCACCCCGAGATGCTGGAATGGCTCGGTAAGGAACTTGTCGCGAAGGATTACGACATCAAACAACTGGCGCGTGTGATCATGACATCTCAGTTGTATCAACGCGAAGCGATCGGGCAAAACCGAGATGCAACGCCGGAGCAACGCAAATTCAATGCACCCGATCGACGACGTTTGACCGCCGAACAAATTGCCGATTCATTTTTCCAGGCGACTGGTCGCGAGATGGATGTCGAACCGATGACGCTCGATCCCGATGGCCGCGCCGCGACGAGTACTCGCAATTCTTATGGCAAGCCGAACCGCTGTTGGATGTTCGTCAGCAATTCCAACGAACGAGATCGCCCCAGCCTCACGCTGCCCCGCGCCGAGGCGGTGATCGAAATGTTGACAGCCTTCGGTTGGACGGCGGATCGCCAAGCGCCAAAGACCGACCGCGAAACCGAGCCAAACGTTTTGCAACCCGCGGTGATGGCCAACAGCACCCTGACGATCTCGTTGACCAAAGCTGCGGATGCAAGTCCGTTGGCCGATCTCGCTGTCGAAGCGCAGTCGCCGCAACAGTTGCTCGATTCGCTGTTCTTGCGATTCGTCAGCCGCCGGCCGACCGCAGCGGAGTCAGAGATCTTCCTGGCTCCGCTGAGCGAAGGCTTCGCCGATCGCATGGTGCCCGAGGATCAGATCGTTCTTCCCCAAGCGCCTCCGCGACTGCCGCAGGTCACGTGGTGGAATCACGTTCGAAACGATGCCAACACCATCCAGCAAGAAATCGCCAGCCGAGTCCTGCAAGGCCCGCCAGCCGATCCGCGGCTGAAGACTGCCTGGCGGCAGCGGTATGAGGATGTCGTCTGGAGCATCGTGAATCTGCGTGAATTTGTCTGGATGCCTTAACCCACGTCCGCCAACCGATCCCCTCAATCTCAATCCATTGCTAACGAGTGAACGGAAACAACAACATGGCCCAATCACCTATTTCCCCGCTGGGACGTCGACAGTTCCTCGCGACCGGAGCCACAGTCGCGGGACTCTCTGCAGCCCCCACACTCGCCGCATCGGGCCAGCAAGCTCGCTTGCAAGGCCAAGCCGAACATGTGATCTCGATTTGGCTCGGCGGCGGCATGAGTCAGATCGACACGTTTGATCCGAAGAAGAAGGGAGATCCCAAAAAGCAGACGCCGGGATCCTACTACGACGCGATCCCGACAGCGGTTGACGACGTCAGTGTTTGCGAACATCTGCCCAAAGTCGCCGCGATCATGGATCGTGTTACGGCCGTGCGCACGGTGAATCATTCCGTCATCGATGAACATGCCGCCGCGACCAATTGGATGCACGTGGGACGGCCGGTCAGCGGAACCGTTGTCTATCCCTCGCTGGGATCGATCGTCTCGCACGAGCGTGGCGCCATCTCCGAATCCGCACCTCCCTACGTCCTGATCGGTTATCCCAACAGCTCACGAGGGCCGGGATTTCTCGGCGCACAGCACAGCTACTTATACCTGACCGACACCGGCCGCGGGCCAACCGGTTTGGCCCGGCACATGACCGTTTCCCGCGAACGTCAACAGCGCAGAGAACAGCTGCTCGTTCAAGCCCGTCGCGCTCAACCGGAACTAGCAGACAGAGCGTTGCGAGACTATGACGCGGCGGCCGAACTGGGACTGCGGCTCAGCGGCCCCGATTTCATGCGCAGCTTTCAATTGGATAGCGAACCGGCGGCGCTTAGGGAAAATTATGGAGGCGAGTTTGGGCAACGCTGTCTGTTAGCGCGGCGGCTGGTCGAACGAGGAGTTCGATTTATCGAAGTCTCTCACAATTTGAACTTCCTCAACGGCGCCGGTTGGGATGTTCACAACCGTGGCATTCTCGACCAGCACAAATTGATCCATGAACTCGACGACGCGCTCGCGACGCTGGTTCTCGATCTGGAAAACCAAGGTCTCCTGGACAAGACGCTTGTCATGGTGAGCACCGAATTCGGGCGGCCACCTCAATTCGATGGCGGTGGCGGGCGGGGACACCAAGGCACTGCCTTCTCATGTGTGCTTGCCGGCGGTGGTTTGAACCACTGTGGCGCGTATGGCCAAACGAACGAACTGTCGCAAACAATTACCGCCGACCCGGTCTCAGTCCCCGACCTATTCGCGACGGTCCATGCCGCGCTCGGGATCGATTATGCAAAGTATCTCTACAATGGCGATCGCCCGGTCCCAATCACGGATCAAGGAACCCCAATCGCCAAGTTGTTTGGTTGAAACAGGGCTTCGTTGAAACAGGGCCACAGCCTCAAACCGTCCGTGCAACGCTGACCACCATCCCAGATAGGAATTCGACAGTGCCTTCCTCGCTCCCCACACAGCAGTCCTCCCGTTTTCAGGGGACGATCCCACCGATTGTCACCCCCTTGGCAGACGACGATCGCCTGGACGACGCCGGTTGTGAACGGCTGCTCGAACACTTGATTGAGGGAGGTGTCGATGGCATCTTTCTACTCGGTTCTTCAGGTGAAATCGTCAGCCTAAGTCAGCAGCTTCGCGCGGACTTTGTTCGCAAGGCATGTCGCATCATCAACCAACGCGTTCCAGTATTCGTTGGGATCACCGACAACTCGGTAGTGGAGACGAAACGCTTCGCTCAAGTGGCATCCGACGCGGGAGCCGATGCCGTCGTCCTCACAACTCCGTTCTACTATCCGATCGATCAATCGGAACTCAAGACCTTCGTCCAATCGGTCCTGCAAGGGACCGATCTGCCGCTGTTGCTTTACAACATGCCAGCCATGACCAAGCTCTGGTTTGAAGCGGAGACCGTGGCCGAACTCGCACAGATGGACCAGATCGTTGGCATCAAGGATAGCAGTCAGGACCTCGATTATTTTCGCCAGCTGACAAGCTTGAAGTCCGTTCGCCCCGATTGGACATTTTTGATTGGTCACGAAACTCTGTTGGCAGAATCGCTGCGGGTGGGTGGAACCGGCGGTGTGAACTTGGGAACCAATCTATTCCCCAGCCTGTTCTCAAGCCTGATGCAGGCGCATCGGGCGAACGACGATGCCGCGGTGCAAGGTCTCCAGACCAAAATCGACTCGCTGGCCCCAATCTACAAAATCGCAAACAGCTCCTCGCCGCTGCTGCCACTGATCGGAATCACCAAGACAGCGCTGTCGATTATGGGGATTTGCAACGATCGCCTGGCACCGCCGCATCACCCCTGCACGCCCGAACAACGGCAGCAGCTGACCGCGGTGATCGAGCGACTGAAGACAACACTTGGCGCGTAGCATGCGAGTTCATTTGCCGCGACTCAATCCAGGGAACGCTCAAACATCAAGATAGGCCGACATATCACGAAGGGATTTTGGATGGTTGCGGGAGGTTGTCGCGAAGCGTGCCTCTCGGGATGCAACAATTAGCCACAGAGGGCTCAGAGATCACAGAGTCTCTTCTGCATTTCTCCGTGGCCTCGGTGATCTCTGTGGCTAACACGTCGAATCATTTCGTTTAACCGCGGCGGCAACGCCCCACGCGTCCATGAGGTTCGAAGCGCGGCCCGTTGGGCACGCGGTTAAACGATTTGCAGCCGACTCGAGGCTTCCCGAAGGGATACAAGACGGTAGCCGGTGGTCGTCGCGAAGCGGCGCACCTCCGGTTCGCGAGCCCCGATCGCGCGACACAATCCCAACGGGATTGCAGACAGCTGTGCGCCCCCGTCGTGGGCGGCGATCGATTGCATTACCGTTTCCGGTGGCATGCGCTACGCTCCGGCCACCGGCTACCTTCTGCGAGCCCTTGGGGATCGGTTTTGTGGCAAACGCGTCGAATCACTTCGTTTAACCGCGGCGGCAACGCCCCACGCGTCCATGAGGCTCGAAGCGCGGCCCGATGGGCACGGCGGTTAAACGAAACTCGTAGCGGAAGTCGTCAACGGCCTGTCGATTTAGGCATTCGCTGTCGACATGGAACTGGATAGCGCTAAACTCTTTACGGGGCAATCGTACGGTCAGTTTGGAGAAGAGCGATGGGCTGGGCACAACCGAAAGAAAATCGCGAACAGCTCGTTCTTTTCGCTGAAAAACTTGATGACGCCGCCCCATCGAGCATCCGGTTCGCACCATCGATGCGATGCTCGGCAAGATCGATTGGTCGAACTGGGAGGCTAGCTACGACCTCACCAAAGGACAGCCGCCAATTCATCCTCGCGTCATCGCCGGAGTCATTCTCTGCGGGCTACTCAAACGCGTGCGAACCTCCCGGGCACTGGAGGAAGCTTTGCAATTTCGCTTGGACTTTCGCTGGCTGGCCGAAGGACGCTCGATCGACCACAGCACCATCGCCCGCTTTCGCACCTCCAACGCCGGGGCTATCGGCGACCTGTTTGTTCAAATCGGCCTGATTGCTCAACAGATGGGGCATCTCACATTGCGGTCACTCGGCTATGACGGCACACGCCTGCGAGCAAGCAACCGCCGCAGCGGCACGCGGACGCCGGACGAACTTCGACAGGCCAAGAAGCAACTCACCGCCGAGTTTGAAGAACATCGCCAAGCCGTTGAGCAGGCTCAGGACAGCGAAGACGAAATCTTCGACGCTGCGGCGGCAGCCGACAAAGAAGAGCAACTCTCTCGCCAGAGCCAGCAGATTGACTCGGCCCTTGCCGAGCTCGAGCGGATTCAAAGCGAAGGCAAGAAGGTTCCCGATCGCTTGCCGATCACCGACCCGCAAAGCCGGATCGCCAAAAACAAGGAAGGCGGCTTCGCACCGAACTACAACCCAACGGCCACGGTCGATGCCGATAGCGGGCTGATCGCCGCAGCCGATGTGATCAGCGGCATTGATGAACAGAGCCACATGCACGGGGCGATCGATCAGGTTCGCGAGAGCTTCATGGAAGGCGATCGCGAGCGTGAGGTCCAGGTGCTGGCCGACGGATTGATGGCAACCGGTGAGAACATTGCTGCCTGCAAGGACAAGCACGTCGACTTCTACACGCCAGCGGGACCGGAGAACCCGGCGTACCGCAAAGATCCAAGTCAACCGATCGCAGCCGAAAAGATTGACCGACTTCCTGTTCGCGGCAAGAAGCCGAAGAAGGGTGAGCAGGACGAGCGGACGTTTGACAAGTCAGCATTCCTGTACGATGCCGAGGCGGACGTTTACTACTGCCCGATGGGCAAGACACTCGAGCGCAAGAGCCGGCGCAAAGATCACACCGGTGCCGAGCGTTTCCTTTACCGAGCCGACAAGCGAGACTGTTCGGGTTGTTCACTTCGGACGAAGTGTTTCAAGAACAGTCGCAATCAATATGGTGGCCGGATCGAGTGCGGTGTCCACGAACAAGCCAAGACTTCGCACACGCGTCGGATGCAGAGGGACTGCTCACGCACAAAATACGCTCTTCGAGCGGCGGTAACCGAACGTCCTTTCGCGTTGATCAAGCATCACTTTGGTGTTCGTGAGTTCCTTGTGCGCGGCCTAGAGAAGGTTCGTTGCGAGTGGCAATGGTTGTGCATCGCTCACAATGTTCATCGCTTGCTGTGTCTGGCTCCCCATCTTGCACGAGCGTGCGTTCCATAACGTTCGACTTCACCGGCATCGTGCCTTTCCCTGTCCGACTCTCCTCCTACCTGCTCTCGATGACTTGTAGCTACCGCTACGCCGTCATCGCCAGCGGAGGTAAGGAGGAAACCAAGAAAAAAACGAACCTAGACCACTTATATCGACAGGCCGTTGACGACTTCCGCTACGGTTTGCACTGGCGGCGTCAGGGCTAGCGCGGCGCTTCGCTGGCGCTGGCAATCTCGGCTGGCTCCGGGCGTTTGTACGGTTCCCGCACGACTGGCTTGAGCAGACCGGTTCGTTGATCCTGAGGGAGCAATTGGCGGTTGGTTCGCTCGGGGTCGACCTGGGTCCACGTCTCCCGATAAGCCGGTGCGCGAACGCTTCGCAACACGCCATCGTCGTGCCAAACGCATCGGTATCCGACCGGCTTCCACGATTTTTGCGGCAGCTGTTCGGGATCTTTGACCAATCGCCATGCCTTCACATGAAAGCGATTGTGGGTCTGGGACCAGTGATAGAAGATCACTTGGTCGAACACGTGCCGGCCGTGTTCGTCGAAGAAATGATTCAATTCGATCAGATCGACCTGTTCGTCAGCCGACCTCGCGTTGGGGATGCCAGCGGCTACTACACCAGCCAACAACCATAGAGCCATGCCACTCATGCTTATCCTCCGTGAGCAAGTTGCGTTTGCAACAAACCTTCGTGGGTGCTCAGACATAAAGTGGCAGGGCGGTTTCTCAATGTTGTAATAACATCTGAGCAATTCAACCTCTATCGTTCATTTATCGGACGGTCAAGGGCATCTTGAATACGAAAGCCGGGCGTTTTCTCTTGCGGGGCCTGCTGTGGAGGTCTTTTTTTATGCCTCGGCAGCGTGGGATCAGCGCGACTTCGATCTGGAACCACACGCTCGATCCTGCTAGCCTCCGCCTGCCTGCGGGGCCCTGCTGCGCGCGAATCGATTCGTCCGGAGCGTGGGGCCAAGCTGGCAAAACTGGGACTTCATTGGAAAGGGACTCGAATGTTCGCCACAAACTCCATTCAACCAAAGGCTGCGATCTTGTTGACGCTCGCAGGGCTTGGCTGTGTTCTTTCGGTCAGTCCGCTGGCAGCGCAGACGAGCGAGCATCCCACCCTTCGGGCGGAAACGAAAATCTATTTCGAAGGCCGCAAACCGCTGCTTGTCGGTGAAACGTTGACGCTGTTCGACGCCGGCGTAGCGTATGACGTTCAATTGCCGGGAAAGTCACAGATCACGGTCTTCGATGTCTCGCGATCGACCATCATCCTGCTCGATTCGACGACCCAGAAACGGACCACGCTCCGCTGCGATGACCTGGTTCGGTACATGGCCGCGCTGCGTCAGCAGGCCCAACAGACGGGCAAAGCCGACGCGATTGGTGTCAGCACCCAACCGAGTGCCGATCTGGAAACTGGCATTTTTCAGGCTGGATTTCCTGGGTATCTGTACACCGCCGAAACCCAAGTGGCTTCCCAACCAGGTCTCGCCAAGGTCTATAACGAATTCACCGCATGGGCGACGCGGTTGAATATGTATCAAAATCCACGTGGGGCTCCCTTCGCTCGACTAGCATTAAACGAACAGATGTCCGCCAGCGACGTTCTGCCTAAGAACATCACGCTGCGGGCGACCGTTGGGGAGCAAACCGAGACGCTGCGCTCGGAGCATCAATTTAGTCCGATGTTGTCGGTGCAAGACCGGGCGCTGATTTCGCAAATCGGTGGTATGCTAGTAAGTTTCCAAGATGTACCCGCCGACCAATTCCGCACCCCTCGGGTTGCGCAAAATGAATGACTAACCAGCCGCCCTCCCCAAATTCGTTCTGTTTTTTGTGCTGCCAGCAGGGTTCCGAGCCAGCGCTCAAGGCGGAACTCGATGATCAAAAATGGCGGCTCGCGTTCTCGCGTCCCGGTTTTATCACGCTGAAAAACGCATCCCCCGCCGATGGTGGCGACGATGCTCTCCCCGCGGGAATCTTCATCCGCAACGCGGCCTGGTCGATCGGAAAGGTTGCCGGTGAGGAGTCGGACGTCTTGGCCAACCAATTGGTCGAACTTTTGCGAGTGGCAAATCTGCCCAAGCCCGATCTGATGCATCTGTGGGGCCGCGATCGTTTGCCCGTCGGCGAGCGAGGCTTTATGCCGGGCAACGAACCGTTGACCGAAGCGGTGGCTGATTTCTTGGCGGCGAAACTGCATCAAGAGGAATTGGTCGCGTCGCCGATGGCCAACCAGATCGCCCGCCCCGGGGACAGGATCTTGGATATCGTGATGGTCGAATCGAACCAGTGGTGGGTCGGTTGGCACAACGTCGAAACGGCGGTGAATCGTTGGCCTGGCGGAACGTTTCCTCTGAATCGCGATCGCGAAGTGATCTCGCGGGCGTATTACAAGACCTCCGAAGCGATTGCCTGGAGTGGTTTCCAATTGCACGAAGGGGACCAAGTCGTCGAAATCGGCAGTGCGCCGGGCGGGTCGGTTCAACGACTGCTGGAACTGGGGCTGCATGTGATCGGAATCGATCCGGCCGAGATGGACGAATCGATTATGGAGCACAGCCATTATCGCCATTTCCGCGCTCGCGGTGGCGACATCAAACGGCATCACTATGCCAAGGCCAAATGGTTGTTGGTCGATTCCAATGTGAAGCCCGAAAAGACGCTGACCACGGTGGAAAACATCGTCCAACATCGCGACACCTCGATCGCGGGGATGCTGTTGACGCTGAAGCTGAGTTCCTACGAACGGGCGGCCGATATTCCGATCTGGTTGGATCAGATTCGGTCGTGGGGATATCCCAACATCCGGGCTCGTCAATTGGCGACGGGCCGAACCGAGATCTGTGTGGCCGCGTCGGTTTGATCGCTGAACGAGACGAACCCCTGTGAATTATGCGGGACGATCGAGGTCCTGCGAGAGTCGACCGAGAATCTATGCAAGACAGTCTTCAATCATCGTTAGTGGAGTTGCAGTCACAGTTTGAGGGAGAGTTGCGGATCGATGCGGTCGCGCGAACGCTCTATTCGACCGATGCTTCGCTCTATCAAGAAACGCCGCTCGCCGTCGCGATCCCGCGAACCGAAGCCGATATCCGCCGTTTGATCCTGTTTGCGGGCAAGCACAAGATCGGGCTGATCCCACGCGCCGCCGGCACCTCGCTGGCCGGGCAGGTTGTCGGCGCGGGAATCGTGGTCGACATCTCTCGCCATTTCACGAAGGTCTTGGAGATCGATGCCGAAGCGGGTTGGGTGCGGGTGCAGCCGGGCGTGATTCGCAATGAATTGAACATGGCGTTGCAACCGCATGGCGTGTTGTTTGGTCCCGAGACGTCGACGCAGAATCGGGCGATGTTGGGGGGCATGTTTGGCAATAATTCGTGCGGTTCCAATTCGATCGTTTACGGCAGCACGCGGGACCATGTTCTGGAAGTCCGCGGCTTCTTGAGCGATGGCAGCGAAGCGACTTTCACCGCGCTAAGCGACGAAGAGTTCGAAGCCAAATGCGACCCCAAAAACGATTCGTTGGAATCGCAGATCTATCGCGGCATCCGCGATCTGTTGAGCCAGCCGGAGGTCCGCGACGAGATCGCTCGCGAATTTCCCAAGCCACAGATCCCACGACGCAACACCGGATACGCTGTCGATCTGTTGATGGACGCGTCGCCGTTGGCACCGGCCGACGCGGCAACCGATAAACCGTTGGACTGCTGCAAGTTGCTGGCCGGGTCCGAGGGGACGCTCTTCTTCGCCACCGAGATCAAGGTTCGTTGTCTGCCGTTGCCGCCACCGGCGTCGGCGCTGTTGTGCCCTCATTTTGAAACTGTTGACGAATCGCTGCGGGCGACGCTGCTGGCCGTCAAGCATTCGATCTTCGCATGTGAGTTGGTCGATCACTTTGTGCTCAGCGGTGCGGCTCGGAATCTGGAGCAACGCGCCAACATGAGTTTCGTCGACGGCCAGCCGGGGGCGATTCTGGCGATCGAATTCCGCGCCGAAACGGACGACCAAGCGGTTGCGGCGGCCGAGAAATTGGTGGCGGAAATGAAAGCTGCCGGCCTCGGTTACCACTTTCCCATCCTAACCGGCGACGACACGAACAAGGTTTGGGATCTACGCAAAGCGGGGTTGGGGATTCTCAGCAACGTTGTCGGCGATGCGAAACCGTTGGCGGTGATCGAAGATACGGCGGTTGCGATCGAAGATCTGCCGGAGTTTATCGCCGAATTCAATCGCCGACTGAAATCGAAATATGGGTTGGAGTGTGTGCACTATGCGCACGCGGGATCGGGCGAGATCCATCTGCGACCGATCATCAACTTGAAGACCTCTGCGGGGAATCAACAGTTCCGCGACGTGGCCCAAGAGATTGCCGATCTGGTGAAGGAGTATCGCGGTTCGCTTAGTGGTGAGCATGGCGATGGCCGGTTGCGCGGCGAGTTTCTGCAGCAGATGATCGGACCGAAGAACTACGATGTGATCCGGCAGATCAAAACGTTGTGGGATCCGGAGAATATCTTCAATCCGAACAAGATCGTCGACACGCCGCCGATGAATTCCAGCTTGCGGTACATGCCTGGACAAAGCACCCCCGAGATTCCAACCATCTTGGATTTCAGCGGGACCGAGGGGGTGTTGCGAGCGGCGGAGTTGTGCAACGGGGCGGGAGACTGTCGCAAGACGCAGCTGTCCGGCGGAACGATGTGTCCCAGTTTCATGGCGACGCGCGACGAACAAGATACGACGCGGGCTCGTGCGAACATGCTGCGGCATGTGTTGACGGCATCCGATGGCCAACGGTTTCCGTTCGACAGCGAAGAGGTCCGCCAAGTGATGGATCTGTGTCTGTCATGCAAAGGCTGCAAACGCGAATGTCCATCGAACGTCGATGTGGCCAAGCTGAAGGCGGAGTTTCAGCAGGGCTACTATGATGCGCATGGCGTACCGCGACGGGCCAAATTGATCGCCAACTTTGCCCGCAACAGCCGACTGGCCGCCTACGCGCCGTGGATGTTTAACTTCATCGTTCGCAACGCGGTGACCTCGCGATTGTTCAAACGCTTCGCTGGGTTCGCTCCCAAGCGTTCGCTCCCCACGATGCATCGCACCACGTTGCAGCGTTGGTTTGCCACGCACACGCCGCATCCGAACGCCGGGCAAAACGGCCGCGTGTTGTTGTTCTGTGATGAATTCACCAACTACAACGATACACCTGTCGGGATCGCGGCGGTCGAGTTGTTGGAACGACTCGGCTTTGCTGTCGAAATCCCCGAGCATCGGGAGAGCGGACGGGCGGCGTTGTCCAAGGGGCTGCTTCGCCAGGCTCGCGATGTGGCCGAAGAGAACGTTCGGTTGCTGAAAGATCGCGTCTCGGAAGACCTGCCGTTGGTTGGCGTCGAACCGTCGGCGCTGCTCAGCTTTCGCGACGAGTATCCCGAGTTGGTTCGCGGCGAATTGCGCGACGCGGCTCGGCAGATGAGCGAACACTGTCTGATGATCGATGAGTTTTTAGCAAAGCAGATGGATGCGGGGCGGATCAAGGCGGATGTCTTCACCGAGGACAAGCGAACGATTCGACTGCATGGTCACTGTCACCAGAAGGCTTTGGCATCGTTGGCACCGACGGTGCGGATGTTGCAGTTGCCGCAAAACTACACCGTCCGGCTGATCCCTTCGGGGTGCTGCGGGATGGCGGGATCCTTTGGATACGAGTCGGAGCATTACGATCTGTCGATGCAGATCGGCGAATTGGTGCTGTTTCCAACGGTTCGCAAGGAGCCCGAGGAGAACCTGATCGCCGCTCCGGGAACCAGTTGCCGACATCAGATCGCCGACGGCACGGGACGCACGGCCGAGCATCCGGTGCAGATTTTACGAGCGGCGCTGCGATCGAATTAAGCGGCGTGGCGAATCGCTTGTTCCATCCACGTGCTGACCTTGCTTTGCGTGGCGACACGCATCGCTAGGAACAGAATCATCAGCACGGCGATCGCCAGGAAGAACGCGTTGGATGTGATGAAGAACGCGACCGCTGCCAACAGAGCTGGACCTTCCATCAACGCCGCACCCACGATATGCGACGTTTGGTAGCGGGCCAGCATCAGGGCTTCGGGTTCGGTCAGCGGTGCTTCGGGATCGATCGTCGGATGGTTGGCGTCGTCGCGCAACTTGGCTGCCGCCGCTGCGTGCTGATCGGCCGATCGCAGCAACAGCGAAGGGAGCACGATCGATACCGCCGCGGCGAGGATCGCAAAACCAAAGACGATGATCACCAGTGGTTCGAGATCGGTTTTGATAGCCGCATTCTCGCGCGTCATCGCCATCGCGACCAGGATCATGGTGATGTTGACCGCACCGAACAGCAGTGCGATCGAGATGATCTGCATCATCAGCACCGACTTGCCGAGTGTCGATGGAAGCGAATTGTGGCGGTTGCCAGAGTTTGGGTTCATGAAGTCAGCCGTCTGGCGAAGGGGGATTTATTCGATCGATGAATCGGCGGTCATGTAGAGAATCGCACCGCAGGTGGGACAGCAGATGAAGTGGGACAGCATCAAACGATTGAGGGTCTGTGGGGCGAATGTGGCTCCACAATTGCCGCACGATTGACCTTCGACGGGGGCCAATCCATCCTCACCCTGGCTGCGAATCAAGCGTTGATAGATGTCGACAGCATCGTCAGGCAATTGCTGTTCCGCTTCGGTCAGTTCCGCCATAACGCTTTGAAGTTCGACGTTGGCTTCGGCCATTCGCGCATCGACTTCGCTTTGCAGCGAGGCTTGATCGTCTTCGCGTTGTTTCAGTTCGGCGGAGCGATGTTGAAGTTCTTGGGTCAGTCGTTCGATTTGATCGAACGCTTCGAGGATCTCATCGGACAACACGCCATTGGCTTGTTCGTCGGCAGCGATCTGTTCCTTGAAGGTCTGGAACTCACGATTGCTGGCGGCCGTGTTGAGTTTGCCTTTTAGATCGATGACGCGTTGTTCGCGTTCTTTCAATTGCAGTTGCTTCTTGTCGCAAGCCATTTTCGCTTGCTTGAGCGTCGCTTGCGCCTCTGCTTCGGCAGCCTTGCAGGCTTCGATCGCTGCGATGCTGGCCTTCATCTGTCGCGGTCCGCGATTGATTCGATTGTTGAGTTCGGTCAACTGTTTGTGGATCCGATGCAACGAGCTGATCGTCGAGTGCGAGATTTTGTGCGGAGCATCAGACATTACAATTTAACCATCGATCGGAGGAGGAAGGGCTTTGTAAACAGGATCGGTTGCCCGCGAGCGTTCGTCAAGACGGCTGGCCCGGCCCGCCCGACTGCACTCTTATTGTGCGAGCGCAACTGGAACGATAGGCGAATAACTCGCTTGAATCGACGTTGCAATCATCTCTACTGCGTTGCAGCACGGCTCGTAATACTTCAGTTCGTCGTGCAGCAAGCCGACCGAATTGCGACAGTCTTTGCTGCGAATCTGGATCGGCAGCTGATCCGATCGGGGGGCCAGCGGTCCGAGTCCGGCGAACCCAAGTGCGACCGGATTATAGTACTTGCTGACCATGGAATACAGTTTTAGGACCCGATCGTTACTGTTGTAGAACAGATTCATCGAACCGATGTTTTCGGTCGCGAGGCCATGCTGGGAACCGCGGGCCAGCCAGTGTCGGTCGAGGGCGGGGGCGACCAGGTTGATGGCGATCCGCGCGCCACGCAGCGGCGGGCCGCTGAGGCTGCGTCCGTGGATCGATCCGCCGGCGGCGGTGTGCAACGCCCCGGTTACGATTCGCCCACCAAAACTGTAGCCGACCATTTCCAATCGATCCGTGGCCGGGAAATGTTGCAGCAACCAGCCGGCATACAGCGCTTGGGTATCGGCGCGGGTCGCTTTGGTGCGGACATCGGTCAACGGATTGAAGATGGGGTCGCTCGGCCAACTCCACAGAATCCAACGGATCTTTGTTTCGTCGTGACAGCGTCGCTTGACCTTACGGTAGATGTTCAACGATCGATCGATCGCTTCCTGCGACGTGAACCGGTTGCCATGGACATAGATCACGTTGAGGTACGATCGGTCTTCATCGACCCGCGCAAGCAGACCATCGAGCCGGTCGTGCTGCAACCCACTGCCCTGTTGATATCGGTAGATCTTTAGGGTGGGGCTTTCCAGATTCGCACAGCGACTGTTGCTGCTGATGCAGCGTGTATTGACGACCCAATATTCGTCCCCTTCGTGCAGCATCGCTGCATGGCCGCGGGTCGAATTGTAGATACTCAAGATCAGCGCGACCGTCAGAAAGACGATCGCGCGAGAGCGTATCGATGCGCGGCCACCGACGGGGATCGATGGTCGCGGAATGTTTACAAAACGCACCGCACCTTTCTCCATTCCAACAAACATATAAACCGATGTTGCAAAAAAACCTCATTCTTGCTTGCACGCATCATCCCACAACCTAGAGTTGTGCGGCTTAAAGAAGCTGCACGGTTTTTAACTCAAGATTTGGGATTAGGTGAGAACAATGAATGCACGTTTTGTAATGCTCGTAGCAGCTGTGTCGATGACCGCCTTAACGGGTTGCGCCGGCATGGGACCTGGACTCTGTGGCAATCTTGGCGCGCCTTGTGGTGCTGCTTGTGGTGCGGCAACCAGTCCGGCTTACGATTACGCTCCCGCCGCAACCGGAGGGTGCGGATGCGGTACCGATGCATATTCTGGGTATAGCACTGGTGTCGTGACCGACGGGATGGGACCTTACTCCGACTCCGGCTACCAAGGTGGTTGGCAGTCGTCGCAGGGTGTTCCACAACCCGGTCAATACTCCGACGGTGGTTATGTCGTTCCTAACGGAACGGGAAACAATATGGCTCCCGTGCCTCAGTTGCCACAACCAGCTAACTAAGCTCGTCCGGATTGCAATTGCCATCCGTGCGAAATAGTCGCAGTGCGATACGGTTGTCATCGGACTCGACAACCGCGGCACTTCAAATCACTATAAAGAAAGCCGGTCAGCTTGACCGTGCCTTGAAAACGGGTTGTACAGCGTGTTCGGAGCGTAGCGGTCGTCGACAAATTGCCGCCGCCGCAACCCGCTGATCCCCCCACCGCGAACATGGGCGTCTCCGATGAATTCATCCCTCTATCCCGGTCCCTTTTCATCCAACAACAACTCATACGATGCCGCAGCCAAGTCGCTGAAGTCATCCGCGATTGGGCAACCGATCACGCGCCGATCGGCGCTTGCTCTGGGGACCGCCATGCTTTGTGGAAGTGTTGCGGCGCAGGAAACCTCCGCAACCGCGGTTGAAGATCGGCTGGAATTTCTGTCGCCGGAAAAACAGCTGTGGCAAGTGGGCGTCAAAGTGATGAGTGCCGGATCGATCTGCGAAGAGATCTACGCAACGTTCCCGGTTCCAACCAATTGGCCCGAGCAATCGGTCCAGGTTGTCGATCAGAATCTCAGCCGGTATGTCGATCGATGGGACACCCGCGATCTGCTGGGTGGCGCCAAGCAGGTTATGGTACGGATGGTCAACGTTCCTCCCAATACCGCCTCCGATGCGCTGTTCACTTTTGAAGTGACCAAGTCGCGAATTAAGGGCGTCGGAGAGACAAACGATTTAGTGGTTCCCGAAAAGCTGGAACGCGAGGAACGGATCTTTCTAGGGAGCAGTCCTTATATCGATCCACGCCATGGCAAGATCCGCAAGATCGCTAACGAGTTGCAGGCGACGCCCGAACAAACACCTTGGCAACAGGTCGAACAAATCTACGACTGGGTTCGCGACCATGTCGAATATCGCGAAGGGGATATCAAGTCGGCTGTCGAAGCGCTCGATGACGGCCACGGCGATTGCGAAGAATTGACCAGCCTGTTTGTCGCGTTGTGCCGAGCCAAACGGATTCCCGCGCGAATGGTCTGGATCCCCGGGCATTGTTACCCCGAGTTTATGTTGCACGATGCGGCCGGCGCTCCGCATTGGTTTCCGTGTCAGGCGGCCGGGACACGGCAGTTTGGCGAGATGGACGAATACAAGCCGATCCTTCAGAAAGGGGATCGATTTAAAGTCCCCGAACAGAAAACGGTGCAGCGCTACGTCGCTGAATTCTGCAAAGTCAAAGCGCGCTTCAAGCCGGACGTGACGTTTGTCCGCGAATTGACCGACAGCGAATAACGGCATCCGCTGGGCAACTCGCGGTCAGCGAATTGCCCTAACGAATCACCCTGACGATTCAACCGCTTTGCGAATCGCCCTTGGGGGTGATCTCCGACGCTCCGCCGGTTCCGGGGCGATCGCGACGCGGCGCCGATGTACCTGGGACGACGCGTGGGCTGGGCGAATGCGCTTCGATGATGCTCAGCAATTCATCGCCGTCCATCGATTCGATTTCCAGCAACCGATGGGTGATCGCTTCGAGCGCATCGCGGCGAATGGCCAAGATCTCGTTCGTCGCACGCAACGCTTCGTTGATGATCCGCTTGACCTCTTCATCGATCTCGCGAGCCGTCTGCTCGCTGTGCATTCGAGCGTAATTTCCTTCGCCCCCAGTGGCCAGAAACGCCGACTGATTGGTTTGCCGGAAATTGATCCGCCCCAACCGACTCATGCCATAATCCATGACCATCGACCGAGCCGTTTGCGTGGCCCGTTCCAGGTCGTTTTGGGCACCGGTGCTGATGTCGGAGAAAACCATCTCTTCGGTCAACGTGCCGCCTAACAAGACCTTGATCTGACTCTCCAGTTCCCCTTGAGTCATCAGATATCGATCCCCTTCGGGCCGCTGCATCGTATATCCGAGTGCGGCGAGGCCACGCGGGATGATCGAAACCTTGTGAACGCGATGCGTGTCGGGCAGGCTGCAGGCCACCAACGCGTGTCCCGCTTCGTGATACGCGACCCGGATCTTTTCGTCCTGATCCATCACACGGTTCTTCTTTTCCAAACCGGCGGTGACCCGTTCGACACCTTCGTTGAATTCAAACATCCCCACCGATGTCTTCCCTGCGCGGGCGGCCAACAATGCCGCTTCATTGACCAGGTTGGCGAGATCGGCACCGACGAAACCGCTGGTGATCGATGCGATCCCCTTGAGATCGACGTCTTCATCCAGTTTGACGTTCTTGACGTGAACCTTGAGGATCTTTTCGCGGCCGCCGATGTCGGGGCGGTCGACCAATACATGCCGATCGAATCGGCCCGGTCGCATCAATGCGGGGTCGAGCGTTTCGGGACGGTTGGTTGCCGCGATCACGATCACGCTGGTGTTGCTGTCGAAACCATCCATCTCGACCAGCAGCGCGTTCAGCGTTTGTTCGCGTTCGTCGTGGCCTCCCATCATGTTGTTGCCACGGCTCTTGCCCAAGGCGTCCATTTCATCGATGAAGATGATGCACGGGGCGCGGCTGGCGGCTTGTTGGAACATATCGCGAACGCGAGCCGCACCAACGCCGACGAACATCTCGACAAAATCGCTGCCCGAGAGGCCGAAGAACGGAACCCCCGCTTCGCCGGCGATCGCCTTGGCCAGCATCGTCTTGCCTGTCCCGGGAGGTCCGACCAACAGGACTCCCTTGGGAATCCGGCCTCCCAATTTTTGATACTTGTCGCTGTGTTTAAGGAAATCGACAACCTCGCTGACTTCTTCGACAGCTTCATCGATTCCGGCGACATCCTTAAACGTGATCGCCAGATCTTCTTGAGCGTACAATTTGCCTTTGCTGCGGCCGAAGGACATCGGCGAACCGACGCCGCCAATCTTGCGGAACATAAAGACTGTCAACGCGATGATCACGCCAATCATCAGCAGCGGAGGCCCCCAATCGGAGACGAGGTCCGACCGTTCGCTGTGTCCCCAAGAGATGTTGGCGTCGTTGAGCATCGCCGTCAGACGCTGCTCTTCGTCGGTGTTCAGGGCCGATCGGATCGTCTTGAAACTGACCTCTTTCGGCTCGCCAACCGGTTCGCCATCTTTGTACGGGCGATAGAAGACCTCGCCCGTGATCACGTTTTGGGCCAGGCTGATGTTATGCGGCTTGCTGTACTCGCCACGCTGTTTGGGATCGCGGACTAGTGCGACGACCAAGCGGCTCTGTTTGTCGGGGGCATCGACGAGGGCGAGCGAATTTTTTTCCGCGTACTGCGTCGATTGGACCAATTCGACCAGGTCGGAATAACGGATCGCGTACTGCGTGCTGTTGACGAGATAGGCACAGGCCACAACCGTTGCCGTTACCGCAAGCAGCAACCACAGGACTGCTCCGCCACCGCGGTTTTCTTCGTCTTTGTTCTCTTTACGATTGTCACTCATCGAAGTTTTGATGCACCTTTGCGTGTGGTGGACGTATCTCGTTTGAAGGGCTTGGGTTGCGGCAGAACCGGCACGATCCTAGAATCCCTTCATTGCGGGCGTGTCTCGAATCAACGTTTGATTGTTTGGCCCCAGGTGGCAATCGACAACCCCCGTAATCGTTCATACTACATAGGCGGGGAAGTTTCCTGCCCACCAGCGACGTTTCTTTTCCCTATTGAACGCATTGATGGCCGTATCAACTCGGAATGTCGCTATCCTTGGCGCAACCGGCAGCATCGGGCGAGCGACCTTGGATGTGGTTCGCTCGCTAGGAGACCCCTGGGCAGTTTGGGGAGTCTCGGGGCACTCGCGCGTCGATGAACTCGGCCAGATCGCTCGCCAAGACACTCCCGCCGTTGCGGCGCTGACCAGCGACGCCGATCCCAAATCGCTCGATCTCCCCCGCGGGACGCGTCTGCTGACCGGACCCGATGCCTTGGTCGAAATGGCTGTTGCACCGGAAGTCGATGTCGTGATGGCGGCAATCGTTGGTCGAGCCGGACTCGAAAGCACCCTGGCGGCTTTGGAAGCTGGCAAACGGGTGGCGCTAGCAAATAAGGAAGCCTTGGTTGTCGGCGGGCCTCTGGTCCACGCGATGCGGAAAAACGGTGGCGAATTGTTGCCGGTCGACAGCGAACATTCGGCGATCTTTCAATGCATGACGACGGGGGGCGGAACGCTCGCTGAAGGGAAGAAGAGCGTTCGGAAATTGATCCTGACCAGCAGCGGTGGCCCGTTTCGGACCTGGACGACGGCTCAGATGCGCAACGCATCGATCGATGATGCGCTGAAGCATCCCACATGGAACATGGGGCGAAAGATCTCCATCGATTCGGCGACGATGATGAATAAGGGGCTGGAAGTCATCGAAGCCCGTTGGCTGTTCGATATCCCGGCAGAGAAGATCGAGGTCGTCGTGCATCCGCAATCGATCATCCATTCGATGGTCGAATTCGAGGACGGGTCGATTCTGGCTCAATTGAGTCCCCCCGATATGCGTTTGCCAATTCAATATGCGTTGACGTATCCTGAACGGATGCCCTGCATCGCCCCCCCGTTGGATCGGTCGCGGGCCTGGGATCTGACGCTGGAACCTGTCGATCACGATCGGTTCCCCGCCTTAAAACTGGCCTTTGAAGTCGCCCGCGTTGGCGGAACGGCTGGGTCGGTCGTTAACGCAGCAAATGAACAAGCGGTTGCCCTGTTTCTCGACGGGCAGATCCGGTTTACTGATATTGTGCCAGCATGTCGTATGGCACTCGAAAATCATCAACATGAAAGTGATCCCACGTTACAGCGGCTTTTGCAGCTGGATCGTTGGGCGCGCGCGGAGGTGCAGCGGTGGAGCTGTGGAATGCAGGCATAATCGAACTTCTGGCGGATACCGACCCGTCTTTGCTGATGGTCCTCCTGACAAAGGTGGGGCTGTGGGCAAAGGTCGCTATCGGCATCGGCTTGGTCATCTTTGTCCACGAACTTGGGCACTTCGTCGCCGCCAAAAGCTGTGGCGTGAAGTGTGAAAAGTTTTACGTGGGCTTCGATGTGCCGATCAACATCGGGCCGATCAAACTGCCGCGAACGCTGGGGAAATTTACCTGGGGCGAAACCGAATATGGTCTCGGCATCATCCCGCTGGGTGGTTACGTCAAGATGCTCGGCCAGGATGACGATCCGCGAAAAGCGGCTGAAGAGAACGAGAGGATTCGCGTCAGCAATGAAGACGCGACCCCTGGGGATGAGACGGTGCCGCAGTACACGTTGGATCCACGCAGTTTTCAAGCCAAAAGCGTTCTGCAGCGGATGTTCATCATCAGCGCCGGGGTGATCGTTAACGTGATCACCGCGGTGATGTTCGCCGCCGCCGCGTTCTGGTACGGCGTTCCTTATACGCCTGCGATCGTCGGCTCGACGCAACCGGGCGATCCCGCTTGGTTGGCGGGCATCCAGCCAGGCTCGCAGGTCGTTTCGGTCGGTACGATCGAAAATAACGATCAATTGCAGTTCCGCGACATGCGGTCGGAGATCCTCGAACAGGGGCTGAACGACAAAACCAAACCGGTCGCCTTTACCGTCCGCAAAGATGGCGAAGATACGTCGTATCAATTGATTCCGACGCTGCGGTACGATCCCAAAAAGACGGCTGTCGCGATTGGTGTCGTCCCTCAGATGTCGACCACATTGGCCCCCGATATCGTCAGCTATCCCAATAGCGCTGCGGCGGAAGTGGTCGATGGCAGCCTGAAGTCGGCGCAAGTGATCGAGATGAACGGCAAGGCGTTGCCCAAAAACGGCGACGAGATCTACCTGACACCGATCGTCGAAGAGATGCGATTGAAGGAGTCCGAACCGATCGAGTTGACGTTCCTGTTGGCCGATGATTCGCAGAAAAAGATCACGCTGCCGCCGCAAAACCTGAAATCTTTGGGAGGCACGTTTGCTGTCGGGCCGATCACGGGAGTGGTTCAAGGTGGTAACGCCGAGAAGGCGGGGCTGAAAGTTGGCGACCAGATCGTCAAATTTGATGGCAAAGATCAACTCTCTGCCTTCGCGCTTCGCGAGCTGGCGTATCAAACCGATTCGGCCGTCGAGATCGTGGTTCAACGAACCAACGACGATGGCGAATCGGAGGAGCTGACGTTTACCGTCGCGCCGGACGCTGTCAGTTCGTTGCCCGAAGCGAGCGGTATCGATTTGGCATTGGATCGCTACGGCATCGCCTACAGCGCTTCGAACCATCTGGCGAGCGTCGATGCGGCGGGCCCGTTGGCCGCTGCCTTTGAACCGGGCGACCAGATCACACGAGTCACCGTTTCGTGGGCCGACGACGAACAAAAGAAAGAACTCAGCGGATTTATCCCGCAGAAATTGCTCAGCGATTCCTGGGACGTCGACGATTTTTACACGATCCCGATGTTGGTCGCCAATCTGCAGATGTTGCCCGTCGGCACCGAGATTCGCGTCTTGGGAGCCAAGGGGGATGCGGCCGATGGGAAAGTCATCGACACGGTTGTCAAATTGAAAGTGGAATCGGATCAGTTTTGGGCCGAACGGGGCCTACGGTTTGAAACCGTTAAACGGATCCATCGCGCCGATTCGTTGGCCGCCGCCGTCAGCCTGGGCTACAACGAAGCGGTCCATCGCGGAAAAGGTGTGCTCCGGTTTTTGAAGATGTTGGTGACGGGGCGTTTGAAAGCGGATCTGTTGGGCGGCCCGGTAGCGATCTTCACGATCGCCGGTTCGCATGCAGCCGAAGGGATTCCTCGTTTGCTGATGTTCTTGACCTTCTTGAGCATCAATCTGGCGATCCTCAACTTCTTGCCGATCCCCGCGTTGGATGGTGGACACATGGTCTTTTTGATCGCCGAAGCGGTCCTCGGCCGTCCGGTCGACGAAGAGTGGCAAGCTCGCCTGACGATGGTGGGTGTGCTGATGTTGTTGGGGCTGATGGCCTTTGCGTTCTACAACGACATCGCTCGACTGGTCGGCTGATTCCCGGTCGCTGAAATCTCGGCTGCGATGCAGCAGCAACGTTTGATTGCGTTGCTGTTGCGAGGATAGGGTGTCAGACTTTTACGCCTCGATTTTTCGAGGCGTTCGGGGACGACGGCGCGATTGGGCCTCGAGCTAGAATTGGGGCGTGACGGCCGAACGTCCTTCGCTATCTTTTCTGTTTTGCCTGATTGCTCCAGCTGTCTCAGACTGTTATTCTGCGACTCTCTTCGTCGCATCTGTCGAACAACTGGCAATTCTTGCGGCTGCTATTCCCATTTCATACTGACGGACCCCAGAGAGGCTTTGCCCGATGATCCATCGCGTTTTGATTGGCTGTGCGCTAGCGTTGTTTTCAACCTCGATCTTGAGCGCCCAGGGGATCGTTCCTGTCGCGGAACCCGAATCGCGGTTGCGTGTTGCCGATGCAAAGCCTCAGGTGCAACCGCTCCCTGTGGTGATAGAGCTGCGCGATGATGTTCGCGATTTCAACGGCTCGCTGTTGGACACTGACGATTTGGAGGTGATCACCGCGTTTGGAATCGCCAAGATGCCGCTGACCGAAGTGCTCGGCATTCGCATGGCGCGGGATGAATCGGAGACGACCACCGTCGTGCTGCACAACGGCGACATCATCACCGGTCGGGTCGACATCACCAATTTGTTGGTTCAGACGTCGTGGGGCAAATCGGAAGTCAACGGCGACAACCTGGCGTCGATCTTTTTCGACGAGGGGCTCAGTTGGAAGGGGCTGGAGTTGTTGGCGGGGGAGAAATGGACGTTGGAGAAAGCCGAAGAGCTCGCTCCGTCCCCGACGGCGCAAACCCAGGCAGCTCCAGCGGCGGAAACGGGCGCGCGTCCCAACCAATCGGTTTTGGTCAGTCCTTAAATTGGAGAATCTAGGGCGAGTCCGAGTCATCGGCGCTATCGGAATTATTCGTTCCGATTGGATTCCTGCGGACATACCATCGCATCGGGCATGATCGTCCGATATGATGGCCAGCTGGTGGCAATTTACCGAATCCGCTTTTGTTTTCGGGATGTGCTGCGAATTTAAACTTGGTACAGGAATCGACTGATGGCTGAAGGCACAATCAAACGTGTAACCGACAAAGGGTTCGGATTTATCGACACTGGAGGCGCGAAGGACTTGTTTTTCCATTCCTCCGCATTGGATGGAGTACGGTTTGACGACCTGCGTGAAGGACAACGCGTTTCGTTCGAAGAAGGCAACGGCCCTAAGGGTCCTTGCGCTGAAAACGTCAAGGTTATCTGATCTGACGGACCTTTAAGGTCCGCAGAGCGAAGGTTTCCCGGTTCGATAAATATTGCCGCTGGCCTGCTGATCGCCCCGATCTGCGGAATGGCCGCAGATCGCATGGATGCCGCGTCAGCGGAACGGGATGCCATCTCCAAACATCGGTTCGCGCGACATCAATCATGACGGAAGGTTGATGTCCGTGACATCGCTCTCGGGCGACTCGGCGAAGCGTTTTGCGACGCGCCGGGATCCCGCTTGAACCGCCCGCGCGGTACAATCTTCTCTGCCCGCAAATCACTGAATTGCGGCCCATACCCCGCACGTGCACCGGCGCTATCTGGTCTATCTTGCCCAGGTTCGAAAGGCCGTTCATGTGGTGCCTTCAGGCTATCTTTCGGTCGCTTTCTAGCCACTCGAAGACAGATTCATTGTTGACATTTTATCCACATCGCGATGATAGGGGTTCGGCGTCGAAAACAAGTTTTGGAAACGGTGAAATGTCCGTTTCCGACTGGTTTTTGGGGGGCAGGTAGGGAACGTTTGGAAAAGCTGTGCGGAAGACTTGAAGAGAATGCTAGCTAACCTACAATCGCCCCATCAAAGCGAAACCGATGGAAATCGCGTAAGCTCGCGTCTGGAGGACGGATGTCATCAAGGATGGCTATCTGCCTGGGTCACTCGACCTGCTAGGCTTGCGCAAGGTGAAGCATCGGACAGGGTTGTTTATTTGGCTATCCATGATGGAGAGTAAGTCCTCGGAATGTCGGTAACGGAAACGGCAGGTGCGAAGGATCTCACCGGTGAATTACAGGATGCACTGATAAATCGTTTGGGGCGTGATTGTTTCCGAATGTGGTTCGGCCAGATCACCCAATGTCGTCGCGCTGGTCGCGATGTAATCGTGGATGTCGCGGCTCAATTTGCGTTGGATCGGATCGGTTCGCGTTATATGGGCGACCTGCGGCAAGCGGTTGCGGATATCTGTGGCGAAGGCGTTGGCGTTTCGCTGCAGCTGGCTGCTAGCAAGCCCGAACCTGCGGCGGCGGAAACCGCTGTCCAGGCGGACCCTGCCGAAACAACATCCACCGACAGCGCGGCTGTCGATGATGCCGACGATCCTCCCAAGCGTGCTGCCGCACCGCGTCGACGCGCTCGCAGCGAACCGCCGGTCGATAACGTTCAACCGTTGTTGCAAGTCTCGTCGTTTCAAACCACGGGCAGCGATGATCCGTTGCCCGCTCGCCGACGTCGCGTCGCGTCATGGGATCAGATCGTCGTTGGCAAATCGAACAAACTGGCTGCCACCGCGGCGCGGATGATCTGCGATACGCCCGGCTCCGCTTCGCCGCTGTTCCTGTGGGGCACTCACGGCACGGGCAAGACGCAATTGATGGATGTCGTCGCCACCGAACTGCGTCGCCGCCATCGCTTGCGACGCGTGATCTCGATGACCGCCGAAGAATTCACCAACGACTTTATCGGTTCGGTTACCGGCAGCGGTCTGCCCGGCTTCCGTCGACGTTATCGCGACGTCGATGCGTTGCTGATCGATGAGGTTCAATTCCTGCCGGGCAAGCGGGCGACATCGCGTGAAATGTTGTACACGATCGATTCGATCGTACGAGCAGGGAAGCAGTTGGTCTTCGCGGCCGACCGGCCCCCGATGGAGATTCCCGGTTTGGGGCAGGACCTCGCTGGCCGAATGGCTGGGGGAATGGTCTGCTCGATGACCCCGTTGGATCACGAGATGCGAACGCAGATGCTTCAGCAATTGTGCGAAGCCGAAGATCTGGGAATCGATCATCAGATGCTCGCGGATATCGCTGGCAACGTTTGTGGCGATGGCCGAGTCGTCTCGGGAATCGCGTGTCGCCTAAAAGCGCTCGTCAGCATGCACGACGAACCGGTTACCTATGATCAGATCACCGAGATCCTGAGCGATCTGATTTCGATCGGCAGTTCGTCGTATGGGTTTGCCGATATCCAAACCGCGGTCTGCAACACGATGGGATTGCCCAAGGACGCGTTGCAGTCGAAAGGACAAAGCCGCAATGTCAGCCAGGCTCGGATGCTAGCGATGTATTTGGCTCGCGAACATACCGGGGCAACCTACGGCGATATCGGCAAATATTTTGGCCAACGCAGTCACAGCGCGGTGATCGCGGCAACGCGTCGGATCGCTGGCGATGTCGAAAAGGGCAAAGCGTTTTCGATTGGGAATCGCAATATTCCGGCCAAGCAGGTCTTAGAGTCGGTGCAGAATATGTTACGCTCGGGTTGAGTTTGACGACAAAACCAAAGGGCTCTCGGCGTGGCTGAAAAAGTTTGGCATCTGAAATCGTGCGAGCTATTTGCCGACTTGCAGCCAGAGCAGATCCGGCGACTGGAAGCGTGCAGCCGTATCCGTTCGTTTGCCGTTCGCAGCCTTGTCTATCTACCCTACGACGCGGCCGACAGCGTCTTCTTCTTGACCGGTGGGTTGGTCAAAGTCTGCCACGCGACTCCCGATGGCAAACAATCGACGCTCGCTTTTATCGAACCCGGTGAGTTGTTCGGTGAACTGGCCCTGTTCGATCCATCGCAACGCGATGAATTTGTCGAAGTCGTCAGCGCTGCGACGGTCGTGAAGATGCCCGCCGACGAGCTGCTAAACTTGATGTCCCACGCCAACGGCTTTGCCGTCGGGATTACGAAATTGGTGGGGCTGCGGCGCCAGCGGATTCAGCGCCGGTTGCGAAACCTGTTGTTCCAATCGAATCGCGAGCGTTTGGTGCATCTGCTGTTGGACTTGGCCGATCAGTTTGGTGTTCCCGCGGAGGTGGGAGTTCGATTGCGGATCAAATTGTCCCATCAAGAACTCGCCAATTTGATCGGTAGCACGCGAGAATCGGTTACGATTGTATTGGGGCAATTGAAGGCGGCGGGCTTCATCGCGGCAGCCCGTCGACAAATCGTCCTGCTCCGTCCCCGCGAACTGTCCGATAGCGTGGGGCAAACGTATAGCGAAAAATCACCACCAGGAATCCCGTCCATATGAAGTCGAACACGTCTGGGGCTTTGCTGCTGTTGTTGTTTTTAAGTCTCCTTGCGACTCCTGCCGTTGCTCAGCGGGAGACTCCGACGCGTGGTGGCGGTGGGATGCTCCGTTTTTTTAACAGTGGCATGATGTCATTGTTTCGAATTCCCGAAGTGCAAGCGGAATTGAATCTGTCGCGGGAAACTGCCGAACTGGTCTTTGCGTTGCAAGCCGACCTGTTTTCCGAATATCGCAACGCCCGCCGCGACAAGTCGCCAAGCGATGATCTGCCTTCGCCCGAACAGGTCT
The DNA here is from genome assembly GCF_007741475.1 of Rosistilla ulvae. Classification (NCBI taxonomy): domain Bacteria; kingdom Pseudomonadati; phylum Planctomycetota; class Planctomycetia; order Pirellulales; family Pirellulaceae; genus Rosistilla; species Rosistilla ulvae. Next base: position 5,546,866 of record NZ_CP036261.1, on the reverse strand, counting down.
CGGCCCAGTCCCAAGTCGTTGCCGAGCGATTGCTTTCGGCGATCCTGGCTCCCAAGCAATACAAGCGGTTGCAAGAACTGTGGTTGCAGCGACGCGGTCTCCGCGCGATCGCGATGGACGATTTTGCCCAGGCGTTGGAATTGGATTCAACCCAACGCGAAGCGACTGCAAAGTTGGTCGAAGGACTCAGCCGCAGTTATGGCCGCGGCAAGATCAGCGACGAAGATGCCGAGATCGCTCGACAGATCACCGAGATCTTAACTCCCGATCAGCGACAGCAGTGGGAAGCGATGCTTGGCAAGCCGTTCGATTTTTAGAACGCTTCGTTATGTAGGCATCCGCTGGCGTGGAGGTTGTGCGACCGGGCGAGTTCTGCAAAATGAGCTTCCGCCGATCGAATCTTTCCGCCCGCCGAACAAACTGCTGAAGCATGAAAGTCCTGCAACTTAATCATATCGCCCTGCACGTCGCCGACGTTTCCATCAGTGTTGCGTTCTACCGAGACGTCTTGCAATTGGAGCCTCTGCCGAGGCCGGCGTTCGATTTTCCAGGGGCTTGGTTCCGCCTGGGCGATGACCAGGAATTGCATCTGATCGGCGATCGCGACAGCGCTGTCCATTCGGCCAGTCGTGGGAATCATTTGGCCCTGAAGGTCGATGATCTCGACGCCTGGGAAGCTCATTTGCAGCGGATCGGGGCCGATCACAAGCCTCGCCAGATTCGTCCCGACGGTGGAATGCAGGTCTTCCTACCCGATCCCGATGGCCACTGGATCGAACTGCTTGGATTCCGCGACGCTCAACAATGATCGATCGATGATCGGCGCCAAGAACGCGGGGGGGGGGGAAGCTCGTTCCAACAGCGGAAGTGCTGCGGACCGGCGGGATGATGGCGGCTTATCGCCAACGCCATTCGGTAAATGCCTGCTGATGTCCGAAGCTGCGGTAGGGATGGCGGCGCGGTTCGGCTCCGAAATATCCGTAGGCGTAGGGCTGTTTCCAGACCGGGACGGCAACCGCCTGAGGGATCGTCGCCGACTTGGCGTGCAAGCCCGAAGACTTCTGGGGCGAGCGGATGACCAGGTGCGGCGTGGGGCTAGCATTCCAGATTCCCAGCCCGGCAGGATCGATGGAATATTCGGAGCCTTGGCGATCGAAGGGGGATTGGGCAGCGACGACGCCGGCGGTGCTGCAAACGAAGATGCTAGCAAGCGAAAGAATTTTTAGCCATTTCACTGCCCCGTTCATCTCCGCTCCACGTTTGATTCGATCTGCGATTCTTCCGCGGAGGCATATCGCCCTCACGTCTGTTTAGCCAATTCAGGTATCGACAGGGCAAGTCGATTAATCCAGGCCAAATGTAACGGTTGTAGGAATCGGGATAGGCGGACGTCGACGTGAACGTTACGATCGGTATGGTTTCGCGCTCCACCGGCTGCTGACGCCGCCGTGTGGGAGGTCTGAGAGATTTGCGGGGCTGCCCTAATCTAACGTCTATAGTGGCTGTGCTTTGCCAATCGAAGAGTTTGGATCGTTGAGCGTTTCAGGGCGATATTGATAGCACCTACGCTTATCAATGGACGTCGGCCTAACACGGAGGATGGCCTGCTATGAATCATTCACGACGACAAGTCTTATCGATGCTCGCCGCAGCTTCTGCTGGCGCCACCAGTTCTGCGTTCGCTCAAGCTCCGCAGGGCAAGTTTCAAGAGCCGGTCTTTCGGATCGCGGCGAACAACAGCATCACTCCCGCGGTGCATCCGTTGGATGAAGCGTTGCGAATCGCTCACGAAGGTCTTCATGAGATCCGCACCAACATCAGCGATTACACCGCGACGTTGGTCAAACGCGAACTGGTCGGCAATACGGTCAGCGACTACGAATACATGTTCATTAAGGTCCGCAACCGCCGGGTCGAAGATGGACGCGTTGTCGTTCCCTTTAGCGTCTACTTGGCCTTCCTGAAACCAGCGACCGTCAAGGGACGCGAAGTCATCTATGTCGAACAACAGAACGACAACAAGATGGTCGCTCACGAAGGAGGCTTCAAAGGACGCTTCTTGCCGACGGTCTGGCTGAAGCCCGAAGGTGCGTTTGCGATGCGTGGGCAGAAGTATCCGCTGACCGAGATCGGGATCGAGAACTTGGTCTTAAAGTTGATCGAGCGCGGCGAGCAGGATCGGCAGCACAAAGACGTCAAAGTGGAGTTCCGCAAGAACGCCAAGATCAACGGTCGCGATTGCAGCGTGATCCAAGTCACGCATCCCGAGTACCGGCCCGAGTTCGATTTCAGTCTGGGGCAGATCTTCATCGACGACCAGATGAATATTCCGGTTCGCTATGTTGCCTATGGCTGGCCCAAGACGCCGGGACAAAAGCCACAGATCAACGAAGAATACACCTACCTTAACGTCAAGTTAAACGTGGGCCTAACGGACGCCGACTTCGATCCCAACAACCCGAACTACGCGTTCTATTCCAAGTAGTCGTTAAAACGTTTTCACCCGACGCCCTTCTTTTGCAGCACCCCGTGGGCGTCGGGGCAATGGCAATTGCACGGTCAAGTCATGGGGGAACCGGCACCAATGGCGTCTAGAACGGCTTCCTTCCAGCTAGCACGGAGTCGCATGCCGCGAAGCGAGTCTTTCCCGGTTCTAGCACATGTTTGGAAACGTTAGGTGTTTCTATTGAGATCGTGCTTTGCGCAGATCTCTATTCCTTTCCTGACGTCAGGGCAAATTGGAGATCGGTTTTGTCTTCTCCTAAGACCGCATCCACTGTCAACGTGCTGTTGGTGTTGTAACGCGTCGGGATCTGTTCTTCCGTGACATCTTCGGTGGGGCTGTCGGGCGTGTCGTAGACCTTCCGCGTGCCTGTCACTTGGGGCGAGATGATTTCCACTCGCATCTCGCCTGGAAAGACTTCGGCATCAAAGCTGCCGGCGGAGACCGTGGCACCCGAAGAATTGCCTTTCCCGTCGCTGGGGATAAACGAAATTTGCCCCGACTCCAGGGGCTGTCCATCGAGTGTGACTGTTCCTCCCAGGCGCACACTTGGAGTACTTGTCGAAGGCCCGCAGCCCAATACGAACAGTGCGAGCAAATAAAGCGAGACAGAAGCGTAGCGAGAGAACATTGAAGTTGCATTCCTGTATTCTTGTAGAGATCGCACCGAACCGACGCGAACACCGATTCGGTATCAAGATTTTGGCGAGCGAGCTTTAGGGGCTGATGAGCGAGCGATACACCGCCGCCAGCTCGAAAAGCTTTCCGACGATGAATTGCTAAAAATCACCCAGCACTTCGCCGCCACTGGATGTTCCCAACGCCTGCCATATGGCGAGATCGATCGTCTGTCCAACAAACCGGACCGAGCCGTCGGCAAGAGTTACCGTGACCCCACCGGGATGTTGGCTGCGAGCCGAGATGCTGGCACCCGCCGTTTGCGTGACACATGGGGCGTTTCGGATCGTCGATCCGCCAGACGGGCAATTCGCAATCGCATCGGCAAGTGAGCTGTTGGGTGTGCTGCGCGTCGTAAATGCAAACGAGCCGTAGCTTAGGTCGTCGTTGAATCCATCTCCTCGCGAGTCGTTGCTCGCATCCGAAACGGGAACCAACAGCTCCGACAAAAGAAGCGTGTTCGATGTTCCATCGATAAATGTGCTCATCTTAGGGGTGAACGGGCGTGCTGCATTGCCACCCTTGAATCCAAAGGGAGCTTGGGTCGTTTCGACAGGCGTTCTCACGGTACCGTTGCCAAAGTTCAAAGCGTAGTGAACGCGGGCGCGCCAATAAGCATCCCCTTGCCACTGTTTCGCTCCGGGATTGCTGGGGCAATAGTAGGCGGGGACCTCCGCGGTGATCACGCCGGTCAACGAATTCTGAACGCAATTCGGGGCAACATGAAATGCCAACGCCCAATCGTATTGATCGAACAACGCAGTCTGTTCGATGAATGGCCACATCGTTCCTACCCATGTGTGTCGCT